>DASRZN010000185.1:0-11135 GCA_035686325.1 Lysobacteraceae bacterium
ATCCCGAAACCTTCGACGTCGCCCGGCATGGCTTGCACGGGAAACACGTGCAGGTCGGCGGTCGCGAGCAGGCCGGCGAGTTCCGCATCGTCCACGCTCCCCAACAGGACCACCCGCTCCGCCATCCCGGCGAGGCGCGCCGCGCTCAGCACGCGTTCGCGTTCCGACCCGGCCGCCGCGTGCAGGGCGTCCCGTGGCTCATCGCCGATGACCACCAGTCGCACATCCGGATGACACGCGGCGACGACCGGCAGCACGTCCCTCACGAAGCCTTGCAAGCCCTTGCGGGCGGTGAGCCGGCCCACGGATACCAGGACGGGGCCCGCGCCCAGGCCATGCTTGGCGCGGACGGCGGCGGCATCCTGCAACACCGCTGCGCCTGCATCGACGCCCGGCGTCACCACGCTGATCCGCTCCGGCGCGACACCGCGCGCGATCGCCAGGCGGGCGGTGTGCCGGCTGTTGGCGAGCACGCGATCGGCGCGCCGGATCGCGGGCACCCAGCAGCGCTGGTAGACCGGATTGTCCACCACCAGGTCGAGTCCGTGCACGTAAACGGCGCAGCGCGCGCCGACCAGGCGGGACGCGAGCAGCGCCTGCGGCGCGGCGAGCCCGCTGCCCGCCACCACCACCGTGGGCCGTGCCGCGCGCGCGAGGCGCGCGGCCGCCACCGCCGCGCCCACCAGGAACCGCCACAGCGGACGCAACCGCACCTCCTCGACACGCTCCGCGCCACCGGCATGCTCCCGGCAACCCTCGGGGCCGGCCAGCCAGACCGGACCCGCGGTCGCGAGCGCCGCCAGCAGGCGTTGGTTGAGCCGCTCCATCCCGCCGACCAGCGGTGGGAAGTTGCGCGTCACCAGCAGGGCGCGCCGCCCGCGGCCCTCCGTGCCTGCATTCATTCCTTGCGATAGGTCAGGCTGGTGATCTGCTCGGAGACCAAGCCGATCAGGAACACGATCACCGACGCGCTGAGCAACAATGCGCTCATGTTGGTGAAACGATGCTCGGTGGCGAAAGTCCAGCCGTAGTACCCGAAGCCGAGCAGCAGGAAGGCCAGGCTCACCGGCGCAAACAGCTTCAGCGGCGAATACAGCGTCGCGATCCGGAAGATGATCAGCAGGAACCGCGCGCCGTCGCGCAGGGGCCGGATGTGACTCTTGCCGATCCGCTGAGCGACCGGGATCGGGACGTAGGCCACCGGATACGCGCTGCGGAAGAACGCCATCGTGCTGGTCGTCGGGTAGCTGAAGCCGTTCGGCAGCAGGTGCAGGAACTCGCGGAAGCGCGCGGCGCGCACGGCGCGGAAGCCGGAGGTGAGGTCGGCGACCCGGTGCCCGGTCATCCAGCTGGCAAGCCGGTTGTAGAAGGCGTTGGCGGCGCCGCGGCCGACGTTGGCCTGGCCGGAGGCGTCGCGCGCGCCGACCACCATGTCGTAGCCGGCCTCCAGCTTCTCCAGCAGGCGCGGGATCAATGCCGGGTCGTGCTGGCCGTCGGCGTCCATGAACACCAGGATCTCGCCGCCGGCCGCGCGGGCGCCACGCTTGATTGCCGCGCCGTTGCCCATCGGGTACGGCGAGGACACGACCCGCGCGCCGTGCGCGGCCGCGACCGCCGCGGTGCCGTCGGCGGAGCCGTCGTCCACCACGATGACCTCCGCCCCGGGCAGGCAGGCGCGCAGGGCCGGCAGCGTCCGCTTCAGGCCCTCGGCTTCGTTCTTGGCTGGCAGGATGACCGAAATGTGCATGCAACCCCCTGCGGCAAGGGTAGCCGGAAGGACGGGGGCATGGGCAGCCGGTCTTGGGGGCCTCGCCGAACCGCTCACCCCCATCCCGGCCTTCCCCCGCAAGCGGGGGAAGGAGAGGTGCGGGCGCGCGCGGCCTCCATTCAGCACGTTAAGAACATCGGCTTGGCCGCTGAAACATTTGGAAAAGCGGAACAGCGGCCCGCTTGTGCCTCGGCGGCTTTGGGGTAAAGTCGACCCTTGGGGAAGTACCTAGAGAACACGCGCATGGCCGCCAACCTGGCCGGAATCACGGGCATCGCCCGGCGCCTGGTGATGGACGGCGCCCTGGAGGAGTCCGCCGCCCGCGAGGCGATGGACGCCGCCACCCGCGAGAAGCGCCCGCTCGCCGGCTACCTGCTGGAGAAGAAGCTGATCGCGCCGGCCGACCTGGCCGCGGCCAACTCGATCGAGTTCGGCATGCCGATCTTCGACGTCGCGTCGATGGACCCGGCGCAGTCGGCGATCAAGCTGGTCAACGAGGAGCTGGTCCGCAAGCACAACGCGCTGCCGCTGTTCAAGCGCGGCGGCCGCCTGTTCGTCGGCATCGCCGACCCGACCAACACCCGCGCGCTCGACGAGATCAAGTTCCACGTCAACCTGACGGTGGAGGCCATCCTGGTCGACGAGGAGCGCATCCGGCGCACCATCGACCAGTGGCTGGAGCAGGGCGACGCGTTGGCCGAAGTCGTCGGCGACGCCGAAGGACTGGACACGCTGGAGACCTCCGGCGGCGAGGACGAGCTCGCCAACAGCGATTCCGGCGTCGACGCCAAGGGCGACGACACCCCGGTCGTCAAGTTCATCAACAAGGTGCTGGTGGACGCGATCCGCCGCGGCGCCTCGGACATCCACTTCGAGCCCTACGAGACCGAGTACCGGGTGCGCCTGCGCATCGACGGCATGCTCAAGCAGGTGGCCAAGGTGCCGGTCAAGCTGCAGGCCCGCATCGCCGCGCGCCTGAAGGTGATGGCGCAGCTGGACATCGCCGAGAAGCGGGTGCCGCAGGACGGGCGCATCAAGCTCAACCTGAGCAAGACCAAGCAGATCGACTTCCGCGTCAGCACCCTGCCGACCCTGTTCGGCGAGAAGATCGTGCTGCGCATCCTCGACGCCGGCGCCGCCAGGCTCGGCATCGACAAGCTCGGCTACGAGGACGACCAGAAGAAGCTGTTCCTCGACGCGATCAGGAAGCCCTACGGCATGGTGCTGGTGACCGGCCCGACCGGCTCGGGCAAGACCGTGTCGCTGTACACCGCGCTGAACATCCTCAACGACGAGACCCGCAACATCTCCACCGTCGAGGACCCGGTCGAAATCCGCGTGCCGGGCATCAACCAGGTGCAGATGAACGTCAAGCGCGGCATGACCTTCGCCGCCGCCCTGCGCAGCTTCCTGCGCCAGGACCCGGACGTGGTGATGGTGGGCGAGATCCGCGACCTGGAGACCGCCGAGATCGCGATCAAGGCCGCGCAGACCGGCCACATGGTGCTGTCCACCCTGCACACCAACGACGCCCCGCAGACCATCTCGCGCCTGATGAACATGGGCGTGGCGCCGTTCAACATCACCTCGTCGGTGACGATCGTGATCGCCCAGCGCCTCGCCCGCCGCCTGCACGACTGCAAGCGCGAGGTGCAGCTGCCCGAGCACGCGCTGCTGGCCGAAGGCTTCACCCACGAGGAGATCGCCGCCGGCCTGACCCTGTACGAGGCGGTCGGCTGCGCCGACTGCACCGAGGGCTACAAGGGCCGCACCGGCATCTACCAGGTCATGCCGATGACCGACGAGATCCAGGCGATCGTGCTCGCCGGCGGCAACGTGCAGCAGCTGACCGAGGCCGCGCAGAACGCCGGCGTGCGCGACCTGCGCCAATCCGCGCTGCTGAAGGTCAGGAACGGCGTCACCGACCTCGCCGAAATCAACCGCGTCACCAAGGACTGATCCCATGGCCGTGACCCGATCCAACATGAAGCAGGCCGCTGCCCGCCAGCTCGACCCGCTGCAGACGTTCGTCTGGGAAGGCACCGACAAGCGCGGCACCAAGATGAAGGGCGAGCAGTCGGCCAAGACCGCCGGCCTGCTGCGCGCCGAGCTGCGCCGCCAGGGCATCAACCCGACCTCGGTCCGGCCCAAGCCAAAGCCGCTGTTCGGCGGCGCCGGCAAGCGCATCACGCCCCGGGACATCGCGATCTTCAGTCGCCAGCTGGCGACCATGATGAAGTCCGGCGTGCCGATCGTGCAGGCCCTGGAGATCATCGCCGGCGGCCAGAAGAACCCGAAGGTCGGCCAGCTGGTGAACAGCCTGCGCGCCGACATCGAGTCGGGCTCCTCGTTGTCCGAAGCGCTGACCAAACACCCGGTCCAGTTCGACGAGCTGTACCGCAACCTGGTCCGCGCCGGCGAGTCGGCGGGCGTGCTGGAGACGGTGCTCGACACCATCGCCACCTACAAGGAAAACATCGAGGAGCTCAAGGGCAAGATCAAGAAGGCCCTGTTCTACCCGGCCACGGTCATCGCGGTGGCGATCCTGGTCAGTGCGATCCTGCTGGTCTTCGTGGTGCCGCAGTTCGAACAGGTCTTCGCGAGCTTCGGCGCGGACCTGCCGGCCTTCACCAAGCTGATCATGGCGGCCAGCGACTTCATGATTGCCTACTGGTGGCTGGTGCTGCTGGTCGTCATCGGCTCCGGCGTCGCGTTCGTCATGCTGAGGAACCGTTCTCCGGCGTTCTCGGATGCCGTCGATCGCATCATGCTCAAGCTGCCCGTCGTCGGCCAGATCCTGCACAACTCGGCGATCGCGCGCTTCGCGCGCACGCTGGCGGTGACCTTCAAGGCCGGCGTGCCGCTGGTCGAGGCGCTGGACACGGTCGCCGGTGCCACCGGCAGCCGGGTCTACGAGAAGGCGGTGCTCCGCATCCGCGACGACGTCGCGGTGGGCTACCAGGTCAACATGGCGATGAAGCAGACCGCATTGTTTCCGCACATGGTGATCCAGATGACCGCGATCGGCGAAGAGGCCGGCGCGCTGGACACGATGCTGTTCAAGGTCGCCGAGTTCTACGAGACCGAGGTCAACAACGCGGTGGATGCGCTGTCCAGCCTGCTGGAGCCGATGATCATGATCTTCATCGGCGGCATCGTCGGCTGCATGGTGGTCGGCATGTACCTGCCGATCTTCAAGCTCGCGGCGGCCATGTAAACGCATGGCGTTCCTCGACCAGAACCCCGGCCTCGGCTACCCCGCCGCGGCCGGACTCGGGCTGCTGGTGGGCAGCTTCCTCAACGTGGTCATCCTGCGCCTGCCGCGGCGGCTGGAATGGCAGTGGAAGCGCGACAGCCGCGAGGTGCTCGGCGAGCCGGAGCTGTACGACCCGCCGCCGCCGGGCATCGTGGTCGAGCGCTCGCACTGCCCGCACTGCAAGCACCAGCTGAGCTGGTACGAGAACATCCCGGTGTTCAGCTGGCTGGCCCTGCGCGGCCGCTGCCGCAGCTGCCATGCGCCGATCTCCTGGCAATACCCGCTGGTCGAGCTGCTGACCATGCTGCTGGTGCTGGCCTGCGTGTGGCGCTTCGGCTTCGGCTGGCACGGCTTCGGCGCGATCGTGCTGACCTGCTTCCTGATCGCGCTGTCCGGGATCGACCTGCGCACCCAGCTGCTGCCCGACCAGCTGACCCTGCCGCTGCTGTGGCTGGGCATGGCCGCGAGCATCGACGCGCTGTACCTCACGCCCAAGCAGGCGATGACCGGGGCGATGGTCGGTTACCTCAGCCTGTGGTCGGTGTGGTGGCTGTTCAAGCAACTCACCGGCAAGGAAGGGATGGGCCACGGCGACTTCAAGCTGCTGGCCGCGCTCGGCGCCTGGGTCGGCCTGCAAGGCATCCTGCCGACGATCCTGCTGTCCTCGCTGGTGGGCGCGATCGTCGGTTCGGTGTGGCTGGCGGCCAAGGGCCGCGACCGCGCCACGCCGATCCCGTTCGGGCCCTACCTCGCGGTCGCCGGCTGGATCGTCTTCTTCTGGGGCGGCGACCTGCTGGACCTGTACCTGCGCTTCGCCGGGCTGCGGTAGGCGAAGAGCGCCCTCACCCCAGCCCTCTCCCGCAAGCGGGAGAGGAGGAACGCCCCTCCCCCGCTGTGCGGAGGAGGGATGCAACGGGGTGCGCCCTGAAGCGTGCTGCTGCATGCTTGCGCCGCAGGCAGGCACGCGAGGCACCCATGGCCCGTTACATCGTCGGATTGACCGGAGGCGTGGCGTCCGGCAAGAGCGCGCTGGCGCGGGAGTTCGTCGCGCTGGGGACCAGCGTCGCCGACGCCGACATCGCCGCGCGCGAGGTGGTCGCGCCGGGCACGCCGGGACTGGCGCAGGTGGTCTCGGCGTTCGGGTCGGGCGTGCTCGATGGCGAGGGTGCCCTCGACCGCGCGGCGATGCGCCGCCGGGTGTTCGACGACGACGCGGCGCGGCGCCGGCTGGAGGCGATCGTGCACCCGCGCGTGCGCGAGGCCCTGCGCGCGCAATGCGAGGCGGCACCCGGCCCCTACGCGATCGCCGCGATCCCGCTGCTGGCCGAAGGCGGCGGCCGCGACGCCTATCCCTGGCTCGACCGCATCCTGGTCGTTGACGTGCCGCCGGCCGTGCAGCACGCCCGCCTGCTGCAGCGCGATGGCATCGACGCCGCGCTCGCCGACCGCATGATCGCGGCGCAGGCGTCGCGGTCGGCGCGGCTGGCGATCGCCGATGACGTGGTCGTCAACACCGGCACGCTGGCCGAGTTGCAGGCACAGGCACGGGCGCTGGACGGGATGTACCGGGCGCTGGCGGCCGCGAACCTGCCGGCGTAAGCGACGGCGGTCGCCTTCGCTGTCGCCTCTCCCGCATGCGGGAGAGGTCGAGCGCGCAGCGCGAGGGTGAGGGGTGCGGCTTCTCGCGGCTGACTCACCCCCACCCCAACCCTCCCCCGCTGCGCGGGGGAGGGGCAAGGCAAAGCGCCCTCACCCCGACCCTCTCCCGCAAGCGGGAGAGGGGGAACGGCTGGAAGCGCGCGACGCTGCCCTGCTGTCACCTCTCCCGTTGACGGGAGAGGTCGAGCGCGCAGCGCGAGGGTGAGGGCCCGGCTTCTCGCGGCTGACTCACCCCCACCCCAACCCTCCCCCGCTGCGCGGGGGAGGGGCCAAGGCAAAGCGCCCTCACCCAAACCTTCTCCCGCAAGCGGGAGAGGGGAACGGCTGTACGCGGCGCGGCCGGGAAAAACGCGACTAGGCCACTTCCAGCATCGGCGGCAGCGGGCAGTGCAGCGCGGCGCACAGGGTGCGCAGCAGCTCCGCCTCGGGCACGCACACGGTGCCGTCGAAGGCGATCGCGGCGGTGATGCCTTCGACCAGCACCTGCTTGGCGAGCGGGTCCAGCGCGTCCAGCCCGGCGAGCACGCCGTCCAGCGCGAGCACGCCGCCCGCGGGGGAGGCATACGGCAGATGCGTGCGCGGCAGCACGCGCTGCATGCCGGCGAGGTAGGCGCGCTGCGCCTGCGCCGGATCGGCGTGGCCTGCCTGCGCCACCACCGCGAGCAGGGTCGCCGCCTGCGTGGCGACGTCCGGCAGCTTGCGCCGGCCGAACTGCGCGTGGCGGCCCGGCTCCAGCGATTCGCGCACCTGCACCTGCAGCAGCGTGCCCAGGCAATACTCGAACAGCGACACCGCGCCGTCGGCGTGCACCATCGCGTGCACGCTGTCGAGGAAGACGTCGAGCTCCGGCCGCGGCCGCAGCCGCAGCACCGGAAAGGCGAGCGTCGCCAGCGGCAGGCGCAGGGCCGGGTGCAGGTGGGCGAGTTCCTGACGCCGCAACTGCTGGGCGCGGTCGGCCAGGGCGATGCCGAGGCGGGCGCGCACCTCCTCCAGCTGGCGTTCGGCGAGTACGCCGTCCTCGGCCAGCAGCAGCGCGCACAGCAGCGGCATGACGTCCTCGCGGCTGGCGGCCAGTGCGCGCAACGACTCCGGCATGCGCGCGGCGATCGCGTCGGCGCGCCGGTAGTCGTCGGCTTCCGGCTGCGCGACCTGGGCCGCGACCATCGCCGGGCTCAGCGCGATCGCGCTCGCCGGATCCGGCAGCCGTCCGCCCTCATGCGCGACCAGGCCCAGCCGTGCATCCTCCTCCGGTCCGTCCGGCGGCGTCGCCAGCCACTGCGCCTGCAGGCGGGCGAGCTCCTCGCCGCGGAACGACGGCTCCAGCGCCTGGATGCGCGCGAGCAGCGGGGGGTGGGTCGCGAACAGCCCGCGGAAACCGACACCGTCGCCGAACAGCATGTGGCTCACTTCCTCGGCGTCGCCGCGATCGCTCAGCCGGGAGCCTTCCTGCAGGCCGGCGATCTTCTTCAGCGCGCCGGCCAGCCCCTGCGTCTGGCGGGTGAACTGCACCGCGCTGGCGTCGGCCAGCGACTCGCGGCTGCGGCTCACCCCGGCCTTGATCATGCGCGCGAAGAACAGGCCGACGTAGCCGACCACCATCGCCACCAGCGCCGCGATCAGCACCGCGCCCGCACCCTTCGAGTTGCGGCCGCGGCCGCCGAACTGCAGTACCTTGCGCCCGATCAGGGCGAGCATGAGGATGCCGAACAGCACGCCGATCAGGCGGATGTTCAGGCGCATGTCGCCGTTGAGGATGTGGCTGAACTCGTGGGCGATGACGCCCTGCAGTTCGTCGCGGTTGAGCCGCTCGAGCGCGCCGCGGGTGACCGCGATGGCGGCGTCGGACGGCGCATAGCCGGCGGCGAAGGCGTTGATCGCCTCCTCGTGCTCGAGCACGTACACGCGCGGCATCGGCACGCCTGAGGCGATCGCGATCTCCTCGACCACGTTGCGCAGCCGGCGCAGGTTGAAGTCGGTGCTGTCGGCCGGCACCGGCGTGCCACCCAGTTGCAGGGCGACCGCCTCGCCGCCGCCGCGCAGCGACGCAACCCGGTACAGCGAGCCGAGGCCGATCACCGCCAGCGTCGCCAGGGTGGCGAACACCAGCATCGCCCCGCTCCCGCCCTGCCCGTCCTCGCGGCCGGCGGCGGTGAACAGCAGCACCGCCAGGTCGACCGCGATCACGATGCCGAGCACCGCCAGCGCGAACAGCACCACCAGCCACGTCGAGGCGCGGCGCGCGGCGGCCTGGCGTTCGAAGAAGTTCATGGAAAGGCAGGGGCTAGGGACCAGGGGCTAGGGACTGGACGCATCGGTAGCATGAAGGTTCCTTGCCCATGCCCCCCAACCCCCAGCTCCTGGCCCCTAGCCCCTCGTCCTAGAACTGCACCTTCGGCGCCGCCCGCACCTGCGCCTGCTGCTCGGCCGGGATCTCCAGCATCGCCGCCGGGGCGAAATGGAACATGCCGGCGACCACGCTGGACGGGAACACCTCGCGCCGGTTGTTGTAGACCATCACCGCATCGTTGAAGGCCTGGCGGGCGAAGGCGACCTTGTTCTCGGTCGAGGTCAACTCCTCGTTGAGCTGCATCATGTTCTGGTTGGCCTTGAGGTCCGGGTAGGCCTCGGCCACCGCCAGCAGCCGGCCGAGCGCGCCGTTGAGCGCACCTTCCGAAGCGCCCAGCGCGGCCATCGCCGACGGGTCGCCCGGGCTGGCCTTGGCCGCCGACAGCCCGGCCATCGCGGCGCCGCGGGCGGCGATCACCGCCTCCAGGGTCTCGCGCTCGTGCTTGATGTATCCCTTGACCGTCTCGACCAGGTTCGGGATCAGGTCGAAGCGGCGCTGCAGCTGCACGTCGATCTGGGCGAAGGCGTTCTTGTAGGCGTTGCGGGCAGTGACCAGCCCGTTGTAGATGCCGACCGCCCAGAGGGCGAACACGACGGCGATGACGACCAGGATCAGAAGCGCGACCATCGAAGTCCCCCGGATGTGGATGCTGACGCCTTCACGACACCGGTCACGACAGGATCGGACTTCGGCCCCCGATTCAGGCAGGCTCCGGAACTGACGTTATGATCGGTCCGCAGGTGGAGCATACGCAGGGGGAGCGCGCGATGAAAGGCGAACTGGAGCGGCGTCAGCGCCGCAACTGGCGGATCGGCACGCTTGCCGTCCTGTTGCCGCTCGCCCTCGGCACCACCGCCCAGACGGCGCCGGCCGAACGCCCGGCCGTCGTCGCCCAGGCCCCCGCCGCCGGCGCGGCAGCCGCCGCCAGCGTCACCGTGCCCGCGCCGGTCATCCGGCCGCTGCCGGCGCTGCCGGCGGATTTCGACACCACCGAGTTCGAGGCGATCGCGCAGTCGCTGGTCGCCGACCAGCGCGTGCCCGGGCTGGCGATGGCGATCGTGCGCGGCGGCCAGGTGCTCAGCGCGCGCGGCTACGGCGTGACCGACGCCGACGGCGGCGAGCCGATCGATGCCCACACCGTGTTCCGCCTCGCATCGCTGTCCAAGGCCTTCGCCGGCACCGTCACCGGGCTGCTGGTGAACCAGGGCGCCCTGCGCTGGGACAGCCGCGTCACCGACTACATGCCGGCGCTGCAGCTGTCCGAGCCGGGCGCGGCGCAGGAGCTCACCGTCGCCGAAGTGCTGAGCCACCGCGTCGGCCTCACCCGCAACGCCTACGACCGCGACATCGAGGCCAACGTCGACTACGCGAGCCTGGTGCAGAAGCTGGCCTATGCGCCGATGACCTGCCGGCCCGGCGAGTGCTACGCCTACCAGAACGTCGCCTTCAGCCTGATCGGCGATGTCGTCGCCCAGGCCAGCGGGCGCAGCTATGCCGAGGAAGTCTCGCGGCTGATCTTCAAGCCGCTGGGCATGCGCGACGCGAGCGTCGGCCTGGAAGGCATCGAGGCCAGCAGCCGCTGGGCGCGCCCGCACGTGCGCGGCCGCGGCGGCTGGGTCGCGCTGACGCCCAAGCCGACCTACTACCGCGTCGCGCCCGCCGCCGGCGTCAACGCCAGCATCGCCGACATGGCGCAGTGGCTGATCGCGCAGTCCGGGCACCGGCCCGACGTGCTGCCGGCCTCGCTGCTGGAGACGCTGCACGCGCCGCTGATCGAGACGCCCAGCGAGATGCACGGCTCGGCGTGGCGGCGCGAACGCCTGTTCGACGCCGGCTACGCGATCGGCTGGCGCGTCTACGACTACGCGGGCCACCGCATGGTCTTCCACGGCGGCGCGGTGCAGGGCTACCGGGCGGCGATCGCGCTGCTGCCGGAGACCGACCTTGGCGTGGTGCTGCTGTGGAACAGCGAGAGCGCGCTGCCGAGCGCGCTGATGCCGACCATCCTCGACCGCGCGCTCGGCCTGCCGCCGCACTGGCTCGACGACCGCACCCTCGACGACACCCTGTACGCCCGCAACAACCCGCGGCCGGTACCGGACGAC
>DASRZN010000186.1:0-3923 GCA_035686325.1 Lysobacteraceae bacterium
AGCTGTTCACCCAGGCCGACACCGCGATCGAGCGTGCGCGCGGCGGCCTCGGCATCGGCCTGACCCTGGTCCGGCAGCTCACCGAGATGCACGGCGGCGAGGTCGGCGTGCACAGCGACGGCCCCGGTTGCGGTTGCGAGTTCCGCGTGCGCCTGCCGCGCGGCGAGGTACCGGCGGCCGAACCCGAGCCCGTCGCCGCGGCGCCGGCCGTGGCCGCGGGCGTGCGCCACCGCGCGCTGGTGGTGGACGACAACCGCGACGCCGCCGACACCCTGGCGATGATGCTGGAACTGCTCGGCATGGAGGTGCACCGGCTGTACGATGGCGCGGGGTTCGAGCAGGCCTACGAGCAGTTCATGCCGGAAGTCGTCTTCCTCGACGTGGGCATGCCGGGCCGCAGCGGCTACGAGGTCGCCGCGGCGCTGCGCGGCTTGCGGGGCGGCGCCGAGGTGCTGCTGGTCGCCGTCACCGGCTGGGGCCAGCCGGAGGATCGGGAACGCACCCGCGAAGCCGGTTTCGACCACCACTTGGTCAAGCCGCCCGACCTCGCCGCGGTGCAGGCGATCTGCGCCTCGCTCGACCGCAGCCGCCAGGAGACCCTGGCGTGAGCGACGAACCCGCCTGGCTGGACCGCATCGCGCACGACCTGCGCGGCCCGCTGATGCCGCTGCAGACCGCGTCCTACCTGCTGCGCAACGGCGGCCTCGACGCGGACCGGCAGGCCGAGCTGGTCGACGTGATCGACCGCCAGACCCGCCAGCTCGCGCGCATGATCGACGAGCTCGGCGACTGGTTGCGCGCCGGCCAGCAGCGTCTGATCGGCCACCGCGAGCCATGCGACATGGCGTTGCTGCTCGATACTGCCGCGGTCGGTGCCGGCGTGCAGGCACCGCCGGTCGAGGACCGCAGCGGCGGCGCGCAGGTCGACGGCGATCCGCAGCGGCTGGTGCAGTTGCTGCGCATCCTGCTGTCGTTTTCGAACGCCCTGTGCCACGGCGCGGCGCCCACCGTCACCCTGGGCCGCGCCGACGGGCGGCTGCGGATGGAATGGGAGATCGCCGGCGCCGCCGGAGCCGGGAGCGTCGACGACCTGTTCACGCGCCCGCAGCACGATCCCTTCGATGGCGGTCTCGGGCTGCAGCTGCTGCTGGCGCGCGCGATCGCGCAGGCGCACGGCGGCGAACTGGAGGCGATGGCCGCGGGCGAGGTATTGCGGTTGCGCTGCGAGTTGCCGCTGGCCGAGGGCTGAGGGCGCCGCTCAGTCGCCGGGATACAGCGGCGGCAGGAGCTCGCGGCGCGGTGCGCCCGTGGGGTGCACGCGGATGCCGTCGCGGAAGGCCTCGCGCAGGGCCGCGCGCGCGCGCGCGGGGTCGCCGTCGCCCCAGCGCGCGAACTGCAATTGGTCGACCGCCTGCCGCTGCCGCGCGTCGGCGAGCCGCGCGCGCAGTGCGTCGAGGTCGCGCACCGGTGGCGTGGCCGCGGCGCACAGGGCATCGGCGATGTCGGCGAGGTCGCCGCGCTCCAGTGCCTTCGCCAGCCGTCGCGGATCCGCCGCCGGCGCCTGCGCGCCGGACTCGGCCGAGACCGGGCGACGCGCGCGATCCGGCAGTTCGCCACGCCGGCGCAGCGCCCAGGCCAAGGTCAGCAGCCACAGTACGGCGAAGCCGACCGCGAGCCAGGCCCATGGACGCGCGCCGATGCGCCACGCCGGCGCAATGGTGGGTTCATCGCCTGCTCCCGCCACCGACGCCGGCGCCGGTGCGGCCGGCACGCCGGCGCTCGCGCCCGGCGCCACCTGCAGCACCAGGTCCGGCAGCGACGCGGTGCGCGCCGTGCCCGCGCGCACGTCCCACCACGAGAGCTTCGGCCCCGCGATGCGCAGGCGGCCGGCTTGCGCCGGCACGACGGAGAAGCGCCGGGTCAGCTGCACCTGCGGCCGCCCGTCGGCGAAACGCTCGTCGGCCTGCACCGGATCAGCGAACACCTGCGCCCCATCGGCCTGCAGCTGCAGTTCCGGCAGCTGCGCGGCGGTCGCGCCGTCGGCTTCCAGTTGCACCACCACGGTCGCCGCCTCGCCCGCGCGCAGCGACTGCGGCGTGGTCGACCAGCGCAGGGTGAGCGCGCGCAGCGGCAGCCAGGGCTGCGGCGCGTTCGCCGGGATCGGCCGCACCTGCAGGAAGCGCGGCGCGCTGGTCGCGCGCAGGTCCTCGTCCCCGCCGAGCAGGTCGTCGAAGAAGCCGCCGACGCCGCGCCCGCTGAAGCGTGCGCCGGGGATGGCGAGGGTGCCGCTGCGCTCGGGGATCAGCAGGTAGTGCCGTTCCAGCACGCGGTAGTGGCGGCCACCGAGGTCGCGCTCGTACTGCACGTCCTCGCCCACCCGCTGCAGCGACGCGCCCTCCGGCGCGGGCTGGTCGAGCTGGCCGGAAACCAGCGCGGTCGCGTAGTACAGGCGCACGGTGTAGCCGACCGCCTGCTGCGCGTAGGGCGATTGCGCGTCGGCCTCGGCCTCGATGAAGACGACATCACCGGCATGCGCGGGAGCCGACTGCGGCGCGGTGACGGTCAGGGTCAGCGGCTGGGTGCGTTCGCGGCCGACGCGCAGCGGCGGGATGGCGAGCACGCCTTCGCGCCTGGGCTGCAGGGCGACGCCATACAGCACGCGCACGCTGGTGCGTCCGTTGACCATCTCGAACTGGCGGCTGCTGGTGTTGCCGCTGACGACGAAATCGCCGCGCAGCGGCGCGTAGTCGGGCGCGCCCGCGGTGGCCTGGTCGGTTTCGATGTTGAGCGTCGCGGTTTCGTCGGCACCGATCCGGTCGCGGTCGAGCCAGGCGCGGGTGTGCGCGCCGACGGGCATGGCCGACAGCAGCCCGACCGCGAACAACAGCGTGCGCGCCGCGAAGGCGATCGCTTCGAATCGCATCACTCGCCCTCCTGCTGGCGGCGCTCGTGCTCGAGCCGGAACCTGGCGCGCAGCAGGCCGCCCGGATCGTCGGGAATGCGCCGCAGCCAGGCGTCGTTGGCGAGTCGGCGTTCGCGCTCGGCCGGCGTTTCGCCGGGACGCGCCGCCTGCGGCGCCTTCGCCTTGTCTTGCCGGCCCTGCAGCGCCTGGCGCATGCGTTCGCGCTGCGCCGCGTCCGCGCGCTGCTGCGCGGCGGCGTCGGCGGGCGCTTCGGTCCGGTCGCCTTCCTGGCCCTTGCGCGCCTGTTGCGCCTGCTCACCGGACTGCTCCTGCGCCTGCCGGCGCGGCTGCCCTTGCGCCTGCTCGCCCTGCCCCTGCTGCGACGGGTCCGGCCGACCTTGCTGGTCCTGGTTGCCCTGCTTGCCGCCCTGGCGCTGCCGGCCCTGCCCACGCTGTTGCGAATCGCCACCGTCGCCCTGCTGCTTGCGCTGCAGCGCGCGGCGCACCGCTTCGCGGTTTTCGATCGCATCCTGCATTCCCGGCCGCAAGGCGAGTGCGCGGTCGTAGGCCGCGATCGCCGCGCGGTAGTCCCCGGCCTTCGCCAGCGCGTTGCCGCGGTTGTAGGCGGCGTCCGCACCCGGCAGGTCGCGCCATGCCGCCAGCGCCTCGTCGTAGGCCCCGCGCCGGTAGGCCGCGGCGCCCGCGTCCATGCGCGCGTGCGCCTGCTGGTCGGGACGCAGCCACCAGTTGCCGCTCGCCTGCGCCGGTTGCCACGGCAGCCAGGCGCACACCAGCAGCGCGGCGAACACACCGCCACGGCGGAACGCGAACGCGGCCAGCAACAGCGCGGGCAGCAGCAGCCAGTACCCCTGGTCGCGCCACAGCAGGGTGGTCGATGCACCCGTCGCGATCGCCGCGCCTGCCTGCGGATCGAGGATCCCGAGTGCTTCGAGATCGCCATCGCCCGCCACCAGCGTGGCATAGCGCCCGTCGCCGGCGGCGGCGAGCGCCTGCAGCGTCG
>DASRZN010000187.1:0-9870 GCA_035686325.1 Lysobacteraceae bacterium
AAAAACGGCGCGTCTAGCCGACCACGTCCTCGGCCGGCAGCGCGCGCTTGTTGTAGGTGTTGGCCATGACCATGCCGTAGGCGCCGGCGTCGGCGACCAGCAGCACGTCGCCCTCGGCGGTCGCGCGCGGCAGCGGACGGGCCTGGCCGAGCACGTCGCCGCTCTCGCAGATCGGCCCGACCACGTCGCACAGCACCACGTCGGCGTCGCCGGCGCGGCTGAGGTTGACGATGCGGTGGTAGGCCTCGTACATCGCGGGGCGCACCAGCGCGTTCATGCCGCCGTCGCAACCAACCCGGCGCACGCCGTCCTTCTCCACCACCTGGGTCACGCCCAGCAGCAGCACGCCGCATTCGGCGACCAGGAAGCGGCCGGGCTCGATCGCCAGCGCGAAGCGCGGCGAGGCGGCGCGGATCTCCGCCAGTCCCTCGCCCCAGGCGACCACGTCGAACGCCGCCGCGTCGTCGCCGTACGGCACCGGCAGGCCACCGCCGATGTCGATCGTCTGCACGTCGGGAAGCGCCTCGGCGAGGCTCGCGACCTCGCCGTACACCACCCGCCAGTGGTCGACGTTCTCGATCCCGCTGCCGAGGTGCGCGTGCAGGCCGGTGATGCGCGCTCCCAGTTTTTGCGCCTCGGCGACGAACGCGTCGAAGCGCGCCAGCGGCAGGCCGAACTTGGACGCGACACCGCCGGTGCGCACCTTGGCGTGGTGGCCGTCGCCGCGGCCGAGGTCGAGCCGCAGCCACAGCTCGCGGCCACCGAACACCTCCGGCCAGCGTTGCAGCGCCTCGACGTTGTCCACGGTGACGGTGACCCCGCGCGCGAACGCCGCTTCGTACTCCTGCCGCGGCGCGAAGCTCGGGGTGAACAGCACCCGCTGCGGCGACAGCTCCGGCAGGGTCGCGAACACGTGCTCCAGCTCGCCCAGCGACACGCATTCCAGGCCGAAGCCCTCCTCCGCCAGCGTGCGCAGGATCGCCGGGTGCGGGTTGGCCTTGATCGCGAAGAAGCGGCGGTCGATCGCGTCCACCGCCGACAGCTGGCGGGCGCGTTCGCGCACGGTGGCGAGGTCGTAGACGTAGCGCGGGGTGCCGCCACGCGCGCGCTCCAGCAACGCGTCGCCCGCGTCCTGCCACCAGCGCCGCGTGCGCGCACGCCGCGTTTCCGCCGCCTGTGCGTCGGCGATGTCGCGCCAGCTCGGGCCGAATACCACGGGGTCCTGTACGGGCATCGCTCTGCTCCGGATGAGTTCGGCGTGGAGGTGCGGGATCAGCCCGTCGGCCTCCGCCTCGTCCACCACGAAGGTCAGGTTGAGGTCATTGGACGACTGCGAGATCAGGTGCACGCGCTCCTGGCCGAAGGTCGCCCACACGTCGGACAACTTGTGCAGCAGCGAGCGCATGCCGCGGCCGACCAGGGTGATCGCCGCGCAGGGCGCGATCACCTTGACCCGGCACACCTCGGCGAGGTCGGCCGACAGCGCTTCCAGCACGTTGGTGGTGACCAGGTTCTCGCTGGGGTCGAGCGAGACGGTGACGTTGGTTTCCGAGGAGCCGATCAGGTCCACCGACAGGCCGTGGCGGCGGAAACGCTCGAACACGTCGGCGAGAAAGCCGACCTGCTGCCACATGCCGATCGACTCCATCGACACCAGCACGATGCCGTTGCGGCGGCTGATCGCCTTGACCCCGGGCACGGTCGCCGCGCTGGCGTCGATGCGGGTGCCGGGCAGCTCGGGGCGCTCGGTGTCGAGGATCAGCAGCGGCACGCGCGCATCGCGGCATGGCGCGATCGCGCGCGGATGCAGGACCTTGGCGCCGGTGGTGGCGATTTCCTGCGCCTCGGCGTAGTCGAGCCGGGTCAGCAGGCGTGCCTCGGGCACCACCCGCGGGTTGGTGCTGAACATGCCCGGCACGTCGGTCCAGATTTCGACCCGCTGCGCGCCCAGCAGCGCGCCGAAATAGGCCGCCGAGGTGTCCGAGCCGCCGCGGCCGAGGATCGCGGTGCCACCGTCGTCGTGGCGGGCGATGAAACCCTGGGTGAGCAGCATCGGCGTCGCCTGCGCGGCGAAGCGGCCGCGCAGGTCGTCGTCGCCGTCGTGCCGGCAGTTGGCCGCCAGCCGCTGCGCCCAGGCGCTGGCGTGGGGCAACCGCACCGCGGCCAGCCACGCGCGCGCGTCGCACCAGCCGAAGGCGTGGCCCTGGTCGCGCAGGTAGGCCGCGCCCAGGGCGGACGACAGCAGCTCGCCCTGGGCCAGCAGCTCGGCCTGCCAGTCGAGCGCGCGGGCCGCGGCGCGCGGGTCGGAGACGGCCAGCGCGTGCAGCGCGGCGAGGCGTTCGCCGAGCACCTCCTCCGGATCGAGGCCGAGTTCTGCGCAGAACGCGCGGTGGCGATCCACCAGCGCGTCCGCGCGCGCGGCCGGCTCGCGGCCTTCCGCGATCGCCAGCAGTTCGTTGGTCACCCCGGACAGCGCGGACACCACCACCAGCACGCGCGCGTCCTCCTCGCGCATGCGTTGGGCGGCCAGCCGTCCGATCGTGTCCCACCGGCTCCGGCGCGATACCGAGGTCCCGCCGAACTTGAGTACGACCCACCGCTGCGTGTCCGCCACCGCGTTTCCTCTGCAGGAGCAACCCGTCGCGCCCGGGCGACCGGGGGGCGCCTAGAATGCGCGTCCGCGCCGGTGCTCGGCCGGCGCGGACATCGCGATTCTATCGGCTGCGCGAGCGCGCGGCGCCCCTCCGTCACGGACCGCACCGCATGCCGCGCCGCTACCTGCAACTGGACGTCTTCGCCGACCGGCCCGGCGCCGGCAACCCGCTCGGCGTCGTGCTCGATCCGGCCGGCATGGACACCGCCGCGATGCAGGCCTTCGCCGCCTGGACCAATCTGTCGGAAACCATCTTCCTGCTGCTGCCCGGCCCCGGCGCCGACTACCGCGTGCGCATCTTCACCCCGCGCCGCGAGCTGCCCTTCGCCGGCCACCCGAGCGTGGGCGCGGCCTGGGCGGCGCTGGACGCGGGCCTGGCGCAGTCGCGTGACGGAAAGCTGGTGCAGGAATGCGGCGCCGGCCTGCTGCCGGTGCGGGTCGAGGGCGACGGCGACGGCCGGCACGTGCACGTGCGCGCGCCGCGGGCGCGCGCGGCGGCCAGCGACGTGGCGCCAGCGCTGGTCGACGCCGCGCTGGCAGGCCTGCCGCGCGGCCACCTCGCGCCCGCGCTGTGGGACAACGGCCCGCGCTGGTGGCTGGTCGAACTGGCCGACGCCAGGGCGGTGCGCGCGATGCAACCCGACCTCGCCGCGATCGCCGCGCTGACCCGCGCCAGCGGCGCGGTCGGGCTGGCGGTGTACGGGCGCGCGCCGGCCGGCGCCGACCACCAGCTCGCGGTGCGCGCGTACTGCCCCGCCGACAACATTCCCGAGGATCCGGTCACCGGCAGCGCCAACGCGGCGATCGCCGCGCTGCTGGCCGAGGCCGGCGCGCTGCCGGGCGACGCGCCGCGCTACGTCGCCAGCCAGGGGCGCGAACTGGGGCGCGATGGCCGCCTGCTGGTCGAGGTGGACGCCGACGGCGAGGTCTGGATCGGCGGCCAGGTGCAGCGGGTGATCGCCGGCAACCTGGACTGGGACGCGGCCGGAGCGGCGCCGTGATCCGCCGCTACCTCCAGCTGGACGTGTTCGCCGACCATCCCGGCGCCGGCAACCCGCTGGCGGTCGTGCTCGACGCCGACGGCCTGGACGACGACGCGATGCAGGCGATCGCGCGCTGGACCCGGCTGCCGGAAACGACCTTCGTGTTCCCGCCCACGACGCCGGACGCGAGCTACCGGTTGCGCATCTTCAGCCCGCGCCGCGAGGTGCCGTTCGCCGGTCATCCGAGCGTCGGCACCGCCCACGTCGCGCTGGACGCCGGCCTCGCAACGCCGCGCGACGGCCTGCTGGTGCAGGAAGGCGTGGCCGGCCTGTTGCCGTTGCGCGTCCACGGGGAAGGCATCGCGCGCACCGTCGCGGTGCGCACGCCGCGCGCGCGCATCGGCGAGATCGCCGCCCCCGACGACCCGCGCCTCGCCGACGCCCTCGCCGGCCTGCCGCGCGGCGCGCTGCCGCCGGCGCTGATGGACGGCGGCCGCCGCTGGTGGCTGGCCGAGATCTCCGACGAAGCTTCGCTGCGCGCGGCGACGCCCGACTGGGCCGCGGTCGAACGCCTCGCGCACGCCACCGACACCATGGGCCTGTGCGTGTTCGCGCGCAGCGACGACCCGGTGTACTACCTCGCGGTGCGCGCCTGGGTCGGCGCGCCGGCGCCGTTCGAGGACGCCGCCTCCGGCGCCGCCAACGCGACCTTGGCCGCGTGGCTGGCGTCGCAGGACGCATTGCCGGGCGACGGCGGCTTCTACCGGATCAGCCAGGGCCGCGAGGTCGGCCACGACGCGATCATCGAACTGACGGTGGACGCTGCCGGCGACGTCTGGTCCGGCGGCCGCGCGCGCACCATCGTGCGCGGCGAGCTCGACTGGTGAGCAGGTTCAGGCCAGTTCCGCGTCGAGCGTCACCGGCACCGCGCTGAGCGCCTTCGAGACGGGACAGTTGCGCTTGGCTTCGTCGGCCAGCGCGCGGAATTGCGCGGCCTCGATGCCGGGCACCTTCGCCTTCACCGACAACCGGATGCCGCTGATCGTCGGCCCGCCCTCCATCGACAGCGACACGTCCGCGCGCGCATCCACCGCTTCCGGCGCGTGACCCGCCTCGGCCAGCGCGTTGGACAGCGCCATCGCGAAGCAGCCCGCGTGCGCGGCCGCGATCAGCTCCTCGGGATTGGTGCCCTTCGCGTCGCCGAAGCGGGTCTTGAACCCATAGGGCGTGTCGGCCAGCAGGCCGCTGGCCGGCGTGCTGATGCGTCCCTGCCCCGACTTGAGGTCGCCTTCCCAGTGGGCGGTCGCGCTGCGCTGGATGGCCATGGCGGATTCCTCGGCGTGCCGTTCGAAAGGGGCGACAGCCTACGCAGCGAGGCGTTAGCCGCGCATCACGAAGCCCGGCTTGACCCGCCTGCCGGCCTGCGGGACGCTTGCCCTCCGGCTCCGATGCCGGATCCGCCATGACCGCCCGCCGAGCGCAGCGCTCGGACGGAGAGCGCCTTTCGCGGACAGCCATGACGGCAGCGCGGGACTCCCGCGCCTGGCCCGGCCGCGCGCCGGACTTTCCACCCGCATGGAGAGTCGTCATGCCCCACAGCACGGAACAGATCCGCAACGTGGCCCTCGCAGGCCACCCCGGCGCCGGCAAAACCACGCTGTTCGAAGCCCTGCTGCATGCCGGCGGCGCCCTCACCACGGCAGGCACGATCGAGCGCGGCACCACCGTGTCCGACTTCGATCCGATCGAGAAGGCGCGCGGGCACTCGATCGACGCGGCGCTCGCCGACATCGACCACGGCGGCATCCACGTCAACCTGGTCGACACGCCCGGCTATCCCGACTTCCGCGGCCCCACCCTGTCCGCGCTGGCCGCGGTGGAGACGGTGCTGCTGGTGGTCGACGCCGCCACCGGCGTCGAGTACGGCACCCGGCGGATGATGGAATACGCGAAGGCGCGCGGGCTGTGCCGCGCGGTCGTCGTCAACAAGATCGACCATGCCGACGCCGATCCCGCGCGTGTCCTGCAGCAGCTGCGCGACACCTTCGGCGCCGAACTGCTGCCGCTCAACCTGCCAGCCGACGGCGGCCGGCGCGTGGTCGATTGCTTCGGCGCGCAGGACGGCGAGTCGGACCTCGGCGCGGTCGCCGACTGGCACCGGCAGATCCTCGACCAGGTGGTCGAGGTCAACGAGACGGTGATGGACCACTACCTCGACCGCGGTGAGGGCGGCCTCTCGGGCGAGGAGCTGCACGACGCCTTCGAGCAGTGCCTGCGCGAGGGCCACCTGGTGCCGGTGTGCTTCTGCTCGGCGCGCGCGAACGTCGGCGTGCGCAAGCTGCTCGATGTCGCCGAACGCCTGTTCCCGCACCCGGGCGAGGCCAACCCGCCGCCCTTCGTCAAGGGCCGCGGCGCGGACGCGACGCCGATCGTCGCTCGACCCGACCCGGACGCGCACGTCATCGCCGACGTCTTCCGCATCGTCAACGATCCCTTCGTCGGCAAGCTCGCGGTGTTCCGCGTCTACCAGGGCACGGTGCGGCCGGGCAGCCAGCTGTACGTGGACGACGGCCGCAAGCCGTTCCGGGTCGGCCACCTGTTCAAGCTGCGCGGCAAGGACCACGTCGAGATCGAGCAGGCCATCCCCGGCGACATCGCGGCGGTCGCCAAGGTCGAGGAACTGCACTTCGACGCGGTACTGCACGACAGCCACGACGAGGACGAGATCCGGCTGGCGCCGCTCGCCTTCCCCAAGCCGATGTTCGGGCTGGCGGTGGAGGCGGCGCACAAGGGCCAGGAGCAGAAGCTCGCCACCGCGCTGCACAAGCTGGCCGAGGAGGACCCGGCGTTCGCCGTCGAGCACAACGCCGAGCTCAACGAGATCGTGCTTCGCGGCCTGTCCGACCTGCACCTGCGGGTGATGCTGGAGCGGCTGAAGGAGCGCTTCGGCGTGGAGGTGAAGACCCGCCCGCCGCGCATCGCCTACCGCGAGACGGTCGCCGCGAAGGCCGAGGGGCACCATCGCCACAAGAAGCAGACCGGCGGCGCCGGCCAGTTCGGCGAGGTGTTCCTGCGCATCGAGCCGCTGGCGCGCGGCGCCGGCTTCGAGTTCGTCGACGAGGTCAAGGGCGGCACCATCCCCGGCCAGTTCCTGCCGGCGGTCGAGAAGGGCGTGCGCCAGGTGCTGGCGGGCGGCGCCGTCGCCGGCTACCCGCTGCAGGACGTGCGCGTGGTCGTCTACGACGGCAAGTCGCACCCGGTCGACAGCAAGGAAGTGGCCTTCGTCGCCGCCGGCAAGAAGGCCTTCCTCGACGCGATCGGCAAGGCCCAGCCGCAGGTGCTGGAGCCGATCGTGGAACTCGAGGTCAGCGCGCCGGAGCAGTACATGGGCGACATCAGCGGCGGCCTGGCGGCCAAGCGCGCGCGCATCAGCGGCACCGACTCGGCGCGCGACGGCGAGATTTCGGTGCGCGCGCAGGTGCCGCTGTCGGAGCTGGAGGGCTACGCCGCCGAGCTCAAGTCGGCCACCGCCGGGCGCGGCCGCTACGCGATGGACTTCAGCCACTACGAGCCGGTGCCGGCGCAGGTGCAGGCGAAACTGGTGGAGGCCTACCGGCCCCGGCACGAGGAAGACTGACCCGTCGCGCGCCCCCATCGTCGAAAAAACCCGAAAAAAAGGCCGCTCCGGTACTTGGCGGCGGGTGGCGCATGGCCTACATTCCGCGTGCCGAGGGGGAAATCCTGGCGACCATCCATTCCATCGAGTACCACAGGACACATATGGCGACGAAGAAGAAGACCGCGGCGAAGAAGGCCGCCCCGAAGGCTGCGTCCAAGCCGGCCGCGCCGAAGCCGATCAAGGAAGCCCTGGGCAAGTCCGGGCTGGTGAGCTACATCTCCGAGAACACCGGCGTGGCGCCGCGCGACGTGCGCGCCGTGATGGCGTCGCTGGAGAATGCGGTGCACGGTTCGGTCAGCAAGAAGGGCGTCGGTTCCTTCACCCTGCCGGGCCTGCTGAAGATCACCGCCGTCAACGTGCCGGCCAAGCCGAAGCGCAAGGGCATCAACCCCTTCACCAAGGAAGAGCAGTGGTTCGCCGCCAAGCCCGCCTCGGTCAAGGTCAAGGTGCGCCCGCTCAAGAAGCTCAAGGACGCCGCGGCCTGAGCCACGGTTTTCATGCTTCGAGAAAAGCGCCGCGCATGCGGCGCTTTTTTTATGCCGCGGCAATCGCGTCGCCCAGGATCAGGGCCTCTCTTCCTCCGGCTCCGGCGGCATGTCGCGCAGGCGCACGGGCTGCGGTTGCAGCTGGCCGCGGATCGCGCCGCCCGGATGGTCGGCGGTGGTGACCTCGAGGTAGGTCTCGCCGGCGCGCATGCGCGCGGCCACCGAGTCCTCCAGCGTCAGCGCCTGCTCGACGCGCCTGCGGCCGTCCAGCTCGCTGCCGGTGTCCAGCGTCTCCGCGACCGGGCCGTTCACGGTGCTGTCGCCGACATGCAGGGCGACGCCGGTGACCTCCGCCGTGGTGCCGCCGTAGACCAGGGTGAGCCGCAGGCGGTTGTCGTCGTCGAGGGTGGCGCGCGCTTCGCCGGTCGCCGGCGAATCGGTCGACGACACCACGTTGGCGCCGTCGAGGGTCGCGCGCAGTTCGAGTGTGGCGGCGCTGGCGCCGGCCGCGAAGGCCAGCAATGCGCCGAGGATCAGGAACCTGGGCATGGCGTGCTCCATCGTCGGAGGGCCCATGCTCGCCACCGCCGCGACGGGCGGACGTGAAGGCGGCAGCGCGCTGGGCTAGCATCGGCCGGCCGCATTCCGCGGCGCGGGGGAACCGGCATGGACAAGCGTTTCTGGGTCTGCAGCCTGGTGGTAGCCGTGGCTGCGCTGTTGCTCGACTTCCTGGTCCACGGCGTGCTGCTGCAGGGCGATTACCAGGCCCTGGTCGCGCGCGGGGTGATGCGCACGCCGGAGGACGCGCAGGGCTACATGCCCTGGATGCTCGGCGCGCACCTGCTGATCGGCTACGGCATGACCTGGCTGTACCGCCAGCGCGGCGACCGCGGCCGACCGGACCTCGGGCACGGCCTGCGCTTCGGCGCCGGCTTCGCGCTGGCCGCGATCATTCCCGGCTACCTGATCTATTACGCCGTGCAGCCGCTGCCGGCGGCGCTGGTCGGGCGGCAGGTGCTGTACGCCACGATCGTGACCCTGCTGCTCGGCCTGCTGCTGGCCTGGCTGCAACCGGGGCGCAAGGCGCTGTGACCATCTGACCCGGCATTCACCGTCGCGGCGCGATGGTGGGCGCGGTTTACGGGAGACACGCCATGCCGCGCCCATCGTCGTCGCCATCGCTGCGCCTGTGCGCCCTGCTGCTGTCGGTCGCCTGCCTCGCGGCCTGCGCGTCGCTGGGCGCGCTGCTCGGCGACCGGCTGGTGTTCACCGCGCCGCAGCTGCAGCAGCAGCTCGACCGCCGCTTCCCGCGCGACTACGACAAGCTGGGCGGGCTGGTCACCCTCAACGTGCGCAATCCGCGTCTGAGCATTCCCCCCGGCAGCACCCGCCTGCGCCTGGATTTCGACGTCGGCATCGGCGCGCTCGGCCGCGCCGCCGGCGGAACGGCCGGCCACATCGCGATCGCCAGCGGCCTGCGTTTCGACCCTGGCACGCGCGGCCTGCACCTGGACCGGCCGACGCTGGAAGCCGCCGACCTGCCGGCCGCCGGCGGCGCGCTGGGCGGCACCGGCCGCGAGCTGGTCAACCGCTGGCTCGCCGACTACGCGCGCGATGAACCGGTCTACACTTTCGACCACGGCCTGTGGGAAAGACTCGGCGCGCGCCGGATCGGCGCCACCACCATCGAACAGGGCCGGATCGTCGTGCACCTCGACCAGTGACCGCGGACCGATGAACGCTCGCCTCGCCTTCGCCAGTTGCCTGTTCGCCCTGTCGCTTGCCGCCTGCGGCGACCGCGACGCGCGGGATGCGGCGGCCTCCGCCCAGGCGCCGGCGCAGGAGGAAGCCCTGCCCAGCCCGGATGCCGACGGCGGCGCGGTCACCGGCATGCCGGCGAAGCCGGGCCCCGGGCCGATCGGTCCGCCGACGCCGCCGGAGATGGTAGGCGAACCGGTTCTGCCGCCGGAAGCCATTCCAGATTCGGTGCTGGCGGAGGACGGCGCGATCGCGCCCGCCGCGCAGGACGCTGCGCGGCAGGCCGACCAGGCGACCGCGCCCGCTGGCCAG
>DASRZN010000188.1:0-2147 GCA_035686325.1 Lysobacteraceae bacterium
AACACGGGCCGTTCGCGATCGGCGCCTACCGCTACGACTGCATCGACGCGGTGGAGCGGGTGTGCAAGGCCATGAGCGAGGCCGCCGCGCTGTTCGAGTTCAACCGCCTGCCGGAATGCTTCGGCGGCCACCCGCGCGACGCGGCGCATCCGTTCCCGGCGCTGTACCCGGCGGCGAACGTGCCGCAGGCGTGGTCGGCGTCGACCATGGTCACGATCCTGCAGGCCAAGCTCGGGCTGCAGCCGTACGCGCCCTATGGCGTGCTGTTCGTGGACCCGCACATGCCGGAGTGGTTGCCGGAGGTGACCTTGCACGGGCTGCGCGTGGGCCAGGCGGTCGCCGACCTGCGCTTCTTCCGGTGCGCCGACGGCAGCAGTTCGCACGAGGTGCTGCGCCTGGACGGCGAGCTGGAGGTGCGCGAGGAGCCGACGCCGTGGGCGCTCACCGCCAGCTGGGGTCCGGACCTGGAGGAACGGCTCGGACGCGGGCGGCGCGCCGCCTGAGGCGCCTGCTCGAGCCGGTCAGTCCAGGAACTGCAGCCGCGCCAGTTCCGCGTACAGCCCGCCCTGCGCCATCAGGCTGTCGTGGGTTCCCTCGGCGACGATGCGGCCGCGGTCCATCACCACGATCCGGTCGGCCTTGAGCACGGTGGCGAGGCGGTGCGCGATCACCAGGGTGGTGCGGCCGGCCATCAGGTTTTCCAGCGCCTGCTGCACCGCGCGTTCGCTGTGCGCGTCCAGCGCGGAGGTCGCTTCGTCGAGCAGCAGGATCGGCACGTCCTTGAGCAGCGCGCGGGCGATCGCGACGCGCTGCTGCTGGCCGCCGGACAGGCGCGCGCCGCGCTCGCCGAGCTCGGTGTCGAACCCCTGCGGCAGGCCGTCGAGGAATTCGGTGGCGTGCGCCGAGGCGGCGGCCGCGCGCAATTCGGCGTCGCCGGCCTCGAGGCGGCCGTAGCGGATATTGTCGGCGGCGCTCGCTGCGAAGATCGTCGGCGACTGCGGGACCAGCGCGATCGCTTCGCGCAAGCGCATCGGGTCGAGTGCGCGCACGTCCAGGCCGTCGACCCGCACCTGTCCCTGTTGCGGATCGTGGAAGCGCAGCAACAGCGAGAACACCGTGCTCTTGCCCGCACCGGACGGCCCGACCAGGGCGACCGTCTCGCCGGGACGCACGTCCAGGGAGAAGCCTTCCAGCGCCGGCGCGTCGGGCCGCTGCGGGTAGTGGAAGGTGACGTGGTCGAACGCGATCGCGCCGCGCACCGGCGCGGGCAGCGCCAGCGGCTGCGCCGGCGCGACCACCGCCGGCTGTTCCTGCAGCAGCTCCGAGATCCGGCCCATGCCGCCGGCGGCGCGCTGCAACTCGTTCCAGACCTCCGCCAGCGAGCCGACCGAGCCGCCGCCGATCAGCGCGTACAGCACGAACTGCGCCAGCGTGCCGCCGCTCATCCGCCCGGACACCACGTCGTGCGCGCCCGACCAAAGCACCAGGGTGATCGCGCCGAACACCAGCACGATCGCGACCGCGGTGACGATCGCCTGCGCGCCGATCCGGCGCCGCGCCGTCTCCACCGCCAGCGCGACCGCGGCGCCGAAGCGCTCGCGCTCGTAGCCCTCGCGCGCGTGCGCCTGCACCGTGGGAACCGCGCCGAGGGTTTCCGCGGCCAGCGTGTTGGCGTCGGCCACCCGGTCCTGGCTGGCCCGCGAGGCCTTGCGCAGCCGGCGCGCGCCGATGACGATCGGCAGCACCGCGACCGGGATGCCGACCAGCGCGTAGCTGGCGAGGTGCGGGCTGGTCACGAACAGCATCGCGATCGCGCCGAGGAAGGTGACGATGCTGCGCAGGGCCACCGACATGCTGGAGCCGACCACGCTGCGCAGCAGTTCGGCGTCGGCGGTCAGGCGCGAGACCAGCTCGCCGCTGCGGCTGCGGTCGTGGAAGCCGGCATCCAGCCCGATCAGGTGTGCGTACAGCCGGCGACGCAGGTCGGCGACCACGCGTTCGCCGAGCAGCGAGACGAAGTAGAAGCGCGCCGCGGTCGCCAGCGCGAGCGCGAGCGCCACGGCGAACAGGAACAGGAAGGCGCGGTCGACGTTGCCGCCGCTGGAGAAGCCCTGGTCGATCATCCGCCGGAACGCGACCGGCAGGCT
>DASRZN010000189.1:0-3164 GCA_035686325.1 Lysobacteraceae bacterium
GACGCAAGGCGCGGCCTTCGACCTCGCGCGGCAGCAGCGCGACGAACTCCGCCAGCTCCCCGCGGTCCACCCGCCGCCCGCGCTCGAACTGCCACACGATCGGCCCCAGCCGGTCGCCGAGTTCGGCGATGCCGGCGAGGAAGTCCTCGACCTGCGGCCCGGTCTTCGCCAACGCCCGCGCCATGGTGATCCGCTGCGGCGCCTTGGCCGAGAACACGAAACCTTCCGGCGTCTCGTCGCGCCACTTGGCGTAGGTCGCCGGCTTCTGCGCGCCGTACCAGGTGCCGTTGACCTCGATCGCGCTGAGGTGGCGGCTGGCGTATTCCAGTTCGCGCCGCTGCACCAGCCCCTTCGGGTAGAAGTTGTCGCGCCACGGCGCGAAGGTCCAGCCGCCGATGCCGACGCGGACGCCGTCGACGGCGGGGGGCGGGGCGTCGTACAGGTCCATGCGCCGAGCTTAGCGCGGCCGTGTCCAACGGCACGTCGCGGGGCGCGGGGCGGATGGGATACTCGGGGGCCGCGCGACAGGGGACCCGCGTCGCGCCGGACCCCGATCCACGGCCTTCCCGCGCGCGGGGAACGCCTTCGCACAGGAGCACCGCATGTCGCAGCCGCGTCTTTCCCTGCTCGCCGCCGGGCTGTGCCTGGCCCTGGCCTGGCCGCTGCACGCGCAGGAGGCGTCCGCACCTTCCGCGCCGGCTCAGGCGACCGAAGCCGCCGCGCTGCCCGCGCAGCTCGCCGACTTCGACGCCTACGTCGAGGGCGTGCGCAGGGAATTCGACGTGCCCGGCATCGCGGTCGCGATCGTCAAGGACGGCGAGGTCGTGTTCGAGCGCGGCTACGGCCCGCGCACGCTCGGCCAGCCGCAGCCGGTGGACGCGCACACCCTGTTCGCGATCGCCTCCAACACCAAGGCCTTCACCGCCGCCGCGCTGTCGATCCTCGCCGACGAGGGCAAGCTGAAACTCGACGACCGGGTGGTCGACCACCTGCCCTGGTTCCGCATGGCCGACGCCTACGTCACCCGCGAGATGCGCATCCGCGACCTGCTCGCGCACCGCAGCGGCCTGAGCCTCGGCGCCGGCGACCTGCTCTACTGGCCGACCACCGACTACAGCACCGAGGAGGTCGCGCGCCGGCTCAAGGACGTGCCGCTGACCGGCCAGTTCCGCGGCCAGTACGCCTACGACAACATCCTGTTCGGCGTGGCGCAGCTGGTGGTCGAGCAGGTGGGCGGGATGCCGTTCGAGCGCTTCCTGCAGACCCGCATCCTCGATCCCCTCGGCATGGACGAGACCCGCTTCAACGCCGACCGCCTGCGCCCCGGCGACAACGTCGCCACCGGTTACGCCAAGGCCGACTTCAAGGAACTCAGGCCCGCCCCGCTGCTGACCTGGCACAACGTGTCCGGCGCCGGCGGCCTGTATGCCAGTGTCCACGACATGACCAGGTGGATGCGCATGCAATTGGCCGGCGGCCGCTACACCGACGCGCAGGGCCGCGAGCAGCGCCTCTTCAGCGAGAAGCGCCAGCGGGAAATGTGGAGCGTGCTGACGCCGATCCCGGTGCGTCCGCCGGCGGTACCGGAACTCGCCGCGGCCACGCCCAACTTCCAGGGTTACGGCGAGGGCTGGAACCTGTCCGACTACCGCGGCCGCAAGCTGGTCTGGCACACCGGCGGCTGGCCCGGCATGGTCTCGCGGCTCACCCTGGTGCCCGAGGCGAAGCTCGGCGTGATCGTGCTGACCAGCCAGGAAGTCGGCTCCGCATTCAACGCGGTGACCATGCGCGCGCTCGACGCCTTCCTCGACGCGCCGAAGACCGACTGGACCGCGGCCTACGCGGCCGCGCTGGCGAAGCAGCGCGGCAAGGCCGACGAGGACTGGCGCAAGCACCTCGCCGCGCGCGACGTGACGTCGAAGCCGTCGCTGCCGCTGGCCGGCTACGCGCAGACCTACCGCGACCCATGGTACGGCGACGTCACGGTCGCGCTGGAAGCCGGCAAGCCGGTGATCCGCTTCAGCCACACGCCGGAACTGGTCGGCGACCTCGAGCACTGGCAGCACGACACCTTCGTGGTGCGCTGGCGCCAGCGCGCGCTCAATGCCGACGCCTTCCTCAGTTTCGCGCTGACCGCGGACGGCAAGGTGCGCGAGGCGCGGATGGAACCGATCTCGCCGCTGACGGACTTCAGCTTCGACTTCCAGGACCTGCGCCTGGCGCCGGTCGAGCAGGAGAAGCAGCAGGACGAGTGACGGCGCCGTCGACGCCCGGCGCCGCCCGCGTCAGCGCCCCTGCAGCCAGAACGCCAGCGGCTGCGCGCGCCCGAAGAGGTGGCCCTGGCCGTAGCGGCAGCCCATGCGCGACAGGAAGTCGCGCTGGGCGTCGGTCTCCACGCCTTCGGCGACCGCATCCAGCCCGAGCGCCTGGGTCAGCGCCAGCACCGCGCCCACCGTGGCGCGGCCGCGCCGCGCGTGCGGATCGTCGAGCTGGGCGACGACCTCGCGGTCGATCTTGACCATGCGCAGCGGGAATTCGCGCACCGAGCCCAGCGCCGAGGTGCCGCTGCCGAAGTCGTCCAGCACCGCTTCCACGCCCGCCGCGCGCAGCCGGCGCAGGATCGCGGTGACCGATTCGGGATCTCCGAACAGCGCCTCCTCGGTCACCTCGATCCGCAGCGCGGACGGCGCCAGCCCGCTGTCCTCCAGCAGCCGCAGCAGGCGCCTGTCGAAGTCGCGCAGGCGCAGCAGCCGCGGGGTCACGTTGATGGCGACGAACTGCCCCGGCAACAGCAGCGTGCGCGCCGAGGCGCAGGCCTGGCGGAACACCTGCCAGTCGATCTGCTCGATCACGCCGCTGTCCTCGGCGACCTGCAGGAAGTCGCCGGGCACGAGCACGCCGCGGCGCGGGTGCCGCCAGCGCAGCAGCGCCTCGTAGCCGCACACGCCGGCATCGTCCAGCCGGACCAGCGGCTGGAACCACGGCACGAACTCCTCGCCGCCGCCGGCCGCGCGCAGCTCTTCCTCCAGCGCCAGGTCGTCCATCGCCGCGCGGTGCAATTGCTCGTCGAACAACACGAAGCGGTTGCGCCCGTGCTGCTTGGCGCGATAGAGCGCGATGTCGGCATCGCGCAGGATCGCGTCCACGCTGTGGTAGCGGCGGTC
>DASRZN010000190.1:0-9531 GCA_035686325.1 Lysobacteraceae bacterium
AACATGACGATGAACCTGCTCGACCTGCTCGTTTCCCCCGCCTTCGCCCAGGCCGCCGGCCAGCCGGCGCCGGGCGGGCTGTTCGGTGGCGGCCTCGGTGGCCTGCTGTTCCCGATCGTGCTGATCGGCGTGATGTACTTCCTGATGATCCGCCCGCAGATGAAGCGGCAGAAGGAACACCGCGCCATGCTCGACAAGCTCGGCAACGGCGACGAGGTGATCACCAACGGCGGCATGGCCGGGGTGGTGCGCGAGCTCGGCGAGCATTTCGTGACCGTGGAGATCGCCGACAACGTGCGCGTGCGGATCCAGAAGGGCGCGATCGCCAACGTCCTGCCCAAGGGCACCCTCAAGTCGGCCTGAGCCGGCATTTTCCCGTCTGAACGGCGCCGGCCCGGCAAGCGGGTCGCGCGCGAGGCTTTGCGATGCTCGAATACGGCCGCTTCAAATACCTGGTGATCGTGCTGGTGCTGGCGCTCAGCACGCTGTACGCCCTGCCGAACATCTTCCCGCAGGACCCGTCGGTGCAGATCACCGCCAACCGCGGTTCGACCATCGACGAGGCGCTGCGGCAGCGGGTCACGGCTGAGCTGAAGCAGGCCGGGATCGTGCCGAAGCAGGTCGAGGTCGACGAGACCGGCAACCTGCTGGTCCGGCTCGACAGCGTGGACGTGCAGACCAAGGCCGCCGACGTGCTCAACGCCGGACTCGGCAGCGGCTACGTGGTCGCGCTCAACCTCGCGTCCACCGTGCCCGGCTGGCTGGACGCGATCGGCGCCCGACGGATGCTGCTCGGCCTCGACCTGCAGGGCGGCGTGCACTTCCTGATGGAGGTGGACCGCAAGGCGGCGCTGGACAAGCGCCTCGATGCCTACGCCGACGACCTGCGCGTGCTGTTGCGCGACAAGCGCATCCGCTACGAATCGGTCGAGCGCCTGCCCGACAACAGCCTGCGCGTCAGCCTGGCCGCGGGCGCCGACGTGGGCGCCGCGCAGGGGCTGATCGCGCAGAGCATGCCGACCCTGCGCGCGGACAGCCAGGGCAACACGATCACCCTGCGCGTGCCCGAGCAGGAGTTGTCGCAGATCATCACCGACGCGGTCGAGCAGAACATCGGCACCCTGCGCAACCGCATCAACGAACTCGGCGTCGCCGAGCCGATCATCCAGCGCCAGGGCGCCGACCGCGTCGTGGTCGAGTTGCCGGGCGTGCAGGACACCGCCCAGGCCAAGCGCATCCTCGGCGCGACCGCGACCCTCGAGTACCGCGCGGTGGTCGACGGCAACGCCTACGACGCGATCAGCTCCGGCAACGTGCCGCCAGGCGCGCGCGTGTACTACCGCAAGGAACTCGGCCCCGATGGCAAGCCGATCCCGATCCTGCTCAACAAGCGGGTGATCGCCACCGGCGACCAGCTGGTCGACGCGCGCTCGGGCTACGACTCGCAGAGCGGCACGCCGATGGTGTCGGTGCGCCTGAACGGCATTGGCGGCGACCGCATGTTCGATTTCACCAGCCAGAACGTCGGCAAGCCGATGGCGGTGGTCTATGTCGAACGCGTGCCGGAGGTGCACACCGGCCCGGACGGCAAGGAAGTGCGCACCACCCGCACCAGCGAGCAGGTGATCTCGGTCGCGACCGTGCAGAGCGTGTTCGGCAAGGAGTTCCAGACGACCGGCCTCGAAAGCCCCAAGGTCGCCGCCGACCTCGCCCTGCTGCTGCGCGCCGGCGCCCTGGCCGCGCCGATGGACTTCGTCGAACAGCGCGTGGTCGGACCCAGCCTCGGCAAGGAGAACGTGGAGCGCGGCCTGACCGCGGTGCTGTACTCGTTCGGCTTCGCGCTGGTGTTCTTCCTGGTCTACTACCGGATGTTCGGCCTGATCACCTGCCTGGCGCTGCTGATCAACCTGCTGATGGTGGTGGCGGTGATGTCCTTCCTCGGCGCCACGCTGACCTTGCCCGGCCTCGCCGGCATCGCGCTCACCGTCGGCATGTCGGTGGACGCCAACGTGCTGATCAACGAGCGCATACGCGAGGAGTTGCGCGCCGGCATGCCGCCGCAGGCGGCGATCGCGGCGGGTTACGAGAAGGCGTCCGGCACCATCGCCGACGCCAACCTCACCGCCATGCTCGCCGGCTTCGCGCTGTTCGCCTTCGGCACCGGCCCGGTCAAGGGCTTCGCGGTCTCGCTGATCGCGGGCATCGTGACCTCGATGTACACCGCGGTGTCCGTCTCGCGCGGCATCGCCACCCTGATCTACGGGCACCGGCGCAAGCTGAAGTCCGTCGCCATCTGATCCAAGGAGCACGCATCCATGCAGTTCAACGTGTTCCCGCACGACAGCAAGTTCGACTTCATGCGCCTGCGCTGGGTGTCGACCGGCCTGTCGATCCTGCTGCTGGTCGTGTCGATCGGCGCGATGGCCGCGCAGGGATTCAACTTCGCCCTGGACTTCACCGGCGGCGTCGGCATCGAGCTGCGCTACCAGCAGGCGCCCGACGTGGACGACGTGCGCGCGAGCCTGGAGCGCGCCGGCTTCGACAGCGCGGTGGTGCAGACCTACGGCAGCGGCACCGACCTGCTGGTGCGCCTGCAGGCCGACAAGGCCTCGGGCAACAACCCGGAGAGCGTCGGCGACGAGGTCGCGCGCGCGGCGTCGCTGCCGGGCAACAGGGCCGAGAAGCGCAGCAGCGCCGAGATCAGCCCGCAGGTCGGCAAGGAACTGGCGACGAACGGCGTCTACGCGATGCTGTTCGTGGTGATCGGATTCCTCGCCTACATCTCGTTCCGGTTCGAGTGGAAGTTCGCGGTGGCGGCGATCCTCGCGACCATGCACGACGTGGTGGTGTGCGCGGGCTGGTTCGCCGTCAGCGGACACGAATTCGACCTGACGGTGCTGGCGGGCATCATGGGCGTGATGGGCTTCTCCATCAACGACACCATCGTGGTATTCGACCGCGTCCGCGAGAACTTCCGCGGAATGCGTGCGCCCGCGCGCGAGATCCTCAATGCCTCGGTCAACCAGACCCTGTCGCGTACCGTCATCACGTCGTTCGTCGCCTTCCTGACCGTGCTCGCGCTGTACCTGTACGGTGGCGGCTCGCTCCGCGGCATGGCCGAGTCGATGATGATCGGCATCGTGGTCGGCACCCTGTCCTCGATCTTCGTCGCCTGCCCGCTGTTGATGTGGCTGGGCGTGAGCAAGCAGGACCTGATGCCGAAGGCGCGCGACGAGGCCGCCCTGGCGCGGCGCCCCTAGCGCCTCGCCGGGTGGAGGAATGGAGGAAAGGGGCCGGGAAGCGCCGCGTCCTGGCGACCTCCAGAACAGGCGGGGCGTGCCGGTTGTACGGCATCGCCAGCGGGAACCGGCCGCGGGTCCCGGCTCGACCGCAGGGTGTCCCCGGGGGGAAGGCCTCGCGGCGCTTCGAGCGCCCGGAAATTTTCGCGAGGCGGGAAAAGGCAATGCCCCGAAACGTCGGGGCATTGCGTTCGACTGGCTCAGCTGGCGTCGTCGTTGGCGACCCAGGTGCCACCTTCAATCCAGCAATCGGTGGAAACATCCTGGCGACACTGGTAGGGGGTATTCATGATCGTGCCGACGGCCTTCAATCCGCCGGTAACGGCCTCCATGTCTTTCATCCCGAGCTCGGTAGCTGCTTGCCGTACCGCGATGCGAACCTTATCCATGCTGACTACTCTCCTTGCGATCGATGGTGTTCCGCACCATCACGGTTGAACGCCTCGTAATCGACAAGCGGCGGCGATGCTGTCAGCCGGCCTAGACAAACGAATTGCTCCTGACCGGTCCTCGTCGTCGGTCGAATCGCCGGGTTGCATTCGTTGCCAGGGACATCCATTACTCCGCAGCTTCCGCCGCTGCATGCCCATGCTGACCCGCCTGTCCCTTGGAGAATCAGGGACGCCACCGGGATGTGGCGATCCTGCAGCGCGCTCGCGACGCTGTTGGCGGAGCCGTCAAGGCGGGCATGTCCGTTTCCCGTGAGGACCAGCACTGTGGAACCCGCCATGGCCTGCGTCAGCGAGTCCGCCGCGATCTCTCCGAATGGCTCGCGGCCGTTCTTCCTCCTGTCAATGCTGACCACGCGTACCTCGTTGGCGAGTTCCATCTCATGGAGGGCTGCGATCAGGGCGAAGTACGCTTTGCTCGAACGCCCGTCGCGCGACTGCGCCCAGAACGGGGACTTGTACAAGCCTTGGCCGCACCCGTGCTGGTGAAGGCAGTTCGCTGCTTCCTTTTTCGCGTCCTCCAGCGCCCGCTGCGGCACTTCGAGGCCGATCAGAAGGGGCCGTTCGCTCGTTGCCGCGAGCTCCATCACCTGCTGCTCGAAGTATTCGGGCATCTCGACGGTGCCATGCAGCTCGCCAAACACTATTACCTTCCGGGCATCGGCTGGTGCCTCGCCGGCCACTCCGGCGTGCCAGGTCGTCAGCAGCAGCGTGGCGGCGCAGGTCAACAGCAGGTTTCGAAGGGAAGCCATCACCCGTTCATTCCTCGTATGGAGCCCGCATCGCAACGATCAAATGGTTCCTTTGCTCGGCCTCCTTGATCCCGGGCCAGGCTCCCGCGGTTTCGAATGCACCGAAGCTGATGTCCGACCGGCGGGGGCCGGGTTGGAATTGCGGGTCGGACGAGATGAGGAAGTCGGTGAATACCTCGAGCGCGGGAATCGCCGGGCACCTCTGTTCAAGCCACAGGAACTGCCCTTGTTCGTTGACTTCGAAGAACACGTAGTTGCCGGCCATATCCACGGCGAAATCGAAAGACCCGGTGACGATGCCGAGCCTCGACATCAAGTCCAGGCAGCGGTCATATATGCCGCTCGGCAGACAATGCGGTTCCACGGAAAGATTGTCGGATCCCGCGCGCCGCCAGTCGTCGACCCCTTTCGGCACCGTCTGGGAGTTCAGCTTCGCCGCAAGGCACGCCCTTCCAGCGAAGAAGGCCCTGACTTCGAAGTTCTTGGCGATCCTGCCTTGGTAGATGGCGGGCGATGCCGCGAGGGCTGCATCGTCATGAAGCAACCCTGCCGGCACTTCCTTGGTGAACGTGAAGTAGGAGCGATCCTCTCCTTTCCAGGTGGGAGAGGTAAACGACTTGATGACGACCCGGCCGTCATGGTCCTGGGCGAACTTCCTGATCTCCTCGGGATCGTTGCTGATGAGAGTCTCGGGGATCGAGAAACCCGCTTCGTGCGCCAGCCTCAATTGCAGCGGCTTCTGCCTTGCCTTGGCGTGCGCCTCGAAAGAATTGGCGCTCAGGCTTGCCCGATGGTCGAGCAGGAGTTCCAGTGACTCGAGCACGCATTCACTCTCCCTGCGCGCGATGATCGAATCCGCGGGATGGAGGTCGCCGCTGGGCATCGGGCTGCACAGCCTCCGTCTCCAGAGCGAGCCAATTTCGCGCGAATAGCTGCCGAGCATCGAGTGGTTCAACTGCTCCCAGGAGCGCTTGCGTCCGCGATACTCGCTCGCGCGCAGCAGTTGCGGATAATCGCCGTACATCAGGATTTCGGTGTGCATTCCGCGGCGGTGAAGCGCCCACTCCACGGCCCGGGCATGTACATCGCCCGCCCCGGTGATGATCGTCACTGACATTGCACTTCTTCCTTGGGTGAGGTTGTTGCCCCGTGCGCATTCGCGAGCCGGACCTCGCGGTCGCAAGAACGTATTGTTTCCGGGCGGTGCGCGATCAGGATCCGTATCGAGCTGAGCATCCTGATATGCGCACTCACCCTGCGTTCGCTTTCGACATCCAGATGGCTCGTCGCCTCGTCGAGCAGGAGGATTCGCGGTTTGCGGAACAAGGCCCTCGCCAGAATGATTCGTTGCACCTGGCCGCCGGACAGGGCGATGCCTGAATCGCCGATGCGCGTCCTGTATCCCATCGGCATCCTCGCGATGTCCCCGTGCACGTCGGCCAGGAGGGCGGCATTCTGTATCTCGTCCTGGCCTGCCTCCTCGCTGTAGAACGAGATGTTCTCGGCGATCGTCCCGGAGTACAGGAGGTCGCCCTGCATCACGGCGCCAAGCGCGGAGCGGAACCTGGCCAGTCCGAACGCACCGAGTTCGACCCCATTGACGAGGACGCGCCCTTCTTCGGGCTCGAGCAAACCGACCAGGATCCGGGCGAGGGTCGATTTGCCGCATCCGGATGCACCCGTTATCGCAACCGATTCGCCGGCCAGGAAGGTTTCGCTGAAGTTCCTGAGAATCCAGGGGCTGGTGGGCGAATATCGGAACCCGACTCCCTGGAGTTCGATGCTTTCGATGTCCGTGCACTGTTCCGGCTCGCCGCCGGACGAGGGCTCCGGATCGGCAAGCGCGATGTCCGCGATCCTTTCCACGTGGATCTTGAGCAGCCGCAATTCGCTGTAGCGGTCGAACACGTTGAACAGCTTGGCCCCGAACTGGTCCGCGACGGCCACGCCGGCGATGACCGCGCCCGCGGATCCGACACCCTTGATCGCCAGGAATGCGCCCGCGCCAAGGAGGGCAATTCGCCTGAGGCTGGCAAGCGCCTTGGAACCGGCACTCACCCGGGAGTTGAGCGCCCCGAGGGAGAAGTCCAGCGCGGCCAGGTCATGCAGGCGCGAGCTGATCTGGGCCCCACGCGAGAACTGCTGGTTCGCCAGCTTGATCGCATGGATGCCTTTGACCGACTCGATGAGTTCAGACTGGTGCATCGCCTGAAGCTCGACCGTCCGTCGGGAGATGTCGAGTGCAGTCTCCACCTGGAACCGCTTCATGAGGGCGTGCAACGCACTGACAAGAATGACCGGCAGCAGCATTTCCCGGCTGATCGTTGCAAGAATCGGCAGGGCCACGGCGATGACGAGAATGTCGACGATGCTGTCGACAACCCCCGTGGAGAGTGCGTTCTGGATGGAGCGCACGGAAGCGAGGCGCGAAAGAATGTCTCCCAGGTGTCGCTTGTCGAAATACTCGGGGGGCAGATTCAGAAGGTGCTTGGTGAGGTTGGCGGACCATTGGGCGCCCAGCCGCGGACCGAGCCACGCGGATATCTGGCCGCGGACGAGATCCGTCGTGGCAACCAGACCCGCCAGCAACAGATAGGCCCCCGAGATCAGCGCGAGCAGGGACAGGTCCTCCGCGGGGAGGATATCGTCCACGACCACCTTGAACTGGGTGGCGCCGAGCAAGGTCGTCATCTCGACGATGAGGGACAGTCCGGCGAGTTGGGCCAACGCAGCCTTCAGACCGGGCGTCTTCCCGAATATCCGGGCCAGCGGTACCCGCTGTTCCGGCGCGCGTTTCTGGAATTGCAGGCCGGGCTCGGCTTCGAGAAGGACTCCGGTGAAGTGCCGGCCCAGTTCATCCAGCGCCATTCGCACCCGACCGACCGCGGGGTCGTGGAGATGTGCGGTGTTGCCCCTGATGCGCAGCAGGACGACGAAGTGATCCATGTCCCAGTGCAGGATGCACGGCGCCGAAGCGATCCGCAGGTACTCGGGTTCCGCGCGCAAGGCGCGAGTCGTCAGGCCGAGGGCGGTGGCGATTTCCGCCAATCGTTTGAGACTCGTTCCGGAACTGGATGAACCGAACTGGCGCCGGAGATCACGAAGGGAGCGATGGTGGCCATGGGCAGCCGCAACCATGGCAATGCAGGCCAGGCCGCACTCGCCCTTCTCGCTCTGCAGGACGAGCGGCGCGGATCCCGGCCGCCGCCATGCGTCAATCGAAAGCAAGTTCATACAGCTTGCTCGATCCGACCGGGAAGAGGATGTCGACCGGGAGGCCGACATCAGGTACGGACAGCGAGTCGCCGCCGAAACCCTCGCATGACAGGATCACGCGCGAATACTTCCGGTTTGCCGATCTGCCGGGAGAGAGGTTGCCTTCCTTGTCGTACAGCGGCGCGGAGAACGAGACGATCCGGGCCGTCATGTCCCTGGACCGGGGCTTCCGGAACTTGAAAGCGACCTGCTGGCCGACGCGAACGTTTCGGAGCAGTTCCGGAAGCGCGAAAGCTTCGATTCGAGGCGGTGGGCCGGCCTCCGAAGTGATCACCGCGAGCACTTGGCCCTCCTTGACTGGCGCGTCAGGCTGGGCAAGGAGATCGCTGACCCATCCGCTCGAAGGGCTGAGAATCCGACGCGTGCTCGCCGAGCGCACGTCGGCAAGGCGCATTTTCATCTCGGCGATTCTTACCTGCTGGTCGCCGATTTCACGCTCGGTGTCCGCCTGCAGCGCTTCGAGTTGGCCTCGCAATGCCTTGGTCTGTTCGCGCGCTTCCAGCACCATCCGCCGTTGAACGATCGCCTGGTTTTCCGCGGCAAGCAGGCTGTCCTTCTGGGCGTAGAGCTGTATTCTGCTGATGAGTCGCTCTCTTTCGGCGGCTGCCGACGCGTCGTAGATGCGGCGCGCGTTGGCCACGCGCTGCTCCTGGTTCCGGAGTTCGAGAGCCAGTGCCGTCGAGCGCTTGTTCAGGTCGGCAAGCTGGCTCCGCAGCAATTCCTCACGCTGCCCGGCATGCTCGCGAATTGCACGGATTCTCCCGGTCTCGATGGCAAGACTGGCAGCCAGCTCTTCCCCGCGCCTCGATGCTGCGTTGGCGCCCGTCGCGCCTCGTACGTCGGCATCGACGATGGCGACCAACGTGCCGCGCTCGACGCGCTGGCCGACTTCGACGAATACGTCGCGTACGATGCCCGGGATGGCGCTGCCGACCGGTTTCGCATCCGAGGCGCTGACGATCGCGCCTTGTGCGATCCGGTATCGGGTGTGGGAGCCAAGCAGGAGAAGCACGCCAAGGCCGGCCATGCACGCGAGGCCCACGCCCAGCGTCAACCAGCCGGCCCTCGGCGAACGGACGACGACTGTCGGCAGCCAGGAGCGCGTTGGCTGCGCCAGCTCCTTGCGAAAGAGCCCGTCCGGAAAATGGGTGCTGTCCATGCGCCCGCATCGCCTCCTGGCAGTGCCCGACATGCGCAATCCGTGCGCGGTCCATGGACACCGATGTGGCCCGATGTTACCGGGAAGGACCTGGACCTCGCAACGTCTTCGGCGGGACCGGCTGCGAGCGACGCCTCCCCGGTTGCGCGATCAGCTCAACCGAAGCTCGCCGCGTACCCGGAAGCCACGACGACCTTCTGCACCACCTCGCTGATCCTGACGTTGCCGGCGACGACCTGGCGGCCGCGGGCGTCGGCGACGTCGAGGCGGGCGAGGGCGGCGCCGCGGAAATCGCACACGCGGCCGCCGGCCTCGCGCACCAGCAGCAGGCCGGCGGCGATGTCCCAGGGCTGCAGGCCGGCCTCGAAGTAGGCGTCGGCGCGGCCGCAGGCGGTCCACGCCAGGTCCAGCGCCGCCGAACCGGTGCGGCGCACGTCCTCGGCCTCGCCGAGCATCTCGCGCAGGGCATCCAGCTGCGGGGCGACGCGGGCGCGCTCGCGCGGCGGGAAGCCGGTGATCAGCATCGCGCCGGCGAGCTCCTTGCGCTCGCCGATCCGGACACGGCGCTCGTTGAGCACCGCGCCGCTGCCGCGGCT
>DASRZN010000191.1:0-6445 GCA_035686325.1 Lysobacteraceae bacterium
GAAATGCGCGAACTTGATCTCGCGGTTGCACAGCACGTCCGGGTTGGGGGTGCGCCCGCGTGCGTACTCGGCGAGGAAATGTTCGAACACAGCGTTCCAGTATTCGCGCGAAAAGTCGCGGAAGTGGATCGGGATGCCGAGCCTGCCGCAGACGGCGACCGCGTCGCGGCGGTCGTCCTCGGCGCGGCAGTCGCCGTCGTCCTCGTCCCAGTTGCGCATGAACAGGCCGGCGATGTCCTCGCCGGCGCGCTGCAGCAACAGGGCGGCGACCGAGGAGTCGACGCCCCCGGACATGCCGACCATCACCCGCGGGCGCGACGAAGCGTTCACGCCACCTGCTGCAGCAGCGACAGCGGCTGGCGGCGGCCGCCGAGGTGGTCGGCCACGACCCGCCACACCAGCGGGCTGCGGTGGCGGGCCGCGGCCGCCTGCAGTTCCGCCGGCGTGAGCCACAGCGCGCGCTCGATGCCATCGTCGAGGAGGCGGGCGGGATCGTGCGCCACCGCTTCGGCGGCGAAGGCGAAGCGCAGGTAGTGGCGGCCTTCGTCCTCGCCTTCGCGCGCCGGCGCGGTCCACTGGTAGGCGCCGATGAAGGCGGTCAGGCGCACGTCCCAGCCGGTTTCCTCGCGGGTCTCGCGCAGGGCCGCCTCGAACAGCGACTCGTCCGGCTCCAGGTGCCCGGCCGGCTGGTTGAGCACCAGCGCGCCGTGCACCCGTTCCTCCACGCACAGCAGGCGGCCGTCGCGGACCACGACGGTGGCCACGGTCACGTCCGGTTGCCAGAAGCGGCCTTCGCGGTAGCTCATCCTGCCTGCCTTCGGGTGGGGGGCGCCGGCATTGTCGGCCGCGCCGGCGGGCGCCGTCCATCGCGCCCGCGCGGCCGGTCGTCCGCGCGGGCGCTTCGTATAATCGACGCATGGCGAACCTCCCGGGCAACGAGCACGACCACGACCATGGCCACGGCCTCGCGGTGGAGACCAGCAAGCCGGAGCTTGCGCGCCCGCCGATGTACTCGGTCCTGCTGCTGAACGACGACTACACGCCCATGGACTTCGTGGTCGAGGTGCTGGTGCGCTTCTTCGCCATGAACCTCGAAAAGGCGACCCAGGTCATGCTCCACGTGCATACCCGCGGCAGGGGCGTGTGCGGCGTCTACACGCGCGAGGTGGCAGAGTCCAAAGTCGCCCAGGTGAACGAATACTCAAGGCTCAACCAGCACCCGTTGCTGTGCACCATGGAGAAGGCTTAAACAGGCTTTACGGCGCCGCAATAAGGGCGTGCGCCGGCTTGTGGACGGGTCGCGCTCACCCCACATACACGGCAGGTTCTCCGGAGGGCATCCGCCCCTATGTTCAGCAAAGACCTCGAATACAGCATCGGCCAGTGCTACAAGCGCGCCCGTGAGGCGCGCCACGAGTACATGACGGTCGAGCACCTGCTGCTGGCGCTCCTCGACAATCCGTCCGCCGAGACCGTGCTGCGCGCCACCGGCGCCGACTTCGGCCGCCTGCGCTCGGACCTGGAGGACGCGATCGAGCGCTCCGTGGCCAAGCTGGACGGCGACGACGGCCGCGACACCCAGCCGACCCTGGGCTTCCAGCGCGTCCTGCAGCGCGCCGTCTACCACGTGCAGTCCTCCGGCAAGAAGGAGGTCACCGGCGCCAACGTGCTGGTGGCGATCTTCGGCGAAAAGGACTCGCACGCGGTGTACTTCCTCAACCAGCAGGACGTGACCCGGCTGGACGTCGTCAACTACCTCTCGCACGGCATCGCCAAGCAGGGCGGCGAGGAACCGCACGCCGGCGAAGATGGGCTGCGCGCGGAGGGCGGCGAGGGCGAGTCGCGTGGCGGCGACGCGCTCGGCGAGTACGCGACCAACCTCAACGAGCAGGCCGCGGCCGGCAAGATCGACCCGCTGGTCGGCCGCGCCGACGAGATCGAGCGCACCATCCAGGTGCTGTGCCGCCGGCGCAAGAACAACCCGCTGTACGTCGGCGAGGCCGGCGTCGGCAAGACCGCGCTCGCCGAAGGCCTGGCCAAGCGCATCGTCGAGGGCGACGTGCCCGAGGTGCTCGCCGACGCGGTGATCTACGCGCTCGACCTGGGCGCGCTGGTCGCCGGCACCAAGTACCGCGGCGATTTCGAGAAGCGCCTGAAGGCGGTGCTGGCGTCCTTGAAGAAGACGCCGGGCGCGATCCTGTTCATCGACGAGATCCACACCATCATCGGCGCCGGCTCGGCGTCGGGCGGGACCATGGACGCGTCCAACCTGATCAAGCCGGTGCTGGCCTCGGGCGAGCTGCGCTGCATCGGCTCCACCACCTTCCAGGAATACCGCGGCATCTTCGAGAAGGACCGCGCGCTGGCGCGCCGCTTCCAGAAGATCGACGTGGTCGAGCCGACCGTCGGCGAGGCGATCGAGATCCTGCAGGGCCTCAAGCCCAAGTACGAGTCGCACCACGGCGTGACCTACGCCGACGACGCGCTGCAGGCCGCGGTCGACCTGTCGGTCAAGCACATCGCCGACCGGCTGCTGCCGGACAAGGCGATCGACGTGATCGACGAGGCCGGCGCGCGCCAGCGCCTGCTGCCGCTGGAGGCGCGCAAGAGCCTGATCGACGTCGAGGAGATCGAGACCATCGTCGCCAAGATGGCGCGCATCCCGGCCAAGCAGGTCAGCGCGTCCGACAAGGACGTGCTCGCCCACCTCGAGCGCAACCTGAAGATGGTGATCTTCGGCCAGGATCCGGCGATCGGCACCCTGACCAGCGCGATCAAGCTGGCGCGCTCGGGCCTGGCCAATCCCGACAAGCCGATCGGCAACTTCCTGTTCGCCGGCCCGACCGGCGTCGGCAAGACCGAGGTCACCCGCCAGCTGGCGCTGCAGCTCGGCATCGAGCTGGTGCGCTTCGACATGTCCGAGTACATGGAGCCGCACTCGGTGTCGCGCCTGATCGGCGCGCCCCCGGGCTACGTCGGCTTCGACCAGGGCGGCCTGCTGACCGAGAAGATCGTCAAGACGCCGCACTGCGTGCTGCTGCTGGACGAGGTCGAGAAGGCGCACCCGGACATCTTCAACATCCTGCTGCAGGTGATGGACCGTGGCGTGCTCACCGACACCAACGGGCGCGAGGCGAACTTCAAGAACGTGATCCTGGTGATGACCACGAACGCGGGGGCCGCGCAGGCCGCGCGGCGTTCGATCGGGTTCACCCGCCAGGACCACTCGAGCGACGCGATGGAGGTCATCCGCCGCAGCTTCAGCCCGGAGTTCCGCAACCGCCTGGACGCGGTGGTGCAGTTCCAGCCGCTGGGCATGGACCACATCCTGCGGGTGGTGGACAAGTTCCTGATCGAGTTGGAGGCCCAGCTGCACGAGAAGGAGGTCACCCTGTCGGCGACGCCGACCGCGCGCGACTGGCTGGCCCAGCACGGCTTCGACCCGCTGATGGGCGCGCGGCCGATGGCGCGGGTGATCCAGGACAGGATCAAGCGACCGCTCGCGGACGAACTGCTGTTCGGCAAGCTGGTCAAGGGCGGCCGGGTCAGCATCGACGTCAAGGACGGCGAGCTGGTGGTCGACGCCCAGGCGGAACCGGAGAAGCTGTTGCCGGCGACGGTCTGACCGCTTGCAGGCACGACGAAGGACGAGCCGACGGGGGCCCGTCCTTTTTTGCGTCCGGCGTCAGCGCGCCTTGCGCTGGTAGCGGGCGTAGGACTCGGCGCCGATGCGGTCGATCTGCAGGGCGGAACAGACGCCCGAACGCGTCTCCACGCGGGTGCTCTTCGGGCACAGGCGATTGGCCTGGCCGTCGGTCTGGATCGTGACCTGGGTGGCGGTGGTCAGCGCGCCGCAGCCGCTGCCGAAGGACAGGCGGTAGTGCGCGTCGCCGTCCTTGACGAACAGGTACTGCGTGCCGAAGCGGAAGGCTTCGTGCTGCGCATTGATGTCGGTGCATTCGGACAGCGGCTGCTTCGTGCTGTCGGAGGCGCAGGCGACGCCGGCCAGCAGGAGCAGGGGCAGGGCGAGCAGCAGGGGGCGGAACGACATGGGAAGCCTCTCTCGGGTTGCGGCCGGGAATCGAGCCGATGCCAAGTTAGGCAATGCCTGCCGCCCGCGAATCTGCAGCAAGTCGCCGTGACCGACGGCACGGGAGACGGACGACCTGCAACCGTCGCGCGCCCTGCGGCATCGGCGGATTGGCGGCAACAAAAAAGCGGCCGGTGGCCGCTTCGTCGTTCGACGCGCCGCGCGCGCCGGGTGCTCGTGGTTCCGCCGCTCAGCGGTGGCGGTAGGTGATCCGGCCCTTGCTCAGGTCGTAGGGGGTCATTTCGACCTTGACCCGATCGCCGGTCAGGATGCGGATGTAGTTCTTGCGCATGCGTCCGGAGATGTGGGCGATGATCTCGTGGCCGTTCTCCAGCTTCACCCGGAACATGGTGTTCGGGAGGGTTTCGGAGACCGTGCCTTCGAATTCGATGACGTCGTCTTTCGCCATGTGTCCTGTGCCGGGCGGGGAAAGCCGCCGCGAAAGTCCATTATTTTGGCACGCGGCCGGGCGCGGCGCAAAACACCGGGCCGGCAGCGCTCAGGCGGCGGCCAGTTCCGCTGCCGGCAGGCGGCCGAAACGCGCGGTCCAGGACCCGGGGGCGGGCGGATCGACGAGGCCGGCGATCGCCCGCAGGAACTCCTCGCGCGGCATCGCGTGCGCGCCGAGTGAAACCAGGTGCGCGCTTTCGACCTGGGCGTCGACCAGCGGCCAGCCCCAGCCGCGCAGGCGTCGGGCGAGACCGGCCAGGGCGACCTTGGAGCCGCCCGGGCGCCCGCTGAACATGCTCTCGCCGAAGAACATCCGCCCCAGCGCCACGCCGTAGATGCCGCCGACCAGCGCGTCGCCGTCGAACACCTCGACCGAATGCGCGTGCCCGAGCCGGTGCAACTCGCCGTAGGCCGCGCGCATGCCGGCGGTGATCCAGGTGCCGTGCTGCCCGGGCCGGGGTACCGTGGCGCAGGCGGCCGCCACCGCGTCGAAGGCGGTGTCGGCGCGCAGGGTCCAGGCACTGCGCCGAAGCGTGCGGCGAAACCGCGAAGACAGCCGCACGCCGTCGGTGGCGAACACCATGCGCGGGTCGGGCGACCACCACAGGATCGGCTGGCCGTCGGAGAACCACGGGAAGATGCCATTGCGGTAGGCGTTGAGCAGGCGCACCGGCGACAGGTCGCCGCCCACCGCGAGCAGGCCGTCCGGTTCGCGCAGCGCGGAGGATGCGGGCGGGAACGGGCTGGCCGGGTCCGCGCCGAGCGCCGGTAGCTGCAGGGCGCGCCTCACGCCGCCTCCCGGAACGGACCGTGCGCGCGCAGGGTTGCGGCGTAGCCGCGCACCGCGTCCGCCTCCTCCGCGCACCAGGGGGCGAGGGCGCGGGCGAAGGCGGGATCGGCGATCCAGTGGCGGCTGCGCACCAGGGTCGGCAGGAAGCCGCGTGCGAGCTTGTGCTCGCCCTGGGCGCCGGGCTCGAACACGCGCAGCCCTTCGCGCAGGCAGTACTCGATGCCCTGGTAGTAGCAGGTCTCGAAGTGCAGCCCGGGCGCGGGTTCCTCCGCGCCCCAGTAGCGGCCGTACAGGGTATCGCCGCCGCGCAGGCACAGGGCGCCGGCGATGGTGGCGCCGGCGCGCTCGGCGAGGATCAGCACCAGCCGCCGCGGCATCACGCGCGCGAGGTGGCGCAGGAAATCCAGGGTCAGCGCCGGGGTGTTGCCGTAGTCGGCGAAGGTGCGCAGGTAGAAGCCGTGCATCGCGACGAGGTCGGCGTCGTCCGCCTCGTCGCCGTGGACGACGCGGAAGCCGATGCCGGCGCGCGCCACCTTCGCCCGTTCCTGGCGGATGTTCTTGCGGTGGCGGTGGTCCATCGCCCCGAGGAAGCCGGCGAAGTCCCGCCACCCGGCGTCGTTGCGCCAGTGGTACTGCACGTCCAGCCGCTGCAGCCAATCGTCGCCGAACAGCGCGTCCTCACCGGCCTCGTGGAAGTTGACGTGCACCGAAGAGAGGCCGGCCTCGCGCGCGCCCTCGGCCAGCACCGCCAGCAGCAGGCGCCGGCCGTCGTCGTCGCGCGCGAGGAGGCGCGGCCCGGTCGCCGGGGTGTAGGGCACCGCGCACAACCACTTCGGGTAGTAGTCGCGGCCGTAGTGCGCCCAGGTGCGCGCCCAGGCGTGGTCGAACACGAACTCGCCGTGCGAGTTGGCCTTCAGGTACGCGGGCGCGGCGGCGAGCAGACGGTCGCCGTCGCGCAGGACCAGGTGCCGGGGCGCCCAGCCCAGCCGCGACTGCAGCACGCCATGCGCCTCCATGCCGGCGAGGAAGGCGTGCGCGACGAAGGGATTGCCGCCGTCGTGCAGCGCGTCCCAGTCGGCGGCCGGGATGTCGGCGAGCGAATCGAGGGCGTGGGC
>DASRZN010000192.1:0-3283 GCA_035686325.1 Lysobacteraceae bacterium
CCGATCACCGCGCCGTCCAGGCCGACGTACTTGCGCCAGAAGTCGGTGATGCCGGCCTCGATCGCGACGCGCCTGCGGCAGGCGTCCGGCAGCACCGACTCGCGATAGGCCCCATCCTGGCGGTCGAACACGTCGGTGCTCGGCATCGAGACGACCCGCACCTTGTCGCCGAGCTGTTCCGCCGCCTGCATCGCCAGCCCGACCTCGGAGCCGGTGGCGACCAGGATCAGTTCCGGCGCGCCCGCGCTGTCGCGCAGGACGTAGCCGCCGCGCGCGATGTCGCGCAGCTGCGCATCGGTGCGCGCCTGGTGGGCGAGGTTCTGGCGCGAGAACACCAGGCACGAGGGCCCGTCCCTGCGCGCGATCGCCGCCTTCCAGGCCGCCGACGACTCGACCGCGTCGCAGGGGCGCCAGACGTCGTTGCCGGGGATGTGGCGCAGCGCGGCGAGGTGCTCGACCGGCTGGTGGGTGGGACCGTCTTCGCCGAGGCCGATCGAATCGTGGGTGTAGACGTGGATCGCGTGCGCGCCCATCAGCGCGCTCATGCGCACGGCGTTGCGCGCGTAGTCGCTGAACACCAGGAAGGTCGCGTCGTAGGGGATGAAGCAGCCGTGCAGCGCGAGGCCGTTCGAGATCGCGGTCATCGCGAACTCGCGCACGCCGTAGTACACGTAGTTGGCGTCGGCATCGTCGCCGGCGACCGACTTGCTGCCCTTCCACAGGGTCAGGTTGGAGTGCGCGAGGTCGGCCGAACCGCCGACCAGTTCCGGCAGCAGCGGCGCGAAGGCCTCGATCGCCATCTGCGAGGCCTTGCGCGAGGCCACGGTCGGACCGTCGGCCTGCAGCTTCGCGATGTACGCGTCGGCGGCGTCGATGAAACCATCGGGCAGCTCGCCGCGCGAACGGCGCACCAGTTCCTCGGCCAGCTGCGGATACTGCACGGCGTAGCGGTCGAACAGCTGGTTCCACTGCTCTTCGCGCACCAGCCCGGCGTTGCCGGCGCGCCAGCCGGCGCGGATTTCCTCGGGGATCTCGAACGGCGCGTGCGGCCAGCCCAGCGCCTCGCGCGTCGCCGCGACCTCGTCCTTGCCCAGCGGCGCGCCGTGCGAGGACTCCTTGCCGGCCTTGCCGGGCGAGCCGAAGCCGATCGTGGTGCGGCAGCAGACCAGGGTCGGCCGCGCCTGCTCCTGCATCGCCGCGTCGATCGCCGCCTTGATCGCGGCGGCGTCGTGGCCGTCCACGCCGCGGATGACGTTCCAGCCGTAGGCCTCGAAGCGCGCCGGCGTGTCGTCGGTGAACCAGCCCTCGACCTTGCCGTCGATCGAGATGCCGTTGTCGTCCCAGAACGCGACCAGCTTGTTGAGGCCCCAGGTGCCGGCCAGCGAGGCCGCCTCGTGCGAGATGCCCTCCATCAGGCAGCCGTCGCCCAGGAACACCCAGGTGCGGTGGTCGACCACCGCGTATTCGGGCCGGTTGAAGCGCTGCGCCAGCAGCTTCTCGGCGAGCGCGAAGCCGACCGCGTTGGCGAAGCCCTGGCCGAGCGGGCCGGTGGTGGTTTCCACGCCGCCGGTGACGAAGTTCTCCGGATGGCCGGGGGTCTTCGAACCGAGCTGGCGGAAGTGCTTCAGCTCCTCGATCGGCAGGTCGTAGCCGGACAGGTGCAGCAGCGCGTACTGCAGCATCGAGCCATGGCCGTTGGAGAGCACGAAGCGGTCACGGTTGAACCACTTCGGGTTGTTCGGATTGTGCTGGAGGACGTCGTTCCACAGCACCTCGGCGATGTCCGCCATGCCCATCGGCATGCCCGGGTGCCCGGATTTCGCTGCCTCCACGGCATCGATGGCGAGGAAACGGACGGCGTTGGCGAGGTCGCGGCGGCTGGGCGTCGGCATGGGGATTCCGGGGCTGGGCGGACAGGCGGCCGCGGGCGGCGCCCGCGGAACGCCTATTGTCCCATCCCGGCCGGGCGCTGTCGTCCCGGCCACGCCGCTCCGGCCTCGGAAAGCTGCGCCGCGTCCGTCAGGCGGGCTGCGCCTCCTCCTCCCCGCGCGAGACCACCGTCGCCAGCATCAGGTCGCCGGTGACGTTGAGCGTGGTCCGGCACATGTCGAGGAAGCGGTCCACGCCCAGGATCAGGCCGATGCCCTCCGGCGGCACCCCGACCATGCCGCAGATCAGCGCCACCACCGGCAGCGAGCCAGCCGGCACGCCGGCGGTGCCGATGCCGCCGAGGATGCACACGAACATCACCGTCGCCTGCTGCGCCAGCGACAGCTCGACGCCGAAGAACTGGGCGAGGAACAGCACGGTCACGCCCTCGAACAGCGCGGTGCCGTTCTGGTTGGCGGTCGCGCCGACGGTCAGCACGAAGCGCGAGACCCGGGTCGGCAGGCGCAGTTCCTCGTCGGCGACGGTGAGCGCGGTCGGCAGCGTCGCGTTCGACGAGGCGGTCGAGAAGGCCATCACCATCGCCTCCTGCACGCCGCGGAAGAAGCGCAGCGGCGAGGTCCGGCCGACCACCCGCAGCATCGCCGAATAGACCACGAACATGTGGATCGCCAGCGCCAGCACCACCACCCCGACGTAGGCGCCCAGGCGCACCAGCAAATCCCAGCCGAACAGCGCGGCGAGGTTGAACATGAAGCAGAACACGGCGTACGGCGCGAGCCGGATCACCAGCCCGATCAGGGTCATCGAGACCTCGAACAGGCCCTCGATGCCGCGCTTGAGCACGTCGGCCTTGCCGGCCGGGGTCAACACCAGGCCGATGCCCAGCATCAGCGCGAAGAACATCACCGCCAGGATGGTGTTCTCGGCGGCCGCCCTGACCACGTTGTCGGGCACGATCGACAGCAGCATGTCCAGCCCGCGCGGCTGGCTGCCGGTCGAGCTCACGATCGCCTGCGCGCGCTCCGAGCCGGCGCTGAGCATCTGCTGCGCCGCGGCCGGGTCGACCCCGGCGCCGGGCTCGAGCCAGTTCACCAGCACCAGCCCCAGCACCACCGCGATGCCCGACACCAACACGGTGTAGCCCAGGGTCTTCCAGCCGATCCGGCCGAGCGCGCGGATGTCGCCCATCTCGGCCACGCCGACCACCAGCGCCGAGAACAGCAGCGGAATCACCAGCATGAAGATCAGGCGCAGGAACAGCGACGCGAACGGCTGGGTGACCCAGTGGGTCAGCCCCTGCACCCAGCCCGCCTCGGCCCCCGCCGTGTAGTAGGCGACCAGGCCCAGCAGCAGGCCGGCGACGAAGCCGATCGCCATCTTCCAATGCAGCGGC
>DASRZN010000193.1:0-6464 GCA_035686325.1 Lysobacteraceae bacterium
ACCGCCACCGCGTCGCTGCGGCGCAGGCCGTCGAGCTCGCCCTGCGCACGCTTGAGTCCGTTCTTCAGGCTGGCGAGCTGGGACGCGTACAGCACCTGCGCCTGTTCGCTGCCGGAGGCCGCCTGCTCGATGGTGTCGACCAGGCCGCCGTACAGGGCGATGCGCGAGGGCAGTTGCCATTCGACCTGGCGCGCGAACTCGGCGGCGCTGCGGTGGCGGTAGGTCCGCCCCGGGTAGCCGGCGAGCATCGCGAAGTCGCCCTCGGCCAGCGGCCTGGTCGACACCTGCAGCCAGGCGGCCGGCTTGTAGGGCACGTTGTCCTGCGCGTACGGCGCGGGCTTGCCGTCCTTGCCGACGTAGGCGCGGTAGAAGGCGAAGTCGCCGCTGTGTCGCGGCCACATGAAGTTGTCGATCTCGTCGCCGTAGTTGCCGATCGCCTCCGGCGGCGCGTAGACCAGCCGGATGTCCTGCAGCTCCAGCTGCTTCACCAAGTAGAAGTCGGTGCCGTAATACATGTCGGCGACGCTGCAGCGCACGCCGGGCTCCTGCTCGCACTCGGCCACCGCGGCCTTGGTGGCCGCGTCCACGGCGTCGAGGTAGGCGCGACCGGTTTTGCCGCGCGCGCCGGCCAGGATGCGGTCGGTGATGCGGTCGAAGCCCGTGGTCACCAGCACCCGCGCGGCAGGGCCGGCGGACGGCTCGTCGGCGCGACCCGCGGCGACGAAGCCGTCGCGCATCAGATTGCGCTCGGGCGTGGAGTTGAGCTGGATCGCACCGTAGGCGCAGTGGTGGTTGGTGACCACCAGGCCCTCGGGCGAGACGAAGCTCGCGGTGCAGCCGCCCAGCGAAACCACCGCGCTCATCGGCGGCGCGGTCAGGTCGGCGAGCCCGGCCGGATCGCCGTGGTAGCCGGCGGCGCGCAACTGGTCGGCGATGGTCGGCAACTGTGACGGCATCCACATGCCTTCGTCGGCATGGGCGGCGGGCAGGCAGAGCAGCAGGGCGAGGGCGAGCGTTCGGCGCATGTTCGGCGGCGTTTGCGGGGCGGGCCCGCACCATAGGCGATGCCGGCAGCCCCGGCAAACACCCGGAAGGCACCCGCCCCGCCCGTATAATTGCGTCCTTCGAGAAAGGGCTCCTCCGATGACGACGATGAAGGCGCTGGTCAAGCGCGAAGCGGCCAAGGGCATCTGGATGGAGGAGGTCCCGGTCCCCTCGCCCGGCCCCAACGAGGTGCTGATCCGGCTCGAGAAAACCGCGATCTGCGGCACCGACCTGCACATCTACCTGTGGGACGAGTGGAGCCAGCGGACGATCAGGCCCGGGCTGGTGATCGGCCACGAGTTCGTCGGCCGGATCGTCGAGATCGGCCCCGGCGTGACCGGCTACAAGGTCGGCCAGCGGGTGTCCGCCGAAGGCCACATCGTCTGCGGCCACTGCCGCAACTGCCGCGCCGGCCGCCAGCACCTGTGCCCGAACACGGTCGGCATCGGCGTCAACCGCGACGGCGCCTTCGCCGAGTACATCGTGATGCCGGCCAGCAACCTGTGGCCGATCCCCGACCAGATCCCGTCCGAGCTCGCCGCGTTCTTCGACCCGTTCGGCAACGCCGCGCACTGCGCGCTGGAGTTCGACGTGGTCGGCGAGGACGTGCTGATCACCGGCGCCGGCCCGATCGGCATCATCGCCGCCGGCATCTGCAAGTTCATCGGCGCGCGCAACGTGGTCGTCACCGACGTCAACGACTACCGCCTGAAGCTGGCCGCCGACATGGGCGCGACCCGGGTGGTCAACGTCAGCAACACCTCGCTCAAGGACGTGATGGCCGACCTGCACATGGAAGGCTTCGACGTCGGCCTGGAGATGAGCGGCAACCCGCGCGCCTTCAACGACATGCTCGACTGCATGTACCACGGCGGCAAGATCGCGATGCTCGGCATCATGCCGAAGGGCGCCGGCGCCGACTGGGACAAGATCATCTTCAAGGGCCTGACCATCCACGGCATCTACGGCCGCCGGATGTACGAGACCTGGTACAAGATGACCCAGCTGGTGCTCAGCGGTTTCCCGCTCGGCAAGGTGCTGACCCACCAGCTGCCGGTGGATGAATTCCAGCAGGGCTTCGAGCTGATGGAGTCGGGCAAGGCCGGGAAGGTCGTGCTGAGCTGGAACTAGCGCGGCGTCGCGACCGGCGCTTGCCCGCCACTTCGACCTCAGACGACGACAAGACACTGGCCCCCTGCCCCGGCAGGGATGACGAGCAGAGAACCATGTCCCTCACCGACCGTTACGCGCAGACCCTAGACGACATCCGCGACGCCGGCCTGTTCAAGGCCGAACGCGTCATCACCAGCCCGCAGGCGGCGGAAATCACCCTCGCCGACGGCCGCACGGTGCTGAACTTCTGCGCCAACAACTACCTCGGCCTCGCCGACCACCCGGCGATGATCCAGGCCGCGAAGGACGCGCTCGACAGCCACGGCTTCGGCATGGCCTCGGTGCGCTTCATCTGCGGCACCCAGGACCTGCACAAGGACCTAGAGAAGACCATCGCGGACTTCTTCGGCACCGAGGACACGATCCTCTACGCTGCATGCTTCGACGCCAACGGCGGCCTATTCGAGCCGCTGCTGGGCGAGGAGGACGCGGTCATCTCCGACGCCCTCAACCACGCCTCGATCATCGATGGCGTGCGCCTATGCAAGGCCAAGCGCTACCGCTACGCCAACTGCGACATGGCGGACCTGGAGAAGCAGCTGCAGCAGGCCCGCGCCGACGGCGCGAAGCAGATCCTGGTCACCAGCGACGGTGTGTTCTCGATGGACGGCTTCATCGCGCCGCTGGACGAGATCACCCGGCTGGCGAAGCAGTACGGCGCGCTGGTGCACATCGACGAGTGCCACGCGACCGGCTTCATCGGCGCCACCGGCCGCGGCTCGGCCGAGGTCAAGGGCGTGATGGACCGGATCGACATCTTCACCGGCACGCTGGGCAAGGCGATGGGCGGGGCGCTCGGCGGCTTCACCACCGCCAAGCGCGAGGTGATCGAACTGCTGCGCCAGCGCTCGCGGCCGTACCTGTTCTCCAACTCGCTGCCGCCGCACGTGGTGGCCGCGGCGATCCGCGCCTTCCGCATGCTCGACGAGGCCGGCGAACTGCGCGAGCGGCTGGCGGACAACACCCGCCATTTCCGCGAGCGGATGACCGCCGCCGGCTTCGACATCCGCCCCGGCGTGCATCCGATCTGCCCGGTGATGTTGTACGACGCGCCGCTCGCGCAGAAGTTCGCCGAGCGCCTGCTCGAGGAAGGCATCTACGCGATCGGCTTCTTCTTCCCGGTGGTGCCGCAGGGCCAGGCGCGGATCCGCACGCAGATGTCGGCGGCGCACACCCGCGCGCACGTGGACCGCGCGATCGACGCGTTCACCCGGATCGGACGCGAGCTGGGCGTGCTGAAGGGCTGAGCCCGGACACCGGCGCGAGCGCGGCGGCCTCGTCCGCGCTCAGCGCGCGCCAGGCGCCCTTCGCCAGGTCGCCGAGCGCGAGGTCGCCGATCGCGACCCGCACCAGTCGCAGCACCGCGATGTCGAAGGCGGCGAGCAGGCGCCGGATCTGCCGGTTGCGGCCCGCATCGAGGACGATTTCCAGCCAGGCGTTGCGGGTGCCGCTGCGCAGCAGGCGCGCCGCGACGGCGCGCAGGCGCTCGCCTTCGCAGTCGACGCCGGCTTCCAGTGCGGCCAGCGTCGCCGCGTCCGGCAGCGCGTCCACCTGCACATGGTAGGTCTTGCGCAGGCCGTGCGCGGGATCGGTGATCGCCGCCGCCCAGGCCGGATCGTTGCCGAGCAGGAGCAGGCCTTCGCTGGCCTTGTCGAGGCGGCCGACCGGCGCCAGCCACGGCAGGCCGGCGCCGTCCAGGCAGCGGTAGACGGTGTCGCGGCCGCGTTCGTCGCGGGCGGTGGTGACCAGGCCGCGCGGCTTGTTGAGCATCAGGTAGCAGCGTTCCGGCGGCGCCGCCGGACGGCCGTCGAGCAGGATGTCGGCATCGACGGCGGTCGGGGCTTCGGGATCGCGGACCACCCTGCCGGCTACCGCGACGCGGCCGGCGCGGATCCACTGCCCCGCCTCGCTGCGCGAGCACAGCCCGCGCTTGGACAGCACGCGCGCGAGGCCGTGGCGGACCTGGCCCGCCGGGCGCGGTGGCGATGCCGCGGGGCGGCGGCGGTCTTCGCGGTTCCCCCGACCGCCCGCCTTCAAGGCTTGGGCTGGTCGTCCGCCGGCGGCGGAGGCGGCAGGGGCTGCGCCGGCGCCTCGGTCGCGGCGGGCTGGCCGTCCGCAGCCGGAGCGGTCGCCGGCTGCGCGCCGCGCGCGACGCGCACGCCGCGCGCCTCCATCCAGGCGCTGAATTCGTCGGCGGTCATCTTCTTGCCGTCCTGGCTCATGTTGAAGCGCCACGGCGTGTTGTCGTATTGCGTGCGCGGCTTGTACGCGGCCGGATCGGTGGCGTCGACGCCGGGCGCCGGTGTGGCCTTGGCGAGGTTGCTGCAACGCGCGATCTCCTGCCGCAGCAGCACCTGGTCCACCGACAGCGAAGCCTCGTAGGCCTGCGACAGGACCCCGGCCGGCGCGCCCAGCGGCTGCGGCTCGAAGGCCAGCTCCGGCGACAGCGGCGCGGTGCCGGCCGCGGTCGGCGACGCCACCGCGCCCGCCGGCGGGCAGGTCGCCGCCCAAGCGAAGGCGGGCGACAGCAGCAGCATCAGGCCACACAACGGAACAGCGCGCATCGCGGTTTGCCTTCGGCGGGTACGTCGCAACGAGTGTAGGCAGCCGCGCGGATTTGCTCAATCGCGAGCGCGTGAAAGAAGACGCCGCGGCGCGCGCCGCGCGACAGCCGTCGCCACGCGCACCGGCCGCCCCGCAGGCGCCTGCCTGCCCGCGCGTCGCCGCTCCGGCGCAAAAAAGAAGCCCGGCGCGAGGCCGGGCTTCGGTACCACGAATGCGAACCGGATTACTGGTTCTGCACGTTGAGCTCGGTGCGGCGGTTCTGCGCGCGACCTTCCGGATTGTCGGAACCGTCCGGGTTGGTGTTCGGCGCGATCGGGCGGCTCTCGCCGTAACCGGTCGGGCCGACCAGGCGCGAGGCGTCGACGCCGTTGCTGGTCAGGTAGTCGTACACCGCCTGGGCGCGGCTCTCCGACAGCTTCTGGTTGTAGGCGTCGGTACCAACCGCGTCGGTGTGGCCGGCGACCTCGACCTTCAGGTCGGGATAGCGCTTCAGGATCTCGACCGCCTGGCCGAGGATCTCGACCGCGTCCGGACGCAGCGTCGACTTGTCGAAGTCGAAGTTGACACCCTTCAGATCGATCGACACCGGCACCGGGCAGCCGTCCGGACCGATGGTCTGGCCAGCCTGCGAACCCGGGCACTTGTCGTCGCAGTCGTTCACGCCGTCGCCGTCGCTGTCCATGTCGGCGCAGGTCTGGGTCGGGGCGGGCGCCGGGGCGACCGGGGCGACCGGCTCCGCACCCAACGGGATCACGACGCCGACCGAGGCCAGCACGTCGGCAAAGTTGGAGGCGCCGAGGTCGTTGCCGGTGGCGTCGACCGCGCTGCCGTCCATGTCGAAGCGCACGGCCAGCTCGGTGCGGATGCCGACGCGGCCCATGTCGCCCTGCAGGCCCAGGCCGACCTTGCCGGCCAGGTTGCCGTCCTCACGCTCGCCCGGGGAAGCCGGGTTCGGGAAGTTGTCGAACTCTTCCTCGGCGCGCTGGTAACCCAGGCCCATCAGCAGGTACGGGTTCCAGGCGCGGCCTTCGGCGATGAAGTGGCGGCGCAGGTCGAGCGAGACGCCGTACTGCGACCAGTTCAGGTCCTCGTTGGCGTTCTGCTTGGGGTTCTGCCAGTTGAGCTGGCCGTCAAGCGACCAGTTCTCGCTGATGAAGCGGCCGGCGCCGATCGCGCCGAACATGGCGTTCTCGGTGTCCCGGCTGCTGTCCTGGTGGTTGTAGCCGATGTCGCCCGTCAGGTACCAACGGTTGTCGAAATCCTGCGCGGAGGCCGCCTGTGCCACGCCCAGACCGCCGAGCAGCGCGGCGCAGAGGAGTTTCTTATTCATCTTCAGCTCCTTGATCAGATAAAGAAATGCGGTGAAGCAGAGATTCGGGGAACGGCCATATCCACGCCATCCCGTCCAGACTAGTGCGATACCGGTGAAAGCCTCGTTAACATTAACATAACGGTTCAGCGTCAGCCAGCAGGCCAGGATCAGGCCGCTTTTACACCCTGTACAGGTTCATGAACTGCTCGATCGGCAGGGCTTCCAGCCGCTGCGGGGCCGCCGCCAGCTCGAGGATGCGATCGACCTGGGCCGCCGGCAGGTGCGCCCGCAGGGCCGCCTCGCACTTGGCCATCAGCACCGGGATGCCCTCCCCGCGGCGCTTGCGGTGGCCGATCGGATAGTCGATCGA
>DASRZN010000194.1:0-9251 GCA_035686325.1 Lysobacteraceae bacterium
GAGCGCGAACGCGCCCGGCCGACGTAGGCCTGACCAGAGATAGCCCGATCGCCGGCCTATTCGATCGTCGGGGCGCCGGCCCCGTCAGGCAGCGGCCCGCGTCTTCCGCAACAACATATACGCCGTGTCCGTGGTCCTGTCGGCGGTCTCCATGCCACGAAAGCGCGGGGCGACCCTAACTGCTTCGGGAGAGCGTGCATGGCGAAGCAGCAGGCGCTCTTCGAAACCGCAGTCGGTGGCCAGCTTCCGGTGGGTGCTCAGCGGCTCGCGGTTGAGCAGGTAATCGCGCTTACCCACGAACAGCCGCCACAACCAATCGGGACAAGCCCAATGTCCGTCCCAAGCATGGAACAGGCCGTGCGAACGAAAGTCGATCTGGTGCGAGGCATGGCCGCCTGGCCGCAACCACTCGGCGGTGATGCGATAGGTGCCCCGTAGGTCCGCCACGTGTTCCAGCACCGCATTGGACAAAACCAAGTCCGCGAACTCCCGCTCAGCGTTTGGGCCTTCCCCCGTGGGCCGGTAATCCACCACGCCAGGTGCCGACTGCACACCTGCGACCACCTCGCGCAGCCAGGCCACCCGGTCGGGCGCGAGCGCAGCCCGTAATTGCGCCTCCGGCAACAGCGCCGACGGGAAGACGTAGGAATCCAGCTCGATGATGTGTTCGGGAAAACGGATCTGATCGGGAATCGGAGCGCGGGCTCGGAACAGGGCGACAAGGCCGTCGAAGACCTGCAGGTTGCTCGCTGGATCAGCGTGGGCCATCGCGTCAACGGCGAGATAACGCTCCGCTCCACTGAGCAGCGCCGCCAACCCCACACCGATGGAGTCCCCCGGGCCGAGCTCCGCCACCACCTTGGGTAAAGCAGGCATGCCCCCCTGACCGGCAAGGACGAGGTGACGCAACCAGATGCAGTAGCAATACTCGGCTGAAGACGATCCACCGGTGCCGCGATAGATCGCCTCAGGGATGCCGGGCACATAGCTGAGCAATCCATAAGCCAACTGGCGCAAGTTCACGAGCGTTCTCCTTTGGCGAAAACAAACTCGTTGCAACCGTGTCCGCCCGCCCGCGTATGGAGCCGTTCCAAGTTGAAGCTACGGGCGCGGAAAAAAGCCAGTACCTCATCGGGCGTGGCGACTTCGAACGGGTAACCGCCGACCCAGTCCACAAGGTCATGCCATGCGGTCATGCCACGGTGGTCGCCGCAATTGGTGCGCCACTGATAGAACGGCCGCAACCGCGCGAGATCAACGAGCGACTTCCATCCCCACAGTCGCAGCCAGCCGTAGGTAAGGAGGAATGGTCGCAACCAAGGGCGCGCGTTGTAACTACGCTTGATCCAGCTCCAGATGCGGGACTCCAAGCCCTGGTCGTTGTAAAGGGCGACGACTAGGGTTCCCGCCGGTCGCACCAATCCCGAAAGCAGGTGCAGCGCATCCCACATGCTCCCAGTGTGGTGAGCGACGCCCCAGCAATACACCACGTCGAACATGCCGAGCCGGTCGACCAGCTTGGCGTCCAGAATGCTGCCTTGGGTCACGATCCACCGGTTGCCCGCCTCCTCGGGGCGCAGGGACTGCGTCGCGGCGACCGAATTGCTGTCAAAGTCGAAGGACAGGACTTCGGCCCCGAGGGCGAGCGCGGCCGCCGAGAACAGGCCGCTGCCCGACCCCACGTCAAGAAACGTAAGCCCGTCGAGACGTTCCCGGGCCAGCAGGCGTCGCAAGGAAGTCTTCGCTTCCTCGAGGCGAGCCGGAGCGAATCGCTTCAGGAAGGATTGCCAGTTCTGGCCGAAGGCAAAGCGATCCACTGGTTCCATCGGCGGAGTTTAGCGACAGATTCCCAGCCATGCGGATCGGTGCCATGATCCCCTCATTCTCCTCTCCCATTCCCGCAGTCGAATGAGACTATTCGCTTGGCGCCCGGGCCGCCTGGCATGGAACACGGTGAACGCAGGGGGATGGAGCGCCCTGCGAATCGCGATCCAGGCAGCGAGCCTAGTCCTGCTGGCACGGTTGTTCGGCGCACAGGGATATGGCGCGCTCGCCGGCACCCTCGCGATTTACATCACGCTGGCCCAATTGGTCGGCCTTGGGACAGGCATCTCATTCTTTCGCCATGTTGTGCGGACGAATGGCGTCGCCCGAATCGGCCCCACCCAGGTTGTCTACCTGCTGACCGGGATCGGGTTTTTCCTCGTCGCCTGGCCGGCCTCACTCTGGTTGTTTCCTCAGGGCGGGCTGACGCCGCCCGCGCTGGCGGCGTTCGCCTTCGCGGAGCTGGTCATCGCCCCCTCGTTCCTTCCTCTCGCGTACCGTTATCAAGCTTGCGAGCGGATGTCCGTTTCCGGCGGCCTGCTGACCGCGGCACCGATCGCAAGGTTCGTCGCGATCCTAATTGCTCTGTTTTTCGGGGCCCGGAGCCTGCAGTCCTTCTCTTTCATCTACGCCGCTTGCCTGCTCGCAGGGGCATTGGGCGTGACCGCGATACTGTGGCCACGGAAGGGCGTCACCTGGAACGGCGCCTCGATTCCGGCGGAAATTCGCGAGGGGTTCCCCTATGCCATCACGGGCGCCACGGTGACGGCAGGCGGTGAACTCGACAAGGCATTCATGTTGCGCCTCGCGGGCGAGGCCTTCGCTGGGCACTATGCTGCTGCAGCCCGCGTCGCCCAGGCTGCCATCCTGCCGGTCAATGCGCTGATGGTCGCCGCAGCTCCGCGCTGGTTTCGCGCCGACCGTTCGCAACCAGTTCTCGCGAGGAGCGGCGCGCTTTTCGCAGTTGCCGGCTGCTATGCACTGGTCGCCGGAGCGGCGATCTTCGTGTGCGCTCCCTGGCTGCCGGTGCTTCTGGGACCGCAATTCCAACCTTCAGTACTGTTGTTGCAGCTCTTCTGTCTGGCCATCGTCACCGGTTCCGCAAGACAGCTCATCGGCATGCTCCTGACCGCGAGCGATCTTCAGGCATCCCGGAACCTGATCGAAATCCTCGCGCTCCTCGCGGGGCTGGCGCCGATGCCTTTCTTGATTCGGCTGATGGGTGGGCCAGGCGCGGTGCTCTGCTTTCTTTTCGGGGACGTGGTGCTGGTTGCGCTCGGCTTGCGCGCACTGTGGAAATATGACCGGGTGGTCCCGGAAGAAGCGCGCGATGGCTGATGCCTCCGCACCCTTGGTGGCCCTGTTCCTGCCCCAGCTGGCGGTCGGCGGGGCCGAACGCGTGCTGCTCGCGATGGCGGGAGAGTTCGCCGGTCGCGGATACCGCTGCGACCTGGTGACCGCGCAGGACGGCGGCCGCTGGGTGGGACGCGTTCCTGCGGGCGTGCGGCACGTCAGTTTCGGCAAGGCAAAGCCGTTGCATGCCGTCCCGTCCCTGGTGGGCTACCTGCGCCGCGAACGCCCCGCGGCGCTGCTCGCTTCCGTGTTCGCTGCCAACATCGCGGCGGCGCTCGCCTGCGGCCTGGCGGGCACGCGCTGCATCCTGCGGGAGGCCAGCCAGGCAGAGGAAGACGCGCGGTCGACGACGCGGCCAGGTGCGTTCGCCAACCGGCTGGCGCTGCGGGTGCTCTACCGTCGCGCGGACGCCATCGTCGCCCTCACCCCCGGCCTCGCCGCCCACATCGCGCGGGCCGCGCGCGTGCCGCGCGACAACGTCACGGTCATCCCGAATCCCTACCTGCCGTCGCCCGAAGCAGGAGCGGCGGTCGCGCGCGAAGCCGACCTCGTCCTCGCCTGTGGGCGGCTCGAGCCGCAGAAGGATTTCGACACGCTGCTGCGCGCCTTCGCGCTGGTCCGCCGCGAGCGCGAGGCCCGGCTGGTGATTCTCGGCGAGGGTTCGGCGCGGGAGGCGCTGGAACGGCACGCGCAGGCGCTGGGCCTGGAGGGCACGGTGACCTTCGCGGGGTACGCCGCGGACGTGCACCGCTGGATGCGCCGCGCGACGGTCCTGGCGTCTACCTCGCGGACGGAAGGTTTCCCCAACGTGCTGGTGGAGGCGCTGGGAAACGGCTGCCGCGTGGTCAGCACGCTCGCTTCCGATGCGGTCGCCGAGCTGCTGGCGGATGGCGCCCGGGGCAGCATCGCGCCGGTCGGCGATGCCGACGCCGTGGCCCGCGGCATCCTGGCCGCGCTGTCGGCGCCCCCGGTCCAGCCGCCGGCTGTCGCCGAGAAGTACGACCTGGCGGGGATCGTCGATCGCTACCTGGCCTTGCTGCTCCCCACGGGGCCGCGCGCCGCCCACGCCGACGATCGGGGTCGCGCCCGGCCCGGTGCCGTGCCCACGCCACGGAGCCAACGCTGATGTGCGGCATCGCCGGCCTCGTGGATGCAGCCGCGGACGCGAAGGCATCGCTCGACGCCATGCTGGCGCGCATCGCCCATCGCGGTCCCGACGACGTTGGCGCGTGGCTGGACCCGGACAGCGGGATTGCCCTCGGCCACCGCCGCCTGGCGATCCTCGACACCAGTCCCTGCGGGCACCAGCCGATGGCATCGGCCAGCGGGCGCTACGTGCTCACCTACAACGGCGAGATCTACAACTACGTCGAGCTGCGGAGCGCGCTGGAGGCCACGGGTGCGACATGGCACGGGCACTCCGACACCGAGGTGCTGCTGGCGGGCTTCGACGCCTGGGGCATCGCCGGCACCTTGCGTCGCTGCAACGGCATGTTCGCGCTGGCGGCGTGGGACCGCGAGGCGCGCACGCTGACCCTCGCGCGCGACCGGATGGGCGAGAAGCCGTTGTATTTCGGCTGGGTGGGCGGGCGTTTCGCGTTCGCCTCGGAGCTGAAGGCGTTGGCCGCCCTTCCGGGCTGGATGCCGCGCATGCATCCCGAGGCGGTCGCCTCGTTCCTCGGCGCCGGCTACGTGCGGGGCCCGCAGTCGGCGATCGATGGCGTGTACCGGCTTCCGCCGGCCGCGTCGCTGGCGTTGTCGCTGGCCGATCTCGGCGCACGGCGCGACTGGCCCTGGCTGGAAGCGCGGATCGCGCCGTACTGGTCGCTGGGGAACGCCGCCCTGGGCGGCCTTGCGCCGTCGGCCGGCGGACAGACCGCCACCCGCGAACTCGAGGAACTGCTCGCCGACGCGGTGCGCCTGCGCATGCTGGCGGACGTGCCGCTCGGTGCGTTCCTGTCCGGCGGCATCGATTCCAGCCTGGTGGTCGCCCTGATGCAGGCGCAGTCGGCGCGGCCGGTGCGCACCTTCAGCATCGGCTTCCACGAGGCCGCCCATGACGAGGCACCGCATGCGCGCGCGGTGGCCCGGCACCTGGGCACGGAGCACACCGAGTTGTACGTCGGCGCGCACGATGCGCTCGCGCTCGTGCCGCGCCTGGCGGAGACCTTCGACGAGCCGTTCGCGGATCATTCGCAACTGCCGACGATGCTCGTGTCGCAATTGGCCCGGCGACACGTCACGGTGGCGCTTTCCGGCGACGGTGGCGACGAACTGTTCGCCGGCTATGGCCGCTATTTCGCCATTCTTCGGCTATGGAACGGCCTGCGCCGCCTGCCCCCTGCCGCGCGACGCGTGGCCGCGCCCCTGCTTGCCGGCGCCGCTGCGGCGAGCCGGCCGTTCGCCCGGATACTGCCGCGCATGCATGGCCCGGCGTTCCGCCTGGCACGGCTGGGCGAGCGGCTGGCGGCCGGCGACGCGGACGCCCTGCGCCTGTCGTTCATCGCGGGCGGCGGCGTGGCGCGGATGCTGGCGGGTCCGCCGTCCCGCGACATTTTACGGTGCCTGCCGCCCGATGGGCTCGACGACACGCTGCGGCGACTGATGTACGCCGACCAGCTCGATTACCTGCCGGACGACATCCTGCACAAGGTCGATCGCGCGGCCATGGCGTACGCGCTGGAGACCCGTGTCCCGCTGCTGGACCACCGCGTCGTCGAATATTCGTGGCGCCTGCCGACCGCCTCGCTGGTCGCGCATGGGCAGGGCAAGCAGCCCCTGCGCGCCATCCTCGACCGGCACGTACCGCGCGCGCTCGTCGAGCGACCCAAGCAGGGCTTCGCCCCGCCCATCGGCCACTGGCTGCGCGGCCCGCTGTGCGACTGGGCGGAATCGCTGCTCTCGACCGCCTCCTTGCGCGAACTTCCGCTGCTCGACGCGGGCGGCGTGCGCGCGGCGTGGGCGGACCACCTGCGCGGGCGCATCGATGCCGGCGGCGCCCTGTGGAACGTGCTCATGCTGGCCGACTGGCGGCAGCGCTTCGGAGCATCCGCCTGATGCGCATCCTCGTCGTCTCCGACCTGCCGCAGTTCGTCACCGGCGGCGCGGAGATGCAGGCCGCGCGCCTGATCGAAGCCTGGCTGGACGCCGGCCACGAGGTCCGCTGCCTCGGCCGCCGCATGGGTGCGCGCTCGGTCCGCATCGGCCGGCACGTGCTGCCGGTGGCGCGTATCCGGACCACGTCGCTGCTCGGCCGCTACGGGCGCGCCGCGAGCTATTTCCTGTCGCTCGCATGGCTGCTGTGGCGGAACCGTCGCTGGGCGCAGGTGGTGTACACGCGATTCCTGGGCGAGGCCGCGGCGACGGCGGCCATCCTCAAGGCCAGCGGCGTGCTCCGCCTGCCGCTGGTTGCGACGCCGGCGAACACGCGAGGCAACGGCGACATCAACCTGCTGCGCTCGCTGCCCCTCGGCGGGCGCCTGATCGGCCTGTTGGACCGGGAGTGCGATGCGATCAACCTGATCGCCGCGGACATGGTGGCGGAACTGCGGGCCGCCGGCTTTTCCGGCAGGAACTTCACGCGCATCCCTAACGGCATCCGGCTCGCCCCACCGCCCGCGCGCGCGCAGCGCGACAGGCCACGCTTCCTCGCCGTCGGGCGGCTGACACCGCAGAAGGGCTACGACGTGCTGCTGTCGGCGCTCGCATCGATGCGCGAGGCGTTCGCTCCGGGCCAGGTCCGCATCGTGGGGGATGGTCCCGAGCGCGATGCGCTCGCCTCGCAGGCCGTGGCGCTCGGTGTCGCGGACATCGTGCACTGGGTGGGCGAGGCCTCGCAGGACGTCGTCGTCCGCTGCCTCGACGACGCCGACGTGTTCCTGCTCCCTTCGCGTTACGAGGGCCTGTCGAACGCCGGGCTGGAAGCAATGGAGCGCGCCCTGCCCCTGGTCCTGACGCGTTGCGGGGGTCTCGATCACTACGTCGACCCGAGCGTGGGATGGGTCGTCGCGTCCGAGGACGCGTCGGCCTTCGCCGGCGCGCTTGCCGAAGCACTCGCGGCCACTCCGGCACGACGCGCGCGGATGGGCCTGGAAGCGCGCAGGCGCTTGGAGCACGAGTTCGACATGGCCGTCGTGGCGGCGCGCTATGCGGCGCTGTTCCAGGCGTTGCACGAGGGTCGCCCATGGCCGGAGCCCACGGCATGAGCGACATCAGCGTCATCATTCCGACCCACCGTGATGCCGGGCGCGCGGTTTCCGCGGCGGACGCGATATGGACGCAGGCGTTGCCCGAGGGCTGCGCCTTGCAGGTGATCGTCGTGGACGACGGCTCCGGCGACGACTCGGCGGAGCGGCTCGCGGAGCGAATGGACCCGCGCGTCCGCCTGCTGCTCCTGCCGACGAACGTCGGCCGCTCGGGCGCACGCAACGCGGGTGCCGCGATCGCCGACGGGGAGTTCCTGGTGTTCATGGATTGCGATTGTCTGCCGACCGGCAGCGGCTTCCTGCAGGCGCACCTGGCGGCGATGCGGAACGGGGCCGTCGCGTGCACCGGCGACGTGCTGGGTGCGGGAGGCGGCTTCTGGGACCGGTACCAGCGCGAGGCGTCGTTGCGCCGCCGCCGCCAGCATGGCGCGGGCATGCGCTATGCCGGGAGTTCGCAGAACCTGGCGGTCCGGCGCGATGCCTTCGAGGCAAGTGGCGGATTCGACACCGGTTATCGCCGCTACGGATTCGAGGACCGGGACCTGCTGCTGCGCCTGTCGGCGCTAGGGCCGATCGCCTGGACCGATGCGGCGGTGCGGCACCTGGACCGCTTCGACCTCGCGCAGGTGAGTCGCAAGATGGCGGAGGCCGGCGCTTGGTCGTCACCGCGATTCGCGGCGCGCCATCCGGACGCCTACCGCGCGCTCGGCTTCGCCGCCCTCGATGCCCGGGAGCGCCGCTGGTTGCGGCCCGCCGCCCGCCTGCTGGACCGATGCCTGCCGTCGCTGGCGAAGCGCGTCGACTCCCTGCTGGAGGCCGCGTGGATTCCCTATGCGGCGCGCGCGGCGATGACCCGGCTGGTGACCGGCCTGAGCTACCTCGCCGGCACCTCGCGCTCCCTCACCGGAGCCGACTGACGGCCGAAGCGGTAGACGAGCGTGGGAATGATTGGCAGGAGGCGTTGCCACACCGCATCGGGCATCCGCCCGATGCATCGGCGCGACCACGAACGGGCCCCCTCGATGGCGAGCGTCTCGCGCAGGGCCCGCACGGTTTCGTTGGCGGCCGCCAACCGCGCCTCGGCGAACAGCGCCTCCAGTTCGCGGACGGTGAGCGGCTCGCAGTCGTACGCCTGGCCGCGGCCCGCCAGACGCAGGTAGCGACTGCGCCATGCATGCGGCAGCCAGCTCAGGAAGGCCAGCCGGTAGTGCGGTTCCACGAGCATCCACCGGTTGGGGACGGCGAGGTAGCCCCGCCCTTCCGGCGTCAGCACCCTGCGGCATTCGCGGAGATGATCGATCTGCGCGCCGCGATCGCCGACGTGCTCGATCACGTGGTTGCTGACGACCACGTCGAAACTGCCGTCGGCGAACGGGAGGGTGGTCCCCTCGACCAGCCTGAAGCGGTAGCCTTCACGCGTCTCCCGCAAGTCGACCACGTCGACCGACGTGACCTCGCAACGCACGCGCGGGTGGGTGGCCAAATAATGGGCGATGCCGCCGACGCCGGTCCCCACCTCGAGCACGCGCCAGGGCATCGCCGCGGGAGCGAGGTCGAGCAGACGCAGGATCTTCTCGCCCTTCCAGCGACGGGACGCCAGGTCGCGCACGGCATGCGGCTGACGCTGCGCCGGCGTCATCGCAGGGCTTCCCGCACCTTGCGCCCGAACTCGGCCCAGCTGTTGCGGGCGGCGAACGCGCGACAGGCTGTGGCCGCTTCCCCGCGCGGACGCGCCAGCCACCGGAGGATCGCCCCGGCGAGCGCCGCTGCGTCGCCGGCCTGGACGAGTTCGCCGCTGGCATCCTGCTCAACCGCGTCCGGCACCCCGCCCACCGCGTAGCCGAGGGTGGGCGTACCTTGCGCCGCCGC
>DASRZN010000195.1:0-6052 GCA_035686325.1 Lysobacteraceae bacterium
GCGGCGACAGGCCGAGCATCACGTCGACGTTGGCGAGGCCGAGGTCGGTGTCCAGCAGCAGGGTGCGCTGGCCGGCGTTGGCCAGCGCCAGCGACAGGTTGACCGAGACCGAGGTCTTGCCGACCCCGCCCTTGCCGCTGGCGACGGCGATCACCCGGACCGGCTTGGTGGCGTTGCGCGGCATCTCGGTGCTGGCGGCGGCGTCAGGCGACGGCATGGCGGTCCTCGGTGGCAAGGGGGTTGTCGGCGGCACGGCGGAGCTTTTCCAGCGCCTGCACGAGGCGTGCCGGATCGGCGGCATCGAGGTCGCCCGGCACCTGCTGGCCGCAGGTGGTGTAGGCGAGGCTGAGGTTCTGTTTCGCCAGCAGCGAGAGCGCGGCGCCCAGGCGCCCGGTCTCGTCGGTCTTGGTCAGCACCACGCCCTCCGGCGAGGCCGGGCGGTAGCGGCGCGCGACCTCGGCGAGATCCTGCGGATGCGCGTTCGCCGGCAGCACCAGCAGGCTGCGCACGCGGCGCGCGGTGCGCAGCCACAGGATCTGGCCGAGCAGGGCGCGGTCGCGCATCGCGTAGCCGGCCGTGTCCACCAGCACCAGCGGGTAGTCCACCAGTTGCGCGAGCGCGGCGTTGATGCCTTCCGGCCCTTCCGCCTCGCACACGGTGATGCCGAGCTTGCGGCCGAGCGAATGCAGCTGCTCGCGCGCGCCGGGGCGTTCGGTGTCGGTGGTGACCAGGGCGACGTCGCGCGCGCGGTGGCGCTCGGCGAAGCGCGCGGCGAGCTTGGCCGCGGTGGTCGTCTTGCCGGCGCCGGTCGGGCCGACCAGGGCGATCACGCCGCCGTCGTCGATCGGTTCGGCGCGCTGCACGGCGATCATCCGCGCGAACTCGTCGAGCATCGCGGTGCGCGCCTGCGCCGGGTCCATGCGCGCGTCGATGCGGCTGGCGATGGTTTCGGCGAAGGCGTCGTCGCAGCCGTAGCCGAGCAGGGCGTCGAACACCGCGGCGCGCGCGGGCGAGCCGCGCAGGCGCTCGATCGCGAGCTCGCCCATCTGCTTTTCGATGAGCGCGCGCATCGCGGCGAGCTCGGCGCGCATCGCGAGCAGCGCGGGGTCTTCCGCGGGCACGGCGCGCAGCACCGGCGCGGCGTTCGCGTCGGCGATGTCGGTTTCGTTGGCGGCGGCGACGGCGGCGACCTGCACCGGCGCGACCGGGACGGACTCGGGTCGCGCTTCGATGGATTTCGGCTGGGCCGGCGCTTCGCTTGCCCGCGCGGCGGCAGGCGCTTCGACGGCGTCGGCGGCATCACGGTCCAGACGCAGCACGTCGGCGAGGCGCGCGGCGGGTTCGGGCGTGGCGGCCTGCGCCACCGGCGGATCGACCGGCGCGGGCTGCGGGGCGGGTGCGGGCTCGGGCGCGGATGCGGGCTCTGGCTCCGTGACCGGCAAGGCCGCGGCCGGCAGCACGATGCCCTCGCGACCCTCGGCCTCGACCAGGCGCGCGAGCAGGGCGCGGAATTCGTCGCCGCTGTGCGCGGCGGGGACGGCGGCGCGCGCGGGCGCGGCTTCGGTCGCCTGCGTGCGCGGCGGCTGGGGCGCGTTCGCACGGACGTCGCGGGCGGGCTGGGCCGTGCGCGTGCCGCCGGCGAGCGCGGCGATCATCGCGTCGGCGCGCGACGCGGGCGCGGCGTCGGCCACCTCGTCCAGCGCGGTGCGTGGCGCCGGGGCGCGGGCCTGGCGGATCGGCACCACCGGCGCGGGTTCCGCGGCCGGTGTCGCCGCGCGCAGCGCCTGCTGCACCAGCGCCTCGTCGTAATCGGTGGCGGCGACGACCTCGATGCCGCCCTCGGTCGGCCGGTTGGACAGGATGACCGCGTCGGGTCCCTGTTCCTCCCGCACCAGCCGTAGGGCGGTGCGCATGTCCGGTGCCACGAAACGCTTGATCTTCACTGCTTCCTCCCGGCGCGCCGGTCACCGGCGCCGCCCGTCCGTCATCAACCCACCGCGCCGACCAGCCGCAGGCGCTTGTCCTCCGGCACCTCGCCGTAGGCCAGCACCGCCAGCTGCGGCACGCTGTGCCGCACCAGGCGGGCGATCGAGGCGCGGATCTGGCCGGGGACCAGCAGCACCGCGGGTTCGCCGCGGCCCTCCTGGCGGGTGACGCACTCGCTGAGGTTGGCGTGCAGCCGCTCGGCGAGCCCCGGTTCCAGCGCGGCGCCTGCGCCGCTGACCGAGTCCTGCAAGACCCGTTCCAGCGCCGGCGCCAGGGTGAAGACGGGGAGCTCGGGGTTCATCCCGTTGAGTTCCTGGACGATGAAGCGGCCGAGCGCGGTGCGCACCGCGGCGGTCAGCACCGCCGGATCCTGGGTGTGCGCGCCGTGCTCGAGCAGGGCTTCGACGATCTGCCGCAGCTGCCGGATCGGCACCCGCTCGGCCAGCAGCGACTGCAGCACCCGCACCACCACCGACAGCGGCAGCAGCTTGGGCGTCAAATCCTCGACGAGCTTGGGCGTCTGCTTGCCGACGGCGGCCAGCAACTGCTGGACCTCGTCGTGGCCGAGCAGTTCGGACGCGCGTTCGCGGACCAGGTGCGAGAGGTGGGTGGCGACCACGGTGGCGGCGTCGACCACGGTGTAGCCCAGCGACTCGGCGTGCGCGCGCTGGGCCGGCAGGATCCACACCGCTTCCAGGCCGAAGGCGGGGTCCTTGCCGGGCAGGCCCTCGAGCGGGCCGAACACGCGGCCGGGATCGAGCGCGAGCAGGCGCTCGGCGTGCAGCTCGCCGGTCGCGATCGGCACGCCGTGCAGCAGCACGCGGTACTGGCCGGGCGCGAGCTCGAGGTTGTCGCGCACGTGCACCGCCGGAATCAGGAAGCCGAGCTCCTGGGTCAGCTTGCGGCGCACGCCCTTCAGCCGGCCGAGCAGTTCGCCGCCCTGCGCCTTGTCCACCAGCGCGATCAGCTTGTAGCCGACCTCCAGCCCGAGCGGCTCGACCGGGCGCACCTCGTCCCAGGTCAGTTCGGCCTGCGCGGGCGAACTCGCGGCGGCCTCGGCGCCTTCCGGCGGCGCGTCGGCCACGGCTGCGTCGCGCTTGTGCATCTGCCACGCCGCGTAGCCGAACACCGCGGCCAGGGCGAGGAAGGGGATGTTCGGCATGCCCGGCACCAGGCCGATCACGCCGAGCAGGGTGGCGGCCACGGTCAGCGCACGCTGCTGGCCGAACACCTGCTTGCCGACCGCCTCGCCCATTTCCTGCGCGCGGGTCGCGCGGGTGACCAGCATCGCCACCGCGGTGGAGACCAGCAGCGCCGGCAGCTGCGCGACCAGGCCATCGCCGATCGTCAGCAGCGAATAGACCTTCGCCGCCTCGCCGAACGGCAGGTCGTGCTGCAGCACGCCGATCAGCAGGCCGCCGACCAGGTTGATCGCGAGGATCAGCAGGCCGGCGATCGCGTCGCCGCGCACGAACTTGCTGGCGCCGTCCATCGCGCCGTAGAAGTCGGCTTCCTCGCGCACTTCCTCGCGCCGCGCCTTGGCTTCCTCGCGGGTGAGCAGGCCGGCGTTGAGGTCGGCGTCGATCGCCATCTGCTTGCCGGGCAGGGCGTCGAGGATGAAGCGGGCCGACACCTCGGAGATGCGGCCCGAGCCCTTGGTGATGACCACGAAGTTGATCACGGTCAGGATCGCGAACACCACGAAGCCGACCGCGTAGTTGCCGCCGATCACGAAGTGGCCGAACGACTCGATCACCTTGCCGGCCGCGCCCGGGCCCTCGTGGCCGTGCAGCAGCACCACGCGGGTGGAGGCGACGTTGAGCGCCAGCCGCAGCAGGGTGACCATCAGCAGCACGCTCGGGAACACCGAGAACTCCAGCGGCCGGCGCACGTACACCACCGCCAGCAGCACCACCAGCGACAGCGCGATGTTGAGGGTGAACATCGCGTCCAGCACCAGCGGCGCCAGCGGCACGATGACCATCGCCAGCATGGCCATCACCACCACCGGCGCGGCCGCGCCGGAGCGCACCGCGGACGCGACGGAAGCGAACCGGCTCATCGCGGCGCCTCCGGGTCGGACAGCGCGCGGTCAACCGGAACCTCGGCCAGCATCGGCATCGGTCCGTGCGCCGGGTGCCAGCGCTTGAGCTGGTAGACGTAGGACAGCACCTGCGCGACCGCGGCGTAAAGCTTGACCGGGATCTCGCGCTCGAGCTCGGCGTGGCGGTAGAGCGCGCGCGCCAGCGGCGGCGCCTCGACGATGCTGACCTTGTGCGCGTTCGCGACCTCGCGGATCTTCAGCGCGATCTCGTCGGTGCCCTTGGCGACCACCTTGGGCGCGCGCATCTTCCCAGCTTCGTACTTGAGCGCGACGGCGTAGTGGGTCGGGTTGGTGACCACCACGTCGGCGGTCGGCACCGCCTCCATCATCCGCCGCTGCGACAGTTGCATCGCCAGCCGGCGGACCTTGGCCTTGACCTCGGGGTTGCCTTCGCTTTCCTTGGCCTCGTCGCGCGCTTCCTGCTTGGTCATCTTGAGCTTGCTGCGCCAGTTCCAGCGCTGGTAGGGCACGTCGATCGCGGCCAGCAGGGCGAGCCCGCCGAGGGTGGCGAGGAAACAGTGGAACAGCAGCGACACGCCTTCCGCCGCCGCCACCGCGAGGTCCTGCCGCATCATCCCCAGCACCTGCAGGAAGATCCGGTGCACGATCCAGGCGCCGATCGCGCCGACCAGCGCGACCCGCAGCAGCGAGCGCAGCAGTTCGACCCAGCCATCGCGCCCGTACATGCGCGCCAGGCCGGTGAGCGGATTGAGCTTGAGCAGGTCGAAGCGCAGCGCCTTGCCGGAGAAGCGCAGGCCGGAGGTCACCGCCGGCGCGATCAGGCAGGCGAGCAGGGCCACCGCCAGCACCGGCAGCAGCGGCGCGAACAGGCCGAACAGCAACTCCACCGCGTGCGGGATCAACCGGTCCTGGCGGCCGACGATGCCGGGGTCCAGGGTCAGCGCGTCGCGCATCCAGCCCTGCGCCGAGGCGCCGACGCGGCCGCCGGTCGCCAGCAGGGCGAGCGACGCGCAGCCGAGCACGGCGACGTTGGCGAGTTCGCGCGAGCGCGGCACGTCGCCGCGTTCGCGCGCCTCGCGCAGGCGTTTTTCCGATGGCGGGAGGGTGCGGTCTTCGCGATCGGCGGTTTCGCTCATGGGTTCACCCGGTGATGGCGCGGGCGGCCGTGAAGGCCTGCTCGAACAACGCCTCCACCGGGGCTTGCAATCCGCGTGCCAGCACCGCCATCAGCATCAATCCGGCCAGCAACGCCACCGGCAGGCCCAGCGCCATCGGGTGCAGCTGCGCCGCCGCCCGCGCCAGCACGCCGAACGCGAGGTTGACCGCGAGCAGGGCGATCGTCACCGGCAATGCCAGCAGCACGCCCGCCTTCAGCACGGTGTTGAAGAACAGCGGCACCGACGCCGCGAACGCCTGCAGGTCCGCGATCGGCGCGCCGATCGGCAGCGCGCGGTAGCTGTCGGCCAGCACCTGGACCAGCGCCAGGTGCGCGTCGAGGGTGAAGAACAGCAGCGCGAACACCAGGTAGAACCACTGCGCCAGCACCTGCGAGGAGGCACCGCTGAGCGGGTCGGCGAGGGTGGCGAAGGCCAGGCCCATGCCCTGCGAGACCATCTCGCCGGCCAGGCGGCCGGCCTCGAACGCGAGCCGCAGCATCATGCCGATCGCGACCCCGATCGCGAATTCGCGCACCACGTTGAGCACGGTCACCGCGTCCACCGCGGCCGGCGGCGGCGCCGGCAGCACGGTGGAGATCGCGGCCGCCAGCGCGATCGTCACGATCAGCCGCGCGCGCACCGGCAGCGAGCGCCCGCCCAGCACCGGCAGCACCTGGAACGCGGCGCCGATCCGCAACGCATGCCACAGCACCGTGCCGAGCATGGCGAACAGGTTGAGGCCGTCGACGGTGGTGAGGGTGACGGTGTCCATCTGCCTTGCCCGCGCGCGAGGGGCCGCGCGGCGCCGCGCTAGCCGATGACCTGCGGGATGCGGTGGAACAGG
>DASRZN010000196.1:0-66397 GCA_035686325.1 Lysobacteraceae bacterium
GAGGACGACGAAGACCCGGTGGAGGCCTGACCGCGCGCCTCCGCGGGCGAAAGCGCTTGCCGCCGCAGGCCGGGCCACCCGGGAAAACGGGGACGGAATCGTCGCGGAACCGGGGTTCCGGGCGGCCGGCCGGTCGAGCGCGCGCATGGCGCGCCACCCCCGAACTCGCGCCGCACCGCCGCTTCTGGAATAATTTCAGGCTGGCTGGCTAACCGCGGATTTCCGCGCTGGGACGATCGTGCGCAACTACGACCTCGACTTCCTCAAGAAATTCTCGCTGGTGATCGGCTTCCTGGTGGTCGTCTCGGTCGGCCTGATCGGGCTGGCGCTGCTGATCCACGCGCAGATTCCGGCGGAAGTCGCGCCGCAGGCGCAGGCGCGGACCGAGGCGCGGATCGCGCCCGCCGGCGCGGTCTACGCGGGCGCCACCGGCGCCGCCGCGCAGGCCGCGGCCCAGGCGGCGGCGCAGGCCGCGGCCGCCTCGCAGGTCGCCTACGGCGGCACCACCGACGGCTCGGTGATCTTCGGCAACCTGTGCACCGGCTGCCACACCTCCGGCGCCGGCGGCGCGCCGACGATGGACCAGGCGCACTGGGGCGCGCGCATCGCCCAGGGCAAGGACACCCTGTACAAGCACGCGATCGAGGGCTTCACCGGCAGCACCGGCGTGATGCCGGCCAAGGGCGGCAACCCGGCGCTGACCGACGAGCAGGTCAAGGCCACGGTCGACTGGATGCTGGCCAACCTCAAGTAAGCCGCCGCATCGGGTTCGCGAGACGCCGCCGCCAGGCGGCGTTGTCGTTTCCGCATCGACTTTCCCGGGCATCGCGCACGGCCCGGTATCATTGCCGCGATGATGTCCGCCGCGCCCGCCCCGCCATTCCCGAAGGAAGCAGCGACCCTGCTGCTGCCGGGCCCGGCCGGCGCGCTCGAGGTCGCGGTCGACCGGAGCGAGTGCGCCCCGCGGCCGGCGGTGGCGATCGTCTGCCACCCGCTGCCGACCGAGGGCGGGACCATGCACAACAAGGTGGTCACCATCGCCGCGCGCGCGCTGCGCGAGCTCGGGCTGGACACGGTGCGCTTCAACTTCCGCGGCACCGGCCAGTCCGAGGGCCGCTTCGACGAGGGCGCCGGCGAGGCCGACGACCTGCGCGCGGTCGCCGCCTGGGTGCGCGCGCAACGGCCGGGCACCGCGCTGTGGCTGGCCGGCTTCAGCTTCGGCGCCTACGTCTCCCTGCGCGCGGCGGCCGACCTGGACCCGGCCGCGCTGATCTCGATCGCGCCGCCGGTCGCGCGCAGCTGGGACTTCGACCAGGTGCAGCCGCCGCAATGCCCGTGGCTGGTGGTGCAGGGCGAGGCCGACGAGGTCGTCGACCCGCAGGCGGTGTTCGCCTGGGTGGAATCGCTGCCGCAGCCGCCGCAGCTGGTGCGCATGCCCGACACCAGCCACTTTTTCCACCGCAAGCTGATGGACCTGCGCGGCGCGATCAAGCACAGCGTCAAGCCCTGGCTGCCCGCGACCGCATGAGCGCGGACATCGGCGTGCTTCCGTCGCGGGCCTACGCCGCCGGCGTCGCCCGCGGCGACTGGCAGGACGATCCCGCGCAGCAGGCCGCGCTGGCCGAACTCGACCGCATCCACGCCGCGCTGCTCGATGCGCCCGCGCGCGCGGGCCTGCTGGCACGCGTGTTCGGCCGCGGCGCGCCGCCGCCGCGCGGGCTGTACCTGTGGGGCGGCGTCGGCCGCGGCAAGACCTTCCTGATCGACCTGTTCTACGACGGCCTGCCGCTGCCGGTCGCCGACGGCGACGCGGCCGTCGCGGGCGGCAAGCGGCGCACCCACTTCCATCGCTTCATGCGCGAGGTGCACGCGCGGCTGCGCGACCACGCCGGCGAACGCGACCCGCTGGCGGCGATCGCGCGCGAATGGGGCGCGCGCCTGCGGGTACTGGTACTGGACGAGTTCTTCGTCAGCGACATCGGCGACGCGATGCTGCTCGCGCGCCTGTTGCAACGCCTGTTCGCCGAGGGCGTGGTGCTGGTGACCAGTTCCAACACCGCGCCCGCCAACCTGTACGCCGGCGGCCTGCAGCGCGCGCGGTTCCTGCCGGCGATCGCGTTGCTGCAGCGGCACTGCACCGTGCTGCACCTGGACAGCCCGCAGGACTACCGGCTGCGTACGCTGACCCGCTCGCCGGTCTATCGCGCGCCGCTGGACGCGCAGTCGGACGCGTGGCTGGCGGCGCGCTGGCGCGAGCTGTCCGCCGGCTGCACCCCGCTGCCGCCGCCGCTGGTCATCGACGGCCGGGCCATCGCGGCGCGCGCGCTGGCCGATGGCATCGCCTGGTTCGACTTCGACGCGCTGTGCGAAGGCCCGCGCGGCAGCGGCGACTACATCGAAGTCGCCCGCGAGTTCCACACCGTGCTGCTCGGCGGCATTCCGCGCTTCGACGCCCGCCGCGACGACGCCGCGCGCCGCTTCGTGCACCTGGTCGACGAGCTGTACGACCGCCACGTCAACCTGGTCTGCACCGCCGATGCGCCGCCGCCGTCGCTGTACGCCGGTGAGCGGCTGGCGGGCGCGTTCGAGCGCACCGCGTCGCGGCTGATCGAGATGCGGTCGGAGGACTACCTCGCGATGGAGCATCGCGGCTGACAAATCCGCGCGATGGGACGAAGGAAAAGGCGGAGCCGAGGCTCCGCCTTTCGCGCTTTCCCGGGCTGCGCCCGCATTCCCGGCGTCGCTTGGCAACCAAGCCGTGATGGCGCAGGGGATGGTCAGCGGTTGGACGAGGAACCGCCCTCGGCCTGCTTGCCCTTCTCGACCAGCTCGCTCACCCGCTGCCCGCCCTTCTGGCCGAGCTCGGAATAGCCCTCCGGGCCCAGCTGCTGCTTGCGCGCCTCGCCTCCCATCTTGCCGAGCTCTGAATAGCCCTCCGGGCCCAGCTGCTCGCGGCGCGCCTCGCCGCCCATCTGGCCGGCTTCGCGCACGCTCATGTCGCCGCCGCTGCCGCTCGCGTTGCGGCCGCCGGCGTTGCCCTGGTTGCGGTTGTTGTCGTTGCTGTTGGTCGGCATGGTCTGTCTCCTGTCGTGGGGGAATGACGCGGGATCAGCGGTTGCGGCCGCTGCCGCCGCGCTCGGATTGCTTGCCCTGCTGCACCAGCTCGCGTTCGCGCTGGCCGCCCATCCGGCCGGCCTCGCGCACGCTCATGCCGCCTTCGCGGCCGCCGGCGTTGCGGGTGCTGTTGTCGTTGTTGCGGCTGCCGCCGCGGTTGCCGTCGTCCTGTTTGTTCTTGCCGGTGGGCATGGGGGTCCTCCTGGGATGCGGTGTCAGTTGTCGCCTTGGCTGCGGCCGCCCTCGGCCTGCTTGCCCTTCTCGATCAGCTCGCTGACGCGCTGGCCACCCTTCTCGCCGCCCTGCTGGCCGATCTGTTCGTAGAACTCGCGGCCGTGCGACGCGGACGTCGCCTCGCCGCCGCGCTGGCCGGCCTCGCGCACGCTCATGCCGCCGGACTGGTCGCGGTTGCCGCGGTTCTGGTTGTCGCGGTTGTTGTTCGCCATGGATGCCTCCTGTGTATGTGCTGATCGCGGGTGTCAGCGGTCGCCTTCGGCGGCCTGCTTGCCCTGTGCGATCAGGTCGCGAACGCGCTGCCCGCCGATCTCGCCGCCCTTCTGGCCGATCTGCTGGTAGAAGCCGCTGCCGTGCGCGGCGGCGGTGGCCTCGCCGCCCTTGCGGCCGAGTTGCGCATAGCCTTCGGGGCCGAGCTGCGCGCGGCGGGCCTCGCCGCCCTTGCGACCGGCTTCGCGCACGCTCATCTCGCCGTTGCCGCCGGACCGGATGTTGTTCGCCATCGCTCATCTCCTGGTTGGGGAAACCTCGCCGCAGCGCGGGACGGAAGGAGCGACGCGCTAGGTGCGCTGCTTGCCCTTCTCGACCAGCTCGCTCACGCGCTGACCGCCCTTGTGGCCGGCCTCGCGCACGCTCATGCTGCCGCTGCCGCTGCCTTGGCTGCGCGCGCCGCCACCGGAGGACGCCTGCTTGCCGCTGCCCTGGTTGCCGCGGCCACCCTGGTTGTTGCCGCGGCTGCCGCTGCTGTCATTGTTCCTGGCCATCGTGTGCTCCTTACAGTGGGGGTAATGCCGCGCGAGGCGCGTCCTGCACCGCGGTGGCGGGTGGCCCGTATCCGGGCCGCACCGCGCGTCCTGCGCGGGAACGGGGAACGCGCTACTCGACCTCGCCGTAGGCCTTCATCACGTCCTGCGGGCCGCCGTACTCGTCGCGGTCGAAGCGCTGGATCGTCTCCATCACCTCGTCCGGGGCGTCGTTGCGGCGGGCGCAGTCCATCAGCGCCTGCTTGCTGGTCGGGTACTCCACGCCTTTCAGGTAGAACTGCACGTTCGCGGGCGAATTGCCGCCGAGACCTCTGGTCATGTCTGCCTCCAGGCACCGGCCGCGCGGAACGCGACCGGCGCTCCCGGGAATCAGGAATTGCGGCCTTCCGACTGCTTGCCCTTCTCGACCAGGTCGCTCACCCGCTGGCCGCCCTTCTGGCCCAGCTCGGAATAGCCTTCCGGCCCCAGCTGCTGCTTGCGGGCCTCGCCGCCTTCGCGGCCGATCTCGGACATCGCGTCCGGACCGCGCTGTTCGCGCAACGCTTCCACGCCCTGCTGGCCGAGCTCGGAATAGCCCTCCGGCCCCAGCTGCTGCTTGCGGGTCTCGCCGCCCATCTGGCCGGCCTCGCGCACGCTCATGTCGCCGCTGCGGCCACCCTGGTTCTGGTTGCGATCGTTGGTTGCCATCAAGTACCTCCTTTCGTCCGTTGCCGTGCTTCCGGTGAAGCGATGCGTCGTCGCATCGTCTGGCCGCAGCCCGTGCGGGCCCATCGCGGGCGCGACGGATCGCGACGGAAAGACGGGTCGCAAAACCTGTGCCAAGCCCGTCGCAGGCGCGCGGTGGCCGCGCAGGCGCAGCGCACGCACGCGCAGGCGCGCACGGCGCCATGGGCTACGCACGCGCGCGTGCGCAAGGACGCCACGTGTTGCGAAGGCGTCGCGATCGACGCCGGCGACGCATGCAGCATGGAAACGGAATGCGCGCGGGCGCGCGCGGATACGCCGGTTCAGCGGCGAGGGCGCTGCTTACGCGCGAGTCAGGCGCGCGCGCTCACCGCTGCGCGCGGCGCAGCCTCGCGGGCGGCCCGCACTCGCAGGGCACCGGAAAAAACCTGCGTGCGCGAAGCAAAAGTTTCGCCGGGCGGCGCGAGGCGCGACCTCAGCCGCGCGACCGCGCGCGGGTGCGCAGTGCCGCGTACACCACGCCGAGCACCGCCAGCGCGATCGCGATCGCCGCCCACTCGCGTCCGCTCAGCGTGGTGACGATCAGGCCCATCGCGGCGATCGCCAGCAGCGGCACCAGCGGCCCGCCCGGCAGCACGAAGGGCGCGCCGCGTTCCTGCACGCCGCGCCGTTGCGCGCGCCACGCGGCGAGGCTGACCAGCACGTAGGTCAGGCAGATCGCGCCGCCGGAGATCAGCGCCAGCTGGTCGAAGTTGCCGAGCAGCGCCATCAGCCAGCCGAGCCCGGCGTGCACCGCCAGCGCCAGCAGCGGTACCCGGTGCTTCACGCTGACCCCGGCGAACGCGCGCGGCAGATAACCGTCGCGGCCGAGCGCGAACAGCAGCCGCGAGGAACCGAGCAGGTTGCCGAGCAGGAAGCCGGTCATCGACACGCAGGCGGTGAGCAGCAGCAGCGTGCCCCCGGGCGCCCACACCCGGCCGGCGGCCTCGGCCAGCGGCACCTGGCTGGCGCCGGCGGCGGCCGGGCCGAGCAGGCCCTGGGTCGCGATCTGCACGCCGAGGTACAGCAGCACCACCAGCACGATCGCCACGAGCGCGGCGCGGGGCACGCTGCGCGAGGGATCCTGCACTTCGCCCGAGGGCACCAGCGCGGTCTCCATGCCCGAGTAGGCGAACATCACCAGCACCATCGATGCGCCCATCGCCGACCACGATGGCACCGCCGCCGGCGAGAAGCTGACCAGCGACCAGTCGACCAGGAACACGCCGGCGGCCGCCAGCGCCACCAGCGGTGCCAGCTTGAGCCCGGCCAGCGTCGCGATCGCGCGCGCGCCGAGCTTCACCCCGAACGCATTCAGCGCGAACAGCGCCAGCGCGACCACGGTCAGGAAGCCCGCGCGCGGCAGCGGCGCGGCCAGCGCCGGCCACAGGTTGGCGGCCTGGCCGGCGAGTGCGGCGCCGACGCCGGCGTTCGACGTCACGTTGCTGATCCACATCAGCGCGCCGGCGAGGAAGCCGAGGAAGGGGCCGAAGGTCGCGGTGACGTAGCTGTACGGGCCGCCGGTGGCGACGACCCGGCTGCCGACCGCGGCGAAGCACAGCGCGATCGGGATGATCGCCAGCGCGCCGGCGACCAGCGCCAGCGGCGCCGCCGCGCCCATCCGCGCCGCCAGCACGCCCGGCATCTGGAACACGCCGGCGCCGACGATCACGTTGATCACCGCGGCGGTGAGCGCGAACGCGCCGACCGCGCGCAGCAGCGCGGCCTCGCCGCGCAGGGTGGAAGGTGCGTGGGCGTCGTTCATGGGCGGGTCCCCGGCAACGAAGCCGCGAGCCTCGCACGGGCGGCCACCGGATGGCGAGGGGGCGGTACCATCCGCGCGTTCATGAGGAGATGCCGATGCGTCCGATCGCCCTGTCCGTGCTCGCCGCCAGCCTGCTGGCCCTTTCCGTGCCGGCCCCCGCGGCGCGGGCCGCCGACGCCGTGCAGCGGCCCGAGGTCGCCGTCGCGGCGCAGCGCGAGCGCGACGCGGTCCTCGCCTGGCGTCGCGACCTGCACCGGCACCCCGAGCTGTCCAACCGCGAGGAGCGGACCGCCAAGCTGGTCGCCGACCACCTGCGGGCACTCGGCCTGCGCCCGCGCACCGGCATCGCCCACCACGGCGTCACCGCGATCATCGAGGGCGCACTGCCGGGACCGAAGCTCGCGCTGCGCGCCGACATGGACGCGCTGCCGGTGACCGAGCAGACCGGGCTGCCGTTCGCGTCGACGGTGAAGACGCAGTTCAACGGCCAGGAAACCGGCGTCATGCACGCCTGCGGCCACGACGCGCACACCGCGATCCTGCTCGGCGTCGCCGACGCACTGGTGGCGATGCGCGAGCAGCTGCCCGGTTCGGTGATGCTGGTGTTCCAGCCGTCCGAGGAAGGCGCGCCAGCCGGCGAGGAGGGCGGCGCGTCGCTGATGCTGGAAGAAGGCCTGTTCAAGGACTTCAAGCCGGACGCGATGTTCGGCCTGCACGTGTTCTCGACCCTGCCGGCCGGCACGATCGGCGTGCGCCGGGGACCGCTGATGGCGGCGTCGGACAAGTTCACGATCAGCGTGCGCGGGCGCCAGACGCATGGTTCCGCGCCGTGGGGCGGGATCGACCCGATCGTCGCCGCCGCCGACATCGTCGGCACCGCGCAGACCATCGTCAGCCGCCGCACGAACATCGCCGCGCTGCCGGCGGTGGTGACCTTCGGTTCGATCCACGGCGGCATCCGCTACAACATCATCCCCGACGAGGTGACCCTGGTCGGCACGATCCGCACCTTCGACGAAGCGCAGCGCGCGAAGATCTTCGGCGAGCTGAAGGACGTCGCCAGCCACGTCGCCGCCGCGCACGGCGCCAGCGTGGACGCGCAGGTGCCCGACCGCGCCGGCAACCCGGTGACCTACAACGACCCGGCGCTGACCGCGCGCATGCGGCCGAGCCTGGAAGCGGTCGCCGGCAGGGACAAGGTGGTCGAGCCGCCGCTGCAGATGGGCGCGGAAGACTTTTCGTTCTACGCGAAGGAAGTGCCGGCGATGTTCTTCTTCGTCGGCGCGACCACGCCCGGCATCGATCCCGCCACCGCGCCGAGCAACCATTCACCGAAGTTCATGCTCGACGAGTCCGCGCTCGACCTCGGCCTGCGCGCGATGTTGCAGGCCACCCTGGATTACCTGCACGGCGACGATGCCGCGGAGCAGGACTGACGTGGATCCCCAGGCGCTCCCGCTCGGCCGCCAGGTCGCCTACCCGCGCCACTACGACCCGGCGCTGCTGTACCCGATCGCGCGCGCGCTCGGCCGCGCGGAGATCGGCCTCGGCGACACGCTGCCCTTCGTCGGCGTCGATCGCTGGTACGGCTACGAACTGAGCTGGCTGGACGCGCGCGGCAAGCCGGTGGTGGCGACGCTGACGCTGGAAGTGCCGGCGACCACGCCGCAGCTGGTCGAATCGAAGTCGCTCAAGCTCTACCTCAACTCCTTCAACGCGACCCGCTTCGACGACGCCGACGCGGTCCTCGCGCGGATCAGCGAGGATCTGTCGCGCGCCGCCGGCCGCGCGGTCGCGGCGCGCTTCGGCATTCCCGCCGCGCAGGCGCACGACGACGCGACCTGCATCGACGACCTCGACGTGACGGTCGACGCCTACGGCCCGCCCGACGCCACCCTGCTGTCCGCGCACGCCGACGAAGCGGAGGAAACCCTGCTCAGCCACCTGCTCAAGTCGAACTGCCCGGTCACCGGCCAGCCGGACTGGGCCAGCCTGCGGATCGCCTACCGCGGGCCGCGCATCGATCGCGCCGGACTGCTGCGCTACATCGCGTCCTTCCGCGACCACTGCGAGTTCCACGAGCAGTGCGTCGAGCGCGTCTTCGTCGACGTCATGGCGCGTTGCCGGCCGCGCTCGCTGTCGGTGGAGGCGCGCTACACCCGCCGCGGCGGGCTGGACATCAATCCCTGGCGCGGCACGCCCGACCGCGCGCCGCCGCCGCCCGCGCGTGAGCTGCGCCAGTAGCGACGATGCCCCCTTGACGCGGGCCGTGGGAGCCTGCGCCGGCCCCACGCGAGGATTTCCCCATGGCCACGCAATCGCAAGATCCCGGCAACCTTCGCCTGCAGCCCAGTCGCGGCGGCGGCGATGCGCCGCGCCCCGACTTCTCCAACGTGCGGTCGCACAGCGACACCGTGCCGGGCAACAGCCCGACCGGCGCCGGCGCGCCCGACTTCTCCAACGTCGAAGGCCATGCCGACACCGTGCCGGCCGGCGCCCGCGCGCGCACCTACACCGTGCAGGCCGGCGACACCCTGTCGCACATCGCCCAGCGCGTGTACGGCAAGGCCAGCCGCTGGCACGCGATCTTCGACGCCAACCGCGACCAGCTCGACGATCCCGACCTGATCCGTCCGGGCCAGGTCCTCACCCTTCCCGACACGGACTGACCCAGGAGCTTCCCATGGCACGCATGCTTTCCACCGCACTCGCCGCCGCGCTGGTCGGCGCGCTCGCGCTCGCCGGCTGCAAGAAGCACGACAACGCCGACACCGCGGCCGACACCGCCAACGCGCCCGCCGCGACCACCCCGGACGCCGCGCCCCCGGCGGCGACCGCGCCGGCCGCGGGACCGATGGCGACCACCACCCCGCCGGCGACCTCGCCGATCCTCACCGGGCTCGACCTCGGCAACGCGGTCGGTACCGACAACCGGGTGACCAGCGCCAGCACCCGCTTCGCCAAGGGCGACACCATCCACGCCTCCATCGCCACCAACGGCGACAAGGCGGCGACCGTCACCACCCGCTGGACCTACCAGGACGGCCAGGTCGTGCATGAGGAGGACAAGTCGATCCCGGCCGGCGCCCAGGTCACCGACTTCAGCATCTCCAAGCCCGACGGCTGGCCGGCCGGCGACTACAAGGTCGAGGTGCTGATCGACGGCAACCTGGTGCAGAGCCGGGACTTCAGCGTGCAGTAACCGCGCGCCTGCGTGGAAGCAATGGGAGGGGCGCGGCGATGCGCCCCTCTTTGTTGTCGTGGGAATTGCTCCGGTGACGGATCTGGCGCGCGGCGAACGCGAGCGGAGCCAGCTCCGCTCTACGGCGGCGCGGCGCGTTCGCTCCGCCAGACCAGGCAGGCGTTGTTGGCCGGCATCGCGACGTCGCCGGTTCGCGCCAGGCCGGCCGCGCGCGCCAGCGCGTCCAGCGCTTCCACGTCGCGCACGCCCGAACGCGGATCGCGCGCGCGCAGCCAGGCGTCGAACTCGCGGTTGCTGTCGCTGGTGTGCGCGCCGCCACGCCTGAACGGGCCGTAGGCGACCAGCACGCCGTCGTCGGCGAGCGCCGCGCCGACCCCGGCGAAGCAGCGTTCGACTTCCTGCCAGCCCATGATGTGCAGGGTGTTGGCGGTGAATACCGCGTCGCAGCGCAGCGGCGGCCACGCTTCACGCACGTCCAGTTCCAGTGGCGGCGGCGTGTTGGGCAGCGCGCTCTCGTCCAGCCACTGGCGGATGCCGGGCAGGTTCGCGGCGACGTCCGAGCACTGCCAGGCCAGCCACGGCATCGCCGCTGCGAAGTACACCGCGTGCTGGCCGGTGCCGCTGCCGATCTCGAGCACCGCGCGGCGATCGGCGAAGCGGTCCCGCAGCACCGCCAGGATCGGTTCCCGGTTGCGCTCGCAGGCGGGGGCGAAGGGCTTGTCGGCCGCGTCCATGCGCGCAGCATGCCGCCGTCGCGGCGACGGTGCACGTGCTAGCCGGCGGCTGGTGCGTCCTCCCGCGCCGCGCGCCGGTAGATGCCGACGAACACCGCGCGCCAGCTGGCGCCGTCGTCGTCCGACACGTCCCAGCGCTGGGTGATGCTGCCGTCGGCGGCCGGCGTCCAGGTGATGCGCTGGCGCTGCGGTCCGTGCTCGCCGGCCAGCACCCCCTGCATTTCCATCACCCCGTCGCGCAGGCCGCCTTCCAGGCGCAGCACCATGCCGTCGCCGCCCACCCAGAACTGGCGCCAGCGCCCGTCCGGCGCGTCCCAGGCGTTGAGGCTGGTGCCGTCGTTGCCCTGCGCGCTGCGCCAATGCTCCTGCAGCCAGCAACCGCCGCCTCCGGCCACGATCCGGTTGTGGCCGAGCAGCGCGCCGCGCGGGCTGCGCACTTCCCAGTCGCCGAGCCAGAAGTCGAACTGGCGGTGTTCGGCGGCGGCGCACGCCGGTGGCGGCGGTGGCGCGGGCGACGCCCCGGCGGTGCCGGCGGCTGCGAGCAACAGGGCGAGCGGCGACATGAGGGCCTCCGACGAATGTCCGGGTTCGTGCGCATCCTGCCGCCGCGCCGGCCGTGGCGCTGTGCCGCAACTGGCGGCGCGCCTTGCCGCCCGCCGGTCGCGCGGTCAGCCCGGCCGCATCGAGCCGGTCTCGACGAAGCGCTGGTGCCAGGACAGCGCCTCGCCGAGCAGGTGCGGGCTGTGCCGGCCGAAGCCGTCGCGGCAGGCGCGGTCGAAGTAGTCCCGCAGCAGCGGCCGGTAGTCCGGATGCGCGCAGCAGTCGATGATGCGCCGCGCGCGCTGCCGGGGCGACAGCCCGCGCAGGTCGGCGAGGCCCTGGTCGGTGACCAGCACCATCACGTCGTGCTCGGTGTGGTCCACGTGGCTGGCCATCGGCACGATCGACGACACCGCGCCGTCCTTGGCCACGCTCGGCGACATGAACACCGACAGGTAGCCGTTGCGCGCGAAGTCGCCGCTGCCGCCGATGCCGTTCATGATCCGGCTGCCGGCGATGTGGGTGGAATTGACGTGGCCGTACAGGTCGGCCTCGATCATGCCGTTCATCGCGATGCAGCCCAGCCGCCGGATCAGCTCCGGATGGTTGGAGATCTCCTGCGGGCGCAGCAGGATCCGCTCGCGGTAGAAGTCCACGTGCCGGTTGAACTCGGCGATGCCGTCCGGGCTGAGCGAGAACGAGGTCGCCGACGCCATCCGCAGCACGCCGGCGCGCAGCAGCTGCAGCATGCCGTCCTGGATCACCTCGGTGTAGGCGGTGAGCCCGCGGTAGCCGCCCTCGGCGAGCCCCGCCAGCACCGCGTTGGCGATGTTGCCCACGCCCGACTGCAACGGCAGCAGGCGCGGGGTCAGCCGTCCACGCCGGATCTCGTGGCCGAGGAAGTCGAGCAGGTGGCCGGCGATCCGCCGCGAGGCTTCGTCCGGCGGCGCGAACGGCGAATTGCGGTCGGGGGCGTCGGTTTCCACCACCGCGACGACCTTGGCCGGATCCACGCGCAGGAACGGCTCGCCGATGCGGTCGTCGGGATGCAGCAGGGGAATGGGCTTGCGGTCCGGCGGCAGCGCGGTGCCGTAGTAGATGTCGTGCATCCCGGCGAGCCCTTCCGGCTGCCAGCGATTGACCTCGAGGATCACCCGGTCGGCAAGTTCCAGCCAGGTCTTGTTGTTGCCCACCGAGGACGACGGCACCAGCGTGCCGTCCGCGTTGATGCCGGCCACTTCCACCAGCGCGACGTCGATCTCTCCGAAGAAGCCGAACCAGGCGTGCTGGGCCACGTGGCTGAGGTGGATGTCGATGTAGTCGAGCTGGCCGGCGTTGATCCGCGCGCGCACCTCGGGGTCGGACTGGTACGGCAGGCGCAACTCCATCCCGTGCACGCGGGCGAGCGCGCCATCCAGTTCCGGCGCGGTGGAGGCGCCGGTGAGCACGCGCACCCGGAACGCCTCGCCGGCGGCATGCGCCTGTTCCATGCGCGCTGCCAGCGCCTGCGGCACCGCCTTGGGGTAACCGGCGCCAGTGAAGCCGCTCATGGCGACGGTGTCGCCGGGCCGGATCAGGGCGGCGGCGGCGGTCGCGTCGAGGCGGCGGGCGGCGAGCTGTGGATGGCGGATGCGGTCGTTCATGGCGGCGGGGCGGCGGCGGTGGCCGAGATCGCAGTCTAGGCCGGCCGGCGCGGGCCCCCGCGCGAACGCCGCGCAACGCTGCATTCCACCCGGCCGGACGCGCCCCGGTTGCTAGAATTCCGTGATGCAGTTGATCGACATCGGCGCCAATCTCACCCACGACAGCTTCGACCACGACCGCGCCGCGGTGCTGCAGCGCGCGCGCGAGGCGGGCGTCGCGTGGATGGTGGTGACCGGCGCCAGCCGCGAGCATTCGCCGAAGGCGCTGGCGCTGGCCCAGGCGCATCCCGGCGAGCTCTTCGCCACCGCCGGCGTGCATCCGCACCACGCCAGCGAGTACACCGCCGAGTGCGACGCGGAACTGCGCGCGTTGCTCGCCCACGACGAAGTCGTCGCGGTCGGCGAATGCGGCCTCGACTACTTCCGCGATTTCTCGCCGCGGCCGGCGCAGCGCAAGGCGTTCGCGCGCCAGCTGGAGATCGCCGCCGACCTCGCCGCCGCCGGGAACCCGAAGCCGTTGTTCCTGCACCAGCGCGACGCGCACGCGGACTTCGTCGCGGTGATGCGCGAGTTCGAGGGGCGGATCGGGCAGGCGGTGGTGCACTGCTTCACCGGCAGCCGCGAGGAGCTGTTCGACTACCTCGACCGCGACTGGCACGTCGGCATCACCGGCTGGCTGTGCGACGAGCGCCGCGGCGCGCACCTGCGCGAGCTGGTGCGGCACATCCCCGCGCACCGGCTGATGATCGAGACCGACGCGCCCTACCTGCTGCCGCGCACGGTGCGCCCGCAGCCCGCGCACCGGCGCAACGAGCCGATGTACCTCGCCCACATCGTCGGCGAGCTGGCACGCGACCGCGGCGAAGAGGTCGCGGCCACCGCCGCCGCGACCACCGCGACGGCGAGCGCGTTCTTCCGCCTGCCGGGCTGACGCGCTACATCGCGATGTCGCCGCAGCCGTCGCGCGGCGCCTGGCCCTCGACGTCCACCTGCACCTTCCACGCATGCGCGCCGGCCTCGTCGATGCAGGCCTCGCGCTGCAGGTGCACGCGCATCGGCGCGTCGCCCTGCGGCCCGTGCAGGGCGCCGTGCAGGTCGAACGGGCCGCCCTCGTCGACCCCGGGCACCGGCCGGTAGCCGAGCGCGCCGGTCATCCGCACGCCGCCCTGGGTCAGCACGACGTCGTGGCGGAGGTCGCCGACCGACTGGATCTCGATCCGCCAGTGCGGGTCGCCGCCGTGGAACGCCGGCACCGGGCTGATCGCGGCGGCGTCCGCGTCCGCCTCGGCGGCCGCGACCTCCAGCGCCGACTCCGCCGCCGTCGCGTCCGGGTCCGCCAGGCCGAGGATCTGCTGGGTCCCGTCCGGCGCGTAGCCGGCCGGACGGCCGTCCGGGCCGCAACCGGTGCACAGCGCCAGCGCGCACAGGGCCGCGGCGCGGCGGAGGAGGTGGCGTTGCGATGGGCGGCTGGTCGGCATGTCCGTGCGTTCCCGGCGAGCGCGCGCAGTGTCGGCGTGGGGGCGCGAAGGCCGCGCGAGGCCGCCGGCCCTCAGCTGCGCAGGCCGACCCCGCGCCGCAGCAGCCACAGGGCGAACGCGGCCAGCACCACCACGAACGCGAGCATCAGCGCGTAGGCGATCGACAGGCGCACGTCGGTGATGCCGAGCAAGCCGTAACGGAACGCGTTGACCATGTAGAAGATCGGGTTGAGGTGGGTCGCCGCCTCCGCCCAGCCGGGCAGCAGCCGCACCGAATAGAACACGCCGCCGAGGTAGGTCAGCGGGGTCAGGATGAAGGTCGGCACGATCGCCACGTCGTCGAACTTCTTCGCGTACACGGCGTTGACGAAGCCGGCGAGGGCGAAGATCGTCGCGCCCAGCAGCACCGTGCTCAGCGTCACCAGCGGATGCGGGATGCGCACCGGCGTGAAGCACATCGCGATCAGCAGCACGATCACGCCGACCATCAGCCCGCGCAGCACCGCGCCGGCGACGTAGCCGGCCAGCACCACCCAGTGCGGCATCGGGCTGACCAGCAGCTCCTCGACGTGGCGGCCGAACTTGGCGCCGAAGAACGACGAGGAGATGTTGCCGTAGCTGTTCTGGATGATGCTCATCATCACCAGGCCGGGGACGATGAAGTCCATGTAGCGGATGCCGTCCATCTTCCCGACCCGCGAGCCGATCAGGCCGCCGAAGATCAGGAAGTACAGGGTCATCGTGATCGCCGGCGGGATCAGGGTCTGGGTCCAGATGCGCAGGATGCGCTGCACCTCGCGGCGCGCGATGGTGCCGAGCGCGACCAGGTTGCGGCCGGCCACGCTGCGTTCGGCGACCGGGACGTCCATGCGGCGCGGCGCGTTCACGCCGCCTGCTCCTGGTGGCCGGTCAGGCGCACGAACAGCTCCTCCAGCCGGTTCGACTTGGTCCGCATCGAGCGCACCCGGATGCCGGCGGCGTCGAGCGCGGCGAATACCCGGTTGAGGTCCATCGCGCGCGGCATCTCCAGGTCGAGGGTGTGCGGGTCGCTGGCGACCAGGGTGGCGCCGGCGATGTCCGGCAGCGCCGGCGGCAGCGCGCCCTCGACGTCGAGCAGGAAGCCCTCCACGTCGAGCTTGGCCAGCAGCGCCTTCATCGGGCCCTGCTCGACGATGTTGCCGCGGTCGATGATCGCGAGGTGCCGGCACAGGCTCTCGGCTTCCTCGAGGTAGTGGGTGGTCAGGATGATGGTGGTGCCGGCGGCGTTGATCTCGCGCAGGGTCTTCCACATGCCGCGGCGGATTTCGATGTCGACGCCGGCGGTGGGCTCGTCGAGGATCAGCAGGCGCGGCCGGGTCATCATCGCGCGGGCGATCATCAGGCGCCGCTTCATGCCGCCCGACAGCGTGCGCGACATCTTTTCGGCCTTGTCGGCCAGGTGCGCGCGGCGCAGTTCCTCCTCCGCGCGCGGCAGCGCCTCGTTGCGCGGGATGCCGTAGAAGCCCGCGTAGTTGACCAGGATGTCGCGCGGCTTCTCGAACATGTTGAAGTTCAGTTCCTGCGGCACCAGGCCGATCAGGCGCATCGCCGCGCCGCGCTCGCGGGCCAGGTCGACGCCGAACACCGACACCTCGCCCGCGCTCTTGTTGACCAGCGACGACACGATCCCGATCAGGGTCGACTTGCCGGCGCCGTTGGGGCCGAGCAGGGCGAAGAAATCGCCGGGCATGACGTCGAGCGAGACGCCCTTGAGCGCCTCGACGCCGTTGTCGTAGGTCTTGCGCAGCTCGCGCACGCGCAGCGCCGGGGTCGCGGGCGCCGGCGCGGTCGCGCCGGGAGTGTCGTGGGGGGTCATGGACGCACCTGTGCCGCGGCCGGCGCGGCGAAGCCGGTAGTATAGGAGCCCCCACCGCGGCGCCCCGGGGACACTGCGTCCCGCCACCGGGCCTGTCGCGCGCCCGCCGCGCCGCGCTTCCCCGACTGCGATCTTCATCCTTGGCCATCGTCCACTTCCCGCTCAAGCTGGTTTCGCGCCGCATGCTGGCGCCGACCGTCGCCCACCTCGCCTTCGTCCGCGACGACGGACAGCCGCTGGACTTCATCCCCGGCCAGTTCCTGCAGGTGCACTTCCAGTACGCGGACGGCACCGCGACCAAGCGCTCGTATTCGCTGGCGACCATCCACGAACGCGCGCTCGGGCCCGGCGAACTGGTCGAGATCGCGGTCAGCTACGTCGCCGGCGGCGCCGCGACCGCGCTGTTCGAGAACCTGCCGATCGGCGGCCACGTGGACGCCAGCGGCCCGTACGGCCGCTTCTGCCTGATGCCGGGCGACGCCAACCGCCGCTACCTGCTGATCGGCACCGGCACCGGCGTCACCCCGTACCGGGCGATGCTGCCGCAACTGGAACAGCTGATCGCGACCCGCGGCATCGAGGTGGTGTTGCTGCAGGGCGCGCGCGCGCCGAATGAACTGCTGTACGGCGACGAGTTCCGCGCCTTCGCCGACAAACACCCCGGCAACGTGCGCTTCGTGCCCTGCCTGTCGCGCGAACTGCCCGGCGCCGGTTCGGCGCACGCGCACGCCGACGTGCGCCACGGCTACGTGCAGCAGTTCCTGCCGGAGTTCGCGCCCGCCGCGGACGGCGACATCGCCTACCTGTGCGGCAACCCGAACATGGTGGATGCGAGCTTCGAGGCGCTGAAGGAACACGGCCTGGCGGTCGCCCAGATCCGGCGCGAGAAGTACATCAGCAACAAGTAGCGGCTCGCGTGTACGCGAGCCGGCGCGCACTGGCCGCCACCGCGCCGCGTGCCGCCGGCCGCGATTCCTGCGCATACTCGGCGCGTCCTCCCGCCGCCGCCCGTCCCATGCGCGACGCCTCGCCCCGCCGCATCCTGTTCGCCAGCCTGATCGGCACCACGATCGAGTTCTTCGATTTCTACATCTACGCGACCGCGGCGGTGCTGGTGTTCCCCGCGCTGTTCTTCCCGGCGCACGAGCCGACCGCGGCCACCCTGCAGTCGCTGGCGACCTTCGCGCTGGCGTTCTTCGCGCGGCCGCTGGGTTCGGCGTTGTTCGGCCACTTCGGCGACCGCATCGGCCGCAAGGCAACCCTGGTCGCGGCGCTGTTGACGATGGGTATCTCCACCGTGGTCATCGGCCTGCTGCCGACCCATGCGCAGATCGGCGTCGCGGCGCCGGCGCTGCTGGCGCTGTGCCGGATCGGCCAGGGCCTGGGCCTGGGCGGCGAGTGGGGCGGCGCGGTGCTGCTGGCGACCGAGCACGCGCCGCCGGGCAAGCGCGCCTGGTACGGGATGTTCCCGCAGCTGGGCGCGCCGATCGGCTTCCTGTGCGCGACGGGGGTGTTCCTGCTGCTGGCGCACTTCCTCGACGACGCGCAGTTCCTGGCCTGGGGCTGGCGCGTGCCGTTCATCGCCAGCGCGGTGCTGGTGCTGCTCGGCTTGTGGGTGCGGCTGCGGATCTCCGAAACGCCGCAGTTCCGCGACGCGCTGGCGCGCGGAGAGCGCGAGCGCCTGCCGATGCTGGCGGTGCTGGCGCGGCACCCGCGCGCACTGCTGGTGGGCATGCTGTCGTTGCTGGCGACCTTCGTGCTGTTCTACCTGATGACGGTATTCGCGCTGAGCTGGGGCACCTCGGCGCTGGGCTACGGCCGCGAGCAGTTCCTGCTGCTGCAGATGCTGGGCGTGCTGTGCTTCGCCGCGACCATCCCCCTGTCGGCGGTCTACGCCGACCGCGTCGGCCGGCGCCGGGCGATGCTGGCGGCGACCGCCGGGATCCTCGCCTTCGGCCTGCTGTTCGAACCGCTGTTCGCCGCCGGCAACGCCTGGCAGGTGTTGCTGTTCCTGGCGCTCGGCCTCGGCCTGATGGGCTTCACCTACGGTCCCTGCGGCACGCTGCTGGCCGGCATGTTCCCGACGCCGGTGCGCTATACCGGCGCCTCGCTGGCCTTCAACCTCGCCGGCATCCTCGGCGCCTCGCCCGCGCCCTACCTCGCGACCCGGCTCGCGGCCGGCCACGGCATCGGCGCGGTCGGCGGTTACCTGGCGGTGATGGCGGCGCTGACCCTGCTCGCGTTGCTGGCGGTGCGACCCGACGGCGTGCCGGGGGGTGTCAAGGGCACTTGACAGCACGCGGCGCGCGCGGCTATCGTGCCTGTCAAGTTCATTTGACAGGCCTCCGCGCATGTCGCGCACCGCCCGCCGCTACCTCATCGCCGGCCTGCTGGTCCTGGCCGCGCCAATGGTCCTGGACCGGTTCTGGCCCGACCTGCTGGCGGACTTCGCGCGCGGGCTGGTCTACGGCGTCGCGCTCGGCCTGCTGCTGGGTGCCCTGGTCAAGGCCCGCGCGACCGAGGCCTGCGACAGCTCGACCCCGGCCCTGCGCCGGCGCTACCTGCGCGAGTTCCTGCCGCCGATGACGGCCTACGTGGTCGCGGTGCTGGTCTCGATGACCTGGCTGCGCCACGTCGAGACGCCGGCCCTGCGCGCGCTGGTCGCGCTGCTGCCGGTGCCGGCGATCGCGCTGGCGATGCGCGCGATCGTCCGCCACATTCGCGACACCGACGAAATGCAACGCCGGATCGAGCTGGAAGCGGTGAGCATCGCCACCGCGCTGGTCTCGCTGGTCTACCTGAGCGCGGGCTTCCTGCAGTCGGCCAAGGTCATCGACATCCCGTCGGCTGTCGCGATGATCTGGGTGTTTCCGCTGGTCATCGTGGTCTACGCCATCGCCAAGCTGGCGATCGCGCGGCGCTACCGCTGATGGAAAGCCGCGTGCGCGAACTGCGCGAGGCGCGCGGCTGGTCGCAGGGCGAGCTGGCCGAGCACCTGGCCGTCTCGCGCCAGACCGTGAACGCCATCGAGACCGGCAAGTACGACCCGAGCCTGCCGCTCGCCTTCCGCATCGCGCGGCTGTTCCGGCAGCCGATCGAAGCGATCTTCCTTCCGGACCAGGCCTGAGGAGCGCCCCATGCACGAGCAGGATCCACACGACCTCGACGAACGCGGCGATGCCCGCCGGCTGGCCGCGACCGGCCTCTCCTTCCTCGGTTGCGGCCTGGCCTTCCTGGTGGTGGGCGGCGTCATCCACCTGCCGGCGATGGCCGCGGTCGGCGTAGCGCTGATGGTGCTGGGCAGCGCCTTCCTCGTCCGCGCGCGCAATGCAGGCAACGGCCGCGCCGGCTCGCACGACTGAACTCGACTCGCGGAGAACCCGATGTCCCGCAAGACCCGCACCATCGTGACCCTGCTGCTGGTCGCCGGCCTGTTCGGCTGGCGCAGCCTGCGCGACCACGCCAGGCCCGACGCCCAAGCCGGCGACGCGCCCACCGCCGCCACGCAGCAGACCGCCGCGCCCGTGCGCACGCTCGGCCGAATCGCGTTCCGGCCGTGCACGCTGACCGCCCCGGTCGGCGCCGGGGCCGCCGGCGTCGAGGCGCAGTGCGGTTCGCTCAGCGTACCCGAAGACCCCGCGCGGCCGCAGGGCCGCAAGATCGCGCTCAACATCGCCTGGCTGCCTGCGGCCCTGGACGGGCCGAACGAACCGGACCCGGTGTTCATGCTCGCCGGCGGCCCCGGCCAGTCCGCCACCGAGACCTATCCGCAGGTCGCGCCGGCCTTCGCCGAGATCCGCAAGCACCGCAGCGTGGTCCTGGTCGACCAGCGCGGCACCGGCGGCAGCAATCGCCTTGTCTGCAAGGACGACGAAGACGGCAGGGACGCCGCCACTCCCGACAATGCCGCGGCCGCGCGCGAGGCGGCGGAGCGCTGCCGCGACGCGCTGCAGGCGAAGGCCGATCTGCGCTTCTACACGACCACCGACGCGATCCGCGACCTCGACGCGGTGCGCGCGGCGATCGGCGCCGCGCAGGTCAACCTGGTCGGCATCTCCTACGGCACCCGCGTCGCCCAGCAGTACGCGCGCCGCTACCCGGCCCACACCCGCGCGCTGGTGCTCGACTCGGTCGCGCCGAACACGCTGTACTTCGGCAACGACTTCGCCCGCAACCTCGACGACGCGCTCGACCTGCAGTTCGGCCAGTGCGCGCAGGTGCCGGCCTGCGCGAAGGCGCTGGGCGATCCGCGCTCGCGCCTGGACGCGCTGTTGGCCAGGCTGCGCAGCGATCCGCCGACCGTGCGCTACCGCGACGCCAGCACCGGCGAGGCGAAGCAGGACGTGCTCAAGCCCGAAGCGGTCGCCGGCCTGGTGCGCATGTTCGCCTACATCCCGGCCGCGGCGTCGGTGCTGCCGCTGCAGATCAAGGAGGCCGCGGAAGGCCGCTACGAGACGCTGATGGCGATGGCGCAGATGCTGGGCGGCGCGATGTCCGACTCCATGGCGATGGGCATGCAGCTGTCGGTGGTGTGCAGCGAGGACGCCGCCGGCATCCACACCGACGACGGCGACGACGGCACCCTGCTCGGCACCCAGCTCACCGACTTCCTCGGCGCGCAGTGCGCGGTGTGGCCCAAGGGCGCGATGCCGGCCGACTTCCACCAGCCGCTGCGCAGCGACGTGCCGGCACTGGTGCTGGCAGGCGAGTTCGACCCGGTGACCCCGCCGCGCTACGGCGAGGAAGTCGTCGCCACTCTGCCCAACGCGCGCCTGTTCGTGCTCGAGGGCCAGGGCCACAACGTGATCGGCGCCGGCTGCATGCCGAAGCTGGTCGCGCAGTTCCTCGACACCCGCGATGCGAAGGCGCTGGACGGCAAGTGCCTGGACACGCTCACCGCCACGCCGCCGTTCACCAGCTTCGGCGGCTGGGAACCGTGAGCTCCGACGAGACCCGACCATGATCACGGCAGAACACCTGCGCAAGACCTTCCCCGGCAAGGGCAAGGAAAACGCCCCCGTCGTCGCGGTGGACGACGTCGGCTTCACCGCCCGCGACGGCGAGATCACCGGCCTGCTCGGCCCCAACGGCGCCGGCAAGACCACCACGTTGCGCATGCTCTACACGCTGATGCGGCCCGAGAGCGGGCGCGTGCTGGTGGACGGCGTGGACGTCGCGCAGGATCCGGAAGCGGCGCGGCGCGCGCTCGGCGTGCTGCCGGACGCGCGCGGCGTGTACAAGCGCCTGACCGCGCGTGAGAACATCCGCTACTTCGGCGAGCTGCACGGGCTGGCCCGCGCCCAGATCGACGCGCGCACCGCGGACTTGGCGGAGGCCCTGCAGATGCAGGATTTCCTCGACCGCCAGACCGAGGGCTTCAGCCAGGGCCAGCGCACCAAGACCGCGATCGCGCGGGCGCTGGTGCACGACCCGCGCAACGTCATCCTCGACGAGCCGACCAACGGCCTGGACGTCATGACCACGCGCGGCCTGCGCGAATTCCTGCGCCGGCTGCGCGGCGAGGGCCGCTGCGTGATCTTCTCCAGCCACATCATGCAGGAGGTCGCCGCGCTGTGCGACCGCATCGTGGTGATCGCGCACGGCAAGGTGGTCGCGCAGGGCAGCGCCGACGAACTGCGCGCGCAGACCGGCGAGGACAACCTGGAAGACGCGTTCGTCCGCCTGATCGGATCGGAAGAGGGGTTGCACGCATGAAGGCGCTGCTGACGGTGTGGATGAAGGAACTGCGGGAGCTGGTGCGCGACCGGCGCACCCTGCTGCTGGCGCTGCTGATGGGTCCGGTGCTGGCGCCCGCGCTGATCATCGGGCTCGGCACGATGGCGCAGCAGCGGGTCAAGAGCCAGATCGAGAAGCCGCTGGAAGTGGTGATCGTCGGCGCCGAGCGCGCGCCCAACCTGGTCGCCTGGCTCGGCGGCCAGGGCATCACCCGCAAGGACTTCAAGGGCGACCCGGACGCGGCGATCCGCAGCCAGGCGGAGGACGTCTACCTGCGCATCGAAGCCGATTACGCGAAGCACTGGCGCGAAGGCGTGCCGGCGCTGGTCGAGATCGTGCACGACTCGACCCGCGACGCCTCGCGGATCCCGGTCCGGCGGGTGGAAGCCGCGCTCGACGGCTACCGCCAGCAGGTCGGCGCGCTGCGCCTGCTCGCGCGCGGGATCAGCCCCGCGGTGGCGATGCCGGTGACGACCTCGCACAAGGACCTGTCCACGCCTGAAGCGCGCAAGGGCATGGCGATGGCGTTCCTGCCCTACCTGTTGATCCTCAGCGCGTTCCTCGGCGGCGCGCACATCGTCATCGACACCACCGCCGGCGAGCGCGAGCGGCAGTCGCTGGAGCCGCTGCTGGCCACGCCCGCGTCGCGCGGGGCGATCGTCAGCGGCAAGATCGCGGCGGCCTGCGCGGTCGGCGTGGCGGCGCTGCTGCTGACCCTGCTCGCGTTCAAGCTCGGCGCGCAGCTGGCGCCGGACATCGGCCGGCAGATGGACGTCAGCGTGTCGGCGATCGCGAAGATGCTGGTGGTGCTGCTGCCGATGGTGTTCATCGGCGGCTGCCTGCTGACCGTCATCGCCGCCGGCGCGAAGTCGGTCAAGGAAGCGCAGAGTTACATGGCGGTGCTGATGCTGCTGCCGATGATCCCGACCATCGCGCTGATGGTGAGCCCGGTGAAGGACGCGCTGTGGATGTTCACCGTGCCGTTCCTGGCGCAGAACCAGATGCTGCTGAAGGTGATCCGCAGCGAGGGCATCGACCTGCAGACCTGGGCGGTTTACCTGGGCGCGGGCTTCGGCCTGGCCGCGCTGCTGTGGTTCGCCGCGACCCGCCGCTACCGGCAGGAGAAGCTGGCGGTCTCGGCCTGACGCCACGGCGCGCGCGGATCGGCCGCGCGCGCCGAAAAAAAAGGCGCCGCGGCCAGGCAGGCCGTGGATGCGGTTGGTGTCGGGGGATGGGCCGCCGCGAACGCGGGGCCAAGGGCGCAGCCGGCGCCAAGAGGGGTAAATGCCGACGTCCCTGTCGGCGGCGACCATTGAAGCGAATCTTCACCCGGTCCGCACGTGCCCGGACGCCGCCGGAAGGTGAATACCGGTAGCGGGCACCTCGGTGGGTTCGTACAGAATCAATAACTTGTAGATCGACCGCTACCGAAAGCGCACTACCTGAGGTGAATGTTGGTCACCTCGTGACTAGCGGTCACCTCCCGGCGAGCCGGCACAGCTCCCGCACCGGACGGGGCCAACCCGGACCTCGCCCTTCCCCCGCCATCGCCACCTGCGCCAAGCTGGCCGCATGCTCGACGTCATCCTGCACCAGCCGGAAATACCGCCCAATACCGGCAACGTGATCCGCCTGTGCGCCAACACCGGCGCGCGGCTGCACCTGGTGGCGCCGCTCGGGTTTTCGCTGGAGGACCGCCAGCTCAGGCGCGCCGGCCTGGACTACCACGAGTACGCCACGTTGCGGGTGCACGACACGCTCGCGGACGCCCTGCACGCGATCGCCCGGGCGAACGGCGCGCCGGCGCGGGTGTTCGCGCTCAGCACCCGCGGCACGCGACGCTTCGATGCGCCGCGCTACCAGGCAGGCGACGCCTTCCTGTTCGGCGCGGAAACGCGCGGCCTGCCGGCGGAGGTGCTGGCCGCGATTCCGGAAGCGCAGCGCCTGCGCCTTCCGATGCGCCCGGAAAGCCGCAGCCTGAACCTGTCCAACACGGTCGCGGTCGTCGTGTACGAAGCGTGGCGACAACTGGGATTCGACGGCGGCGCGTGACTGCGGGGCACGCGCGAAGTTCCGCCGCAACGACGCGCCGCTTCAGTGCGGATTCTGACGCGGCGGGGACAATGCGCGGCACCGCGCCGGTGCGCGGCCCATAACAAGACATCGGAGAGTCCCCCATGAAGCGTTCCCCCCTGGCTTCCTCCCTCGCCGTCCTCGCCCTGCTCGCGGCCGTGCCGTTCGCGGCGTCGGCGGCCGAGGGCATTTCCTACAACTACGTCGAAGGTGGCTACTCGGCGACCAACACCGACCTCGCCGACGCCGACGGCTGGGGCGTCAAGGGTTCGGTCGCGGTGGCACCGAACTTCCACCTGTTCGGCGACTACGCGCGCCAGGACCTCAACGACTTCGACGCCGACTTCGACCAGTGGCGCGTGGGCGTCGGCTACAACCACGAGATCTCGCCGAAGGCCGACCTGCTGACCCGCGTGGCCTACGAGAAGTTCGACGCCGGCGACGGCCTGGACGCGGACGGCTACAGCGTCGAGGCGGGCGTGCGCGGCGCCCTGACCCGGCGCCTGGAAGGCTACGCGCTGGCCGGCTGGGAAGACGGCGACGAGTACGACGGCGACTTCTACGGCCGCCTCGGCGCGCAGGTGAAGTTCAACCCGAACTGGGGCCTGTCGGCGGACGTGAAGTTCGTCGAGGGCGACACCCAGTGGTTCGTCGGTCCGCGCTTCACCTGGTAAATCCAGCGGTTCGTCCGCGTGACGCAAGCCCGGCCGGCGACGGCCGGGCTTTTTTTGCATCCGCAAAGCGGAGCTTGCTGCGCTGCACGCCGTCGGCGCGCCCACGCCCAGTCCTGCGCGTTCATTCCTGCGCACTCAATTCCTGTGCGTTTATTCCTGTGTAAACAGGCGAGTCGTGTATTCGGCCTTCTGCTCTCTCGCGAGCAGGCGGCGCAGGCCCTCGGCCGGGGAGATATCGCCGTGCAGCACGTCGCGCACATTGACCGCGATCGGCAACTCGACGCCGTGGCGATCGGCCAGGCGCATGACTTCGTCCGCGGTCTGCACGGACTCGACCACCTGGCCGATCTCGCGCACCGCGTCCTGCAGCGACTGCCCGCGGCCCAGCGCGAGGCCGAGCCGGCGGTTGCGCGACAAATCGCCGGTGCAGGTCAGCACCAGGTCGCCGAGCCCGGCCAGGCCCATCAGGGTTTCCGGGCGGCCGCCGATCGCGTTGTTGAGGCGCAGCATCTCGTTGAGGCCGCGGGTGATCAGGCCGGCGCGCGCGTTGAGGCCGAGGTCCATGCCGTCGGCGACGCCGGTGGCGACCGCCAGCACGTTCTTCATCGCGCCGCCGAGCTCGGCGCCGCGCATGTCGTCGCCGGTGTAGGCGCGGAAAGCGGGGCCGTGCAGCAGTTCGGCGACCTCGCGGGTGAACGCCGCGTCGTCGCCGTGCACGGTCAGCGCGGTCGGCTGGCCGGCGGCGACCTCGCGCGCGAACGACGGCCCGGTCACCACCGCCAGCGGCACATCGGGGCCGAGCATCTCCGCGGCGACTTCATGCAGGAAGCGGCCGCTGCCCGGTTCGAAGCCCTTGGTCGCCCACGCCACGCCGGCGCCCGCGGGCCGCAGCGGCGCGAGCGCGCGCAGGGTCTCGGCGAAGGCGTGCGACGGCACCGCCACCAGCACCAGGCGCGCGTCGCGCAGGGCGCCGGCGAGGTCGCTGGTGGCGCGCAACGCGTCGGGCAGCGGGGTGCCGGGCAGGTAGCGCGGGTTCTCGTGGCGGGCGGCGATCGCCTCGATCGTCGCCGCGTCGCGCCCCCACAGCACGACCGGGTGGCCGTGCCGGGCGATCAGGGCGGCGAGCGCGGTGCCCCACGAGCCCGCGCCCAGGACGGCGATCGCGGGCGCGTGCGCTGGCGTTCCTGCCGTCATGCCGGTCAGGCGTTGCCGGCGGCTTCCGTGTCGGCCAGGCCGCCCTGCTGTCCCTGCTGGGCGCGCTGGCGCAGGCCTTCGGCGTACAGCGCCTCGAAGTTCAGCGGCTGCAGCAGGAACGGCGGGAAGCCGCCGGCCGTGATCAGGTCGCTGATCGCCTGGCGCGCGTACGGGTACAGCGCGTTCGGGCAATGGGTGCCGAGCATCGCGTCGAGGGTCTGATCGTCGAAGCCGGCCAGGCCGAACACGCCGGCCTGCTGGACCTCGGCCAGGTAGGCGGTCTTGTCGCCGACGGTGCAGGTCAGGGTCACGCCGAGCACGACCTCGAAGGCGGTATCGGACAGGCGCTGCACCTTCTGGTTGAGGTTCATCTGCAGCTGCGGCTGGCCCTGCTCGTTGAACACCTGCGGTGCGCCCGGGGCCTCGAACGAAACGTCCTTGACGTACAGCTTCTCGACGGTGAAGGTCGGGCCTTCGGCTTGCGGCGCGACAGCGCCATTCAGGGTTTCATCGGCCATGGTCGGCTCCGGGAAGGCGGGCAAAGAGGGGAATTATGGCATGCGGGCCGGCGGGCCCCAGGACTGGGTGGGGCCGCGCGGCGCGGATGCAAGGCCGCTCAGGCGCGGCCGCGGGCGAGTGGCAGGTCGGCCTGCTGCCAGGCCTGGATGCCGCCCTCGAGCACGTAGACCTGCTCGAAGCCGGCCTGCTTCAGCCGCTTGGCGGCGGCGCCGGCGCTTTGCCCGGCCTTGCACACCAGCACCACCGGCAGCGCGCGCGCGGCCGCCAGTTGCTTGTGCTCGGGATCGAACTGGCTGGGCTGCACGTTCTTCGCGCCGGCGATGTGGCCCTTCTCGAACTCGGCGATCGGGCGCAGGTCGACCACCAGCGCATTGTCGCGGTTGACCAGCGCGGTCAGGCGCGCGGGCGGGATCCGCTTGTACCCGGTCAGGCGGCCGGCGATTTCGTTGTAGGCGATCGCCACGGTCAGGGCGGCCAGGCCCAGCGAGAGGTAGGGGTGGCGGCCGGCGAAGGCCATCAGTTCGGCAAGGGTCACGGGAACGTCTTGAGGACCGCGGGCCGGCGATTGTCGCCGCTCGCGGCGGGCGGGGCAAAGCCCGGGCGACGAGCCCGGCCGCCGCCCGTCAGCGCGGCGTCAGTCCGCCTGCCACAGGTCCGGCAGGCCGCTGGTGTTCCACCAGGTCTTGGTCGCGGGGTCATAGCGCCAGCGCTCGCTGTAGCGGGTCTGGCGCTCGACCAGGGTGTTGCGGTTGACCACGTGGATCAGCACCTCGCGCTGGGCGTCGGTCTCGCCGATGCGCTCGCCGAGCTCGTTGTAGCCGGAGATCTGGATCTGCTTGTAGCGGGCGAACTCGAGCTCGGTCATCGGGTGCGCCTTGCGCAGCGCCGGGTCGACCAGGTTCCAGGCACCCTCGAAATCGCCCCAGCGGATCGCCGCCGACCAGGCGTACTGCATGTCGCGCAGTGCGTTGTTGCGGTCCATGGTGGTGGCGCAGCCGGCCAGCGCCAGCAGCGCCGCGAGCATCAGCATTCCCCGCAACAGGCGCATCGCGTGTCTCCCCGGTGGTCGGCGGCCATCCTACCCCGTCGCGATCGCGACGTAGCGCGCCGTCATGCGGGCGGCATCGCCGCCGCCGGGCAACGCGACCGTGGCGGCGATCGTCGCTTCGCCGCGGCCGCGAGCGCGCAGGACGTCGAGCAGCGGCTCCCAGCCCGCGTCCGGGGCGAGCCGCGCGGCCGCCTCGAGGTCGGCGTACAGCGGCTTGCGGAAGCGCACCGCGCTGTCGGCGACGAACACGTCGGCGCGCAGCCCGGCGGCCTGCAGGCGCAGGGTGACCAGGCCCCAGCCGGCCAGCGTCATCAGCGACACCAGGCTGCCGCCGAACGCGCAGCCCTTGTCGTTGACGTGGCGCGCGAGCGGCGCGGCCAGGCGCAGGCAGTCGCCGTCGAAGCCGGCGATCGCGATGTCCATGGCGGCCACCGGCGGCATCCCGCGGAAGTACGCGGCGAGCGCGTCCAGGCCGGCGGCGTGTGGATCGGTGGGCATTGGCTATCCTTGCCGCATGTCGCGCGCGGCCGCCGGATGCTACGTGATTTCGCTGCGGCCGGTCGGCGCGCACGCGCCGATGCGGCGCGCCGCGGCGCGCACCGGCGCGCGCGTGCTGGCGTTGTCGCCGTGGCGGATCGTGCAGCGTGACGATGCCGCCGCCCGCCGCGCGCTCGCCGCGGCGCTGGCCGCCGACGTCGTGCTGTTCACCAGTCCCGCCGCGGTGCAGGCAGCGGCCCGGCTACGCCGGTTGCGGCCGCGGCGCGGGCAGGCCTGGTGCGCAGTCGGCGCCGGCACCGCGGCCGCGTTGCGGCGCGCCGGCGTGGCCGAGGTGCAGGCGCCTACGCGCATGGACAGCGAGGGCCTGCTGGCGCTGCCGGTGCTGCAGGCGCTGCGCGGGCGCAGTGTCGGCCTGGTGACCGCGCCCGGCGGCCGCGGCACGCTCGCGCCGGCGCTGGCGCAGCGCGGCGCGCGGGTGCTGCGCGCGGACGTCTACGAACGGATGCCCGTGCCGCCCTCGCCGGCGGCGCGGGCCCGGTTGCGCGCCCTGCGCGCGCGGCCGTGGCTGGCGCTGGGCAGCGGCGAGGCGCTGGCGCGGCTGCTCGCCGCGTTGCCGGCGGACGACGCGGCGCGCCTGCGCAGGGCGCGGGTGGTCGCGGCAAGCGAGCGGTTGCGGGCGTTGGCGCGCGCGCAGGGCTTCGCCGAGGACGCCGTGGTCGCCGCCAGCGCACGCCCCGCCGACCTGCTGGCTGCCGTTCAGGCTGCCGCCCTGCATTCAACGCGGCGCCCACAACCCCCGCGCTAGCGTGAAGACCTCGTAAGGAGGTCTCCATGAAGCTGCTGCGCGTGCTGTCCTGGATCGTCCTGCTGGCGCTCGGCCTGGTCGCGGCGCAGTGGTTGCTCGCCGACCCCGGCTACGTGCTGCTGCGGTTCCGCGGCAGCGACTACACGACCACGGTCGCCTGGCTCGCACTTGGACTGCTCGCCGGCCTGGTGGTGCTGGCGCTGGCATGGCAGCTGCTGACCTGGCCGGTGCACGGCTGGCGCCGGCGCCGCGACCGGCGCGCCCGCGCCCGCCTCGGGGAAGGCCTGCAGGCGTTGCACGACGGCGACTACGCCAACGCCGAACGCCTGCTCGCCGACGCCGCCTCGGAAGATGCGGAGGTCGCCGCCGCTGCACGCCTGGCCGCGTCGCGCGCCGCGGTCCGGCGCGGCGACCTCGCCGCCGCGCATGGCCACCTGCACGCGCTCGGCCAGGAGGCCGCGGCCAGCCGCGCGATCGCGTTGGCCGAGCTCGCGCTCGACGCGCAGCGCCCCACCGATGCCCTGGTCGCGCTCGACGCGCCCGCCGTGCAGCCGCTGCCGCCGCGCGGCCTGCTGCTGCGCGCGCAGGCGCTGGCGGCGTCGGGCCAGGCCGGCGAAGCCTATGGCCTGATCGGCAGCCTGCGCCAGCAGCAGGCGCTGCCGGCGGTGCGCCTGGACGAACTGCAGGAGCGCTGGGCCGCCGCTTCGTTGCGCGAGGCGACCGACCCGAACCTGCTCGCCGCGCGCTGGGACGCACTGCCCAAGCCGCTGCGCAGCACGCCGCCGGTGGCCGCCGCCTACGCCCGCCGCGCCGCCGTCTTCGGCTGGGACGAGGCCGCCCAGCAGGCGCTCGAACAATCGCTCGACGCGCGCTGGGACGAGGGCCTGGTCGCGCTCTACGGCGAACTGCCGGTGGCGCGGCGCGATACCAGACTGGCCCACGCCGAACGCTGGCTGCAGGCGCACCCGGCGAGCCCGGCGCTGCTGCTGGTGCTGGGCCGGCTGGCCCGCGCGCGCGGCGACTGGCCGCGCGCGCAGGACTACCTGCATCAGGCGCTGGCGCAGGGCGCTGGGCACCCAGCCTGGGAGGAGCTCGGCCATGGCTGGTCGCAGGCCGGCGACGAGTCGCGCGCGCGCCTGGCCTACGCGAACGCGCTGCGCGCCGCCCGCGGCGAACCGGTAGTGCCGATCCCGGCCGCGCCGGAACCCGCCTTCGCCGAGGCGACGCCGGAACCGTTGCTGCGCCCGCCGCCGCCGCGCGACCTCCCGCCGCGCCTGCATTCCTGAAGGCGGGGAGGTGCTGCCGCCCTCGCTCGACCCTGCCGGGCTGGATGCGCTGCCCGGCTTCCGCCACTGGTTCCGCTACCCGCTGCACGCGCGCGACTTCCACGCCTTGCGCGACGACGGTCGCCTGCTCGGCCACTACGCGGCCAAGCCGCTGTACGGCCGGCTCGATGCGCGCGGCCGGGTCGACCGCACCGGCGACTTCGACGGGCGCATCGCGGTGGTGTTCGTGCCGTCGCCGGCGCGTTCGCTGCGGCATGCGCGGCTGTTGCTCGCGCGCGCACCGCGGGCATCGCTGCGCCGCGCCGACGGTCGCCGCGACTGGCCGCGGATCCGTGCCGGCGCCGAGCGCGCACTGCGGCGCGCGCTGGCGCGCGAGCACGGCTAGAACGGCAGCGCGAGGTCCGGCTTGAGCGCCAGCAGCTGCTCGCGGAACGCGGTCTGGATCCGCGCCAGCGCCTCCGGGGAGTCGGCGTCGAAGCGCAGCACCAGCACCGGCGTCGTGTTGGACGCGCGCACCAGGCCCCAGCCGTCGTTCCAGTCCACCCGCAGGCCGTCGATGGTCGAGCTGCGCGCGCCCTCGAACTTCGCCGCCTCGCGGAAGCGTTTGACGAAGGCATGCGGATCGCCGTCCGGCGCATCCACCTTGATCTCCGGGGTCGATACGCCATTGGGCAGCGCGTCGAGCTGTACGCCCGGCGCTTCCTCGCGCGAGGACAGGATCTCGAGCAGGCGCGCGGCGGCGTAGATGCCGTCGTCGAAGCCGTACCAGCGCTCGGCGAAGAAGAAGTGGCCGCTCATCTCGCCGGCCAGCTCCGCTTCGGTTTCGCGCATCTTCGCCTTGATCAGCGAATGCCCGGTCTTCCACATCAGCGGGCTGCCGCCGTGGCGCAGGATATGCCCGGGCAGGCGGCCGGTGCACTTGACGTCGTACACGATCACCGCGCCCGGGTTGCGCTCCAGCACGTCGGCGGCGAACAGCATCAGCAGGCGGTCGGGGAAGATGTTCTGGCCGTCGCGGGTGACCACGCCGAGGCGGTCGCCGTCGCCGTCGAAGGCGATGCCGAGGTCCGCGTCCAGGCGCTGCACCATCCGCACCAGGTCCTCGAGGTTGTGCGGCTCGCTCGGGTCCGGGTGGTGGTTGGGGAAGCTGCCGTCGATCTCGCAGTACAGCGGCACCACCTGCGCGCCGATCGCCTCCAGCACGCGCGGGCCGATCTCGCCGGCGACGCCGTTGCCGGCATCCACCACCACCTTCAGCCGGCGGTCCATCTGCACGTCGCCGGCGATGCGGGAGACGTAGTCGTCGCTGATCTCGCGCTGGCTCAGGGTGCCGGGCGCGTCGGCGGTGTGCAGGCGGTCCTCGGCGATGCGGGTGTGCAGGTCGGTGATCGCGTTCCCGGACAGGGTGACGCCGCCGACCACGATCTTGAAGCCGTTGTAGTCGGGCGGGTTGTGGCTGCCGGTGACCGCGATACCGCAGCCGGTGCGCAGGTGGAAGGTGCCGAAATAGACCACCGGGGTCGGAACCATGCCGATGTCAATGACGTTGCGGCCGGCCCGGCGCAGGCCGTCGGTGAGGCCATCGACCAGCTCGGGACCGGACAGCCGGCCGTCGCGGCCGACCACGATGTCGGTCAGGTTCTGCTCGAACATCAGGGTGCCGATCGCATGACCGATCAGCTCGGCGACGCCGCGGTCGAGGGTCTGCCCGACCACGCCGCGGATGTCGTAGGCGCGGAAGATGCCACGGTCGATCGCGACCGGTTCGCGCGGCGCCAGCGCGGCGGCCGGCGCCGCGGCCGGCTTCGGCGCCGGCGGCCCGGCGGCATCGTCCGTCGTACTCGCCGGCGTCGCCTCGGCGGTGGGGGCCGGCGGCGGCGGGGTCAGCACGGCGTCGGCCAGGGTCGGCGCGTCGTCCGCTTCGACGGTGTGGCCAGGGCTGCGCCGCGACGCACGCCAGGCCAGTCCGGCCAGCAGCAGCAACACCAGCGCGGCGACGCCCGAGGGAATCGCGCCCAGCCCGAACAGCCCGTTCGCCTCCTCCGGCAACCCCGCGGCAATGCGCAGGTCGGTGCCCGGGACCTTGGCCGCGAGCGCCTCCGCGCTCTCCGCCAGCGCGGCATCGCCGCGTTCAAGGACCCGCGCGGTGCCCTGGCGCAGCGACAGGTAGACGCCGTCGGCGACCGCGACCGACTGCAGGGCGTCGGTCGCCACCTGCAGCGGCAGGCGCACGTAGGCGACGCCGACCACGGCATCGCCGGCGCGCGCGGGCGCGGCCAGCACCAGCTTCGCGCCGCCGCCGTCGCGGGCGATGCGCGCGACCGGGGCGTCGGTGGCCAGCGCCGCCTCCAGCGCCGCCAGCTTGCCGAAGCCGGTGCCCGGCAGGCCGGCGACGCCCGCATCGAGGTCGGCCGGCACCACCTCCGCCGCTTCCACATGGGCCCAGCCGGCGCGCAGGCGCGTGGCGGCGGCGGCGTTGTCGCCGGCGGCCAGCGCGTCCTGCACCGGCGCCGACGCCAGCCGCTCGCGCAGCTGCTGCTTCTGCCGGTCCAGCGCGCGCTGGGTGCCCTGCACGGCAAGGTCGCGCGAGGTCTGCAACGCCTCGCTGCGGCGCGCGTCCTGCCACTGCCGCCAACCGGTCCAGGCGAACAGCAGGGCCAGCACCAGGCAGGCCAGGGCCAGCGCCGGCAGCAGCGGGCGCAGCTGCTCGGCACCGGGGCGTCGTGTGTTCTCGCTCATCGCGTTCCCCTGTCAGCGCACGCCGGTGTGGCCGAAGCCGCCGACGCCGCGCGCACTTTCCTCGAATGCCTCCACCACCTGCAGCGATGCCCGCACCAGCGGCAGCACCAGCAACTGGGCGATGCGGTCCCCGGGGGCGATGGTGAACGGTTCGCCGCCGCGATTCCAGACGCTGATCAGCAGCGGGCCCTGGTAATCGGCGTCGATCAGGCCGGTGCCGTTGCCCAGCACGATCCCGTGCTTGTGGCCGAGCCCGGAGCGCGGCAGCACCAGCGCGCACAGCGCCGGGTCGGCGAGGTGGATCGCCAGGCCCGAGGGCACCAGCGCGGCGTCGCCGGGCGCCAGGACCAGCGGCGCGTCGAGCGCGGCGCGCAGGTCGAGCGCGGCGCTGGCCGCGGTCGCGTAGTCGGGCAACGGCCACTCGGCGCCGAAGCGCGGGTCGAGCACTTTGACTTCCAGCGTGCGTTGCATCAGGTCAGGCGCTCCGCGACCAGGTCGAGCAGGGCGTCGGCGAGTTCCGGCTTGGGCGCGGGCCCGAGTGCGCGGACCAGGTCGTCGGCGTACACCGTGAGCTGGTTGTCGTCGCTCTCGAACCCGCTGCCGGCCACGCCGACGCGGTTGGCGGCGATCAGGTCGAGGCGCTTGGCGGCCAGCTTGCCACGCGCGTAGCGCTCGACGTCGCCGGTTTCGGCGGCGAAGCCGACCACCAGCGCGGGCCGCCGCCCGTGCGCGGCGACTTCCGCGAGGATGTCCGGCGTGCGCACCAGCTCCAGCGTCATCGTGTCCACGCCAGCCTGCTTCTTCAGCTTGTGCGCGGCGGTCGCGCGCGGCCGCCAGTCGGCGACCGCGGCGGCGCCGACGTAGACGTCGCACGGCAACGCGGCCAGCACCGCGGCGCGCATCTGCTCGGCCGAACGCACGTCCACCCGCTGCACGCCGGTTGGCGTCGCCAGCTGCACCGGTCCGGCGACCAGCACCACCTGCGCGCCGCGCCGCGCGGCCGCGGCGGCGACCGCGAAGCCCATCTTGCCGCTGCTGCGGTTGCCCAGGAAGCGGACCGGGTCGATGTCCTCGCAGGTCGGCCCGGCGCTGACCAGCACCCGGCGCCCGGCCAGCGTCGCGCTCACCGTCGTCCCGCCGCGGCCAGCGCCTGCACGATCGCGTCCGGTTCGACCAGCCGGCCGGGACCGAATTCGCCGCAGGCCTGCGGGCCATCGTCGGGCCCGATCACCAGCGCGCCGCGCGCGACGAGGGTGGCGACGTTGGCCCGGGTCGCCGGATGCGCCCACATGCGGTGGTTCATCGCGGGGGCGATCGCCAGCGGCGCGGTGGTCGCCAGGCACAAGGTGCTGACCAGGTCGTCGGCGAGGCCGTGCGCGAGTTTCGCGATCGTGTTGGCGGTGGCCGGCGCCACCAGCACCTGCTCGGCCCAGCGCGCGAGTTCGATGTGGCCCATCGCGGCTTCCGCGTTCTCGTCCCACAGCGAGCTGCGCACGGTGCGGCCGGACACCGCCTGGAAGCTCTGCGCGCCGACGAAGCGCAGCGCGTCCCCGGTCATCGCCACCTGCACCTGGGCGCCGGCGTCGCCGAGCCGGCGCACCAGCTCCACCGCCTTGTAGGCGGCGATGCCGCCGCACACGCACAGCAGCACGCGGCGTTCGAGGCGGGCGGGACCGTCCATGCGGGTCGGGAAATTCCTACGGCGGAAGTGGCGGTTAGCTTACCCGACGGGGGCGTTGAGACCGATCGCGCGGGCGGCGCGGCGCGGGGACAGTGAGGTCATTCCTCCGGCGCCGCGACCGCGGGCGCCGCCTCCCGACCAGGTGCCCCGATGCACATCCGCGACTGGCCCGCCGGCGAACGTCCCCGCGAGAAGCTGCTCGCCCGCGGCGCGCAGGTGCTGTCGGACGCCGAACTGCTGGCGCTGTTCCTCGGCTCCGGCCTGCGCGGCCAGGACGCGGTGGCGACCGCGCGCGACCTGCTCGCCGCGCACGGCCCGCTGCGCGCGCTGCTCGAGCGCAGCCCGGCGCATCTGGCGGAACTGCCCGGTCTCGGCCCCGCCCGCGCCGCCCAGCTGGCGGCCGCGCTGGAACTGTGCAGCCGCTACCTCGCCGCCGGCCTGGAACGCGGCGAGGCGCTGTCCGACCCGGCCGCCGCCGGCCGCTACTTCGCCCAGCGCCTGCGCGGCTACCCGCACGAGGTCTTCGCCGCGCTGTTCCTCGACGCCCGCCATCGCGCGCTCGCCTTCGAGGAGCTGTTCCGCGGCACCATCGACGGCGCCGAGGTGCATCCGCGCGAGGTGGTACGCCGCGCGCTGGCGCACAACGCCGCTGCGGTGATCGTCGGCCACAACCACCCCAGCGGCAGCGCCGAGCCGAGCGCCGCCGACCGCGCGGTCACCGCCCGCCTCAAGCAGAGCCTTGCGCTGGTCGACATCCGCCTGCTCGACCATTTCGTGATCGGCGACGGCGCCCCGGTGTCGCTGGCGGCGCGCGGCTGGGTGTAGCGCGCGCCGGAGGCAGGCGGGGCGGCGGCCGCGCCCGCTACAATGCCACTCCGTTGAACCTTCGCAGAACCTCCGCGTGAAAGCCCAGCTCCGCGCCCTGATCCAGCAGGGTATCGATGCCCTGCGTGCCGATGGCACCCTGCCGGCCGAGGCCGCGACGCCGGAGTTCGTCGTGGAGCGCCCGAAGGATCGCGGCCACGGCGACTTCTCCACCAACGTCGCGATGCTGCTGGCGAAGGCCGCGAAGACCAATCCGCGCGCGCTGGCGCAGGCGCTGCTGCCGCGCATCCAGGGCGCCGATGCCGACGGCCTGCTCGCCACCGCCGAGATCGCCGGCCCCGGCTTCCTCAACTTCCGGCTCGCGCCGGCCGCGTGGCAGGCACAGCTGCGCGCGATCCACGCCGAGGGCGCGGGCTACGGCCGCAACGCGAGCGGCAGGGGCCACCGCGCCGGCGTCGAATACGTTTCCGCCAACCCGACCGGCCCGCTGCACGTCGGCCACGGCCGCGCCGCGGTGATCGGCGACTGCATCGCGCGCGTGCTCGCCGCCAACGGCTGGGACGTGGTGCGCGAGTTCTACTACAACGACGCCGGCGCGCAGATCGACAACCTGGCCAAGTCGGTGCAGGCGCGCGCGCTGGGCCAGACCCCCGATGATCCGTCCTGGCCGGAGGACGGCTACCGCGGCGACTACATCGTCGACGTCGCCCAGGCCTACCTGCGCGGCGACAGCGTCGAGGTCGAAGGCCACGTCGTCGCCGGCGCCCAGGATCCGCGGGACCTGGACGCGATCCGCCGCTTCGCGGTGGCCTGGCTGCGCCGCGAGCAGAACGCCGACCTCGCCGCCTACGGCGTCGCCTTCGACGTGTACTTCCTGGAGTCCTCGCTGTACGCCGACGGCAAGGTGGAGGAAACCGTGCGCGAGTTGATCGCGCACGGCCACACCTACGAGGAGGGCGGCGCGCTGTGGCTGCGCACCACCGACTTCGGCGACGACAAGGACCGGGTGATGCGCAAGTCCGACGGCACGTACACCTATTTCGTGCCGGACGTCGCCTACCACCTGTCCAAGTGGCAGCGCGGCTACGAGCGCGCGATCACCGAGCTCGGCGCCGACCACCACGGCTCGCTGGCGCGGGTGAAGGCCGGCCTGCAGGCGCTCGACCTCGGCATCCCGGCCGGCTACCCGGAATACGTGCTGCACCAGATGGTGACGGTGATGCGCGGCGGCGAGGAGGTGAAGCTGTCCAAGCGCGCCGGCAGCTACCTCACCCTGCGCGACCTGATCGACGAGGTCGGCCGCGACGCCACCCGCTGGTTCCTGCTCGCGCGCCGGCCCGATTCGCAGCTCACCTTCGACATCGACCTGGCGCGCAGCCAGTCGCTGGACAACCCGGTCTACTACGTGCAGCTGTCGCACGCGCGCACCTGCGGCCTGTTCCGCCAGGCGCGCGAGCGCGGCGTCGCCTTCGACCTCGGCAACGGCCTGGCGCAACTGCCGGACCTCGCCGACGCGCGCACCCGCGAGCTGCTGACCGAGCTGTCGCGCTATCCCGAGGTCGTGGCCGCGGCCGGCGAGCAGCTCGAGCCGCACCAGCTCGCCGCCTACCTGCACGAGCTGGCGCAGGCCTTCCAGTCGTACTACAACGAACACCAGTTCCTGGTCGACGACGCCAACGTGCGCGACGCGCGCCTCGCGCTCGCGCAGGCGACTCGCCAGGTGCTGGCGAACGGGCTCGGATTGATTGGCGTCTCGGCGCCGGAGGCGATGTAGGTGGCGGCACGCAAGGGCAAGTCGCAGGCGCGGCGCAACCACGGCGGGGACCACGGCCTGCCGGGCTGGGCCTGGCTGGTGCTGGGCGTGGTACTGACCGCGGTGGTGTTGCTGGGCGCGCCGAAGCTGCTGCACAAGGGCGAGGGCGACGGCTTCTTCCGGCCCACGCCGAATCCCGACGCGCAACCGGCGGGAACGGCGGAGGACGAGGCGATCGTCGCCACCGACGCCCACCCGGCCACGCGCGGGGACGACGACGCGAACGAAGACACCGCGCCGCCGAAAGACACCCGCTACGACTTCTACACCCTGCTGCCCAGCGACGAAGTGCCGATGAGCGACGCCGAGCTGGAAGCGACCGCGCGCGCGGAAGCGGCGCGTGCCGCGCGCCCGCAGCCGCCGGCGCCGGTGGATGACGCCGACACGACGCCGCGCCCGGCCGCCGCAGCCGGCGCGCCCGGCGAAGACGACGCCACCACGCGCGCGACGCCCCCTGCCACCGCTACCGCCGCCGCCGTTGACACGCCTTACCTGCTGCAGGCCGGCGCCTTCGGTGCGTCCGGCGACGCCGAGGCGCTGAAGGCACGGATCGCCCTGCTCGGGCTGTCGGCGCGGGTGGAATCGGCGCAGATCGGCGGCCGCACCGTGTACCGCGTGCGCATGGGCCCCTACGGCACCGCCTCCGAGCTGGCCGACGCCAAGCGCAAGCTGGCCGCCGGCGGCTTGCCGGCGCTGGCGATCAAGGCTAAATAAGCCGGCCACGACGGGTGGCGCGCCAGGCGAACGCATGCCCTACGACCTGCGGCTGGACCAGACCAACCGCCTGCTCGACCTGCGCTACCACGGCGTGGTGTCGGTCGCCCAGCGCCTGCAGGCGTGGGAGGAATCGGCGCCCCTGCTGGAGGCCAGCGGCTTCCGCCGCCTGCTGATCGACCTCACCGCCGCGATCGCGGCGACCGAGCCCCTGCGCAACACGCGCGCCTTCGTCGGCCGCCTGACCCACGAGCCGTTGCTGCTCGCCTCGCGCACCGCCTTCGTCGCCCCGCCCGCGCATCCGGCCAACCACCTGTTCGAGGTGCTGGCGGCCGCCCACCACTACCCGTTCGCGCGCTTCGACGCCCGCGACGCGGCGCTCGCGTGGCTGCTCAGCGAGGAGCCGCCGGTCTGAACCGGGCGCGGCCTTAGAATCCGCGCATGGACAAGCTCGCCTTCATCACCGGGGCCACCTCCGGCTTCGGCCGCGCCGCCGCGCGCCGCTTCGTTGCCGGCGGCTGGCGCGTGGTCGCCACCGGCCGCCGCGCCGACCGCCTCGACGCGCTGGTCGCCGAACTCGGCGCCGACCGCGTGCACCCCGCCTGCTTCGACCTGCGCGACGCGGCGGCGATGCGCGCCGTGCTCGACGCGCTGCCGGACGGCTTCCGCGCCATCGACCTGCTGGTCAACAACGCCGGCCTCGCCCAGGGCACCGCGCCGGCGCAGGAAGCCAGCCTCGAAGACTGGCGGACCATGATCGACACCAACATCACCACGCTGGTGACGCTCACCCACGCGCTGCTGCCGGCGCTCGTCGCGCGCCGCGGCGCGATCGTCAACGTCAGTTCCACCGCGGCGAAGTATCCGTACCCGGGCGGCAACGTCTACGGCGGCACCAAGGCCTTCGTCAGCCAGTTCTCGCTCAACCTGCGCACCGACCTGCACGGCACCGGCGTGCGGGTGACCGCGCTCGAGCCGGGCATGGCGGAAACCGAGTTCACCCTGGTCCGCACCCACGGCGACCAGGCGGCCTCCGACGCGCTGTACCGCGGGGTCGAGCCGATGACCGCCGAGGACATCGCGGAGACGCTGTGGTGGGTCGCCAACCTGCCGCCGCACCTTAACGTCAACCGGCTGGAGCTGATGCCGACCCGGCAGTCGTTCGCCGGCTTCCAGCTGCAGCGCGAGTGACGGCGGCGGGGAACGCGGAAGCGGCGTCTACGCCGTGTTCCACTCGCGCACGCTCACCTCGGACGCGCCGGTGACGTGCAGCGGATCGGCGAAGGCCATCGCCTGCGCCTGTTCCAGCGATTCGGCGCGCAGCACGTAGGCGCCGCCGCTGCGGTCGCCGAACGGGCCGTACAGTTCCAGCGCGCCGCGCGCGCGCAAGCCGTCCAGGTGCGCGTAGTGCGGCGCGATCAGCGCCGGGTCGAACTGCGGCCGGCGCAAGGTCAGGACCAGGAAGCGCTTCACGCGGACGCGCCCGCCGGCGTCGCCAGCGGCTCGTCGCTGAGGTAGGTGTAGGCGGTCAGCCCGGCCTCCAGCGCCGCGTCCAGGCGCGCCGCCTCGTCGCCGGGCAGCCGCGCGGCGGCGACCTTGTCGCGGTACGCGCGGCGCAGGTCGTCGAGCCGGTAGCCGACGTAGTCGAGCATCACGTCGGTGGTGTCGCCGCGCCGCTGCTGGCGGACGACGTAGTCGCCGTTGTCGAGGTGGACCTCGACCGCGTCGGTGTCGCCGAACAGGTTGTGGATGTCGCCGAGGATTTCCTGGTAGGCGCCGACCAGGAAGAAGCCGAGCCGGTACTGCTCGCCCGCGCGCAGCTCGTGCAGCGGCAGCGAGCTGTGCAGGCCCTCGCCCTCGACGTAGCAGTCGACCTTGCCGTCGGAGTCGCAGGTCAGGTCGGCAATCACCCCGCGCCGCGCCGGCGCCTCGTCCAGCCGCTCGATCGGCGCGATCGGGAACACCTGGTCGATCGCCCACACGTCCGGCATCGACTCGAACACGCTGAAGTTGACGAAGTACTTGTCGACGAGACGCTCGTCGAGTTCGTCGAGCAACTCCCGATGGTTGCGTTCGCGCACGTCGAGGCGCTCGCGCACCGCGTGGGCGATCGCGTAGAACAAGTCGTCGATGCGCGCGCGGTGGGCGAGGTCCAGCTGGCCCAGCGCGTACAGCGACAGGCCTTCGCCGTGGCGGTACTGCGCCTCGTGGAAGATTTCCACCGGCGGGCGCGCGCCGAGCTCGCCGTGCAGGTCGCGCAGGTGGCGGATCACCTGCGGCTCGTCGTCGTGCGCGTCGGGTACCCGGCCTTCCGGCGCGCGCTCGATCTCGGCGACGTTGGCGACCAGCACCGCGTGGTGCGCGGTCATCGCCCGGCCGCATTCGGTGACGATCCGCGGCGGCGGCAGGTCGTTCTGCGCGCAGGCCTCGGCCAGCGGCTGCACGATGTTGCCGGCGTACTGGTCCAGCCCGTAGTTGATCGAACAGTAGCTGCGCGAGCGGGTGCCCTCGTAATCCACGCCCAGTCCGCCGCCCACGTCCATGTACTTCACCTGCGCGCCGAGCTTCGACAGCTCGATGAAGTAGCGCGTCGCCTCGCGCATGCCCTTGGCGATGTCGCGCACGTTGGAGATCTGCGAGCCCATGTGGAAGTGCAGCAGTTGCAGGCAGTCGCCCATTCCCGCGTCGCGCAGGGTCTTCCACAGGTCGAGCACCTGGCGCGGCATCAGTCCGAACTTGGCCTTGTCGCCGCCGCTGTTCTGCCACTTGCCGGCGCCGAGCGAAGCCAGGCGCATGCGCACGCCGATGCCGGGGCGGATGCCGAGCGCGCGCGCCTCGTCGAGGATCAGCGGCAGCTCGGACGGCTTCTCGACGACGATGAAGGTCTCCAGGCCGAGCCGGCGCCCGATCAGGGCCAGGCGGATGTACTCGCGGTCCTTGTAGCCGTTGCAGACGATCAATCCGCCCGGACGCGACAGCGCCAGCACTGCCATCAGCTCCGGCTTGCTGCCCGCCTCCAGGCCGAAGCCCTCGCCGGCGTGCGAGGCCAGCACGCCGGCCACGCCCGCGTGCTGGTTGACCTTGATCGGATACACGGCGGTGTAGCCGCCGCGGTAATCCCATTCCGCCTGGGCGCGGCCGAAGGCCTCCTGCAGCTGGCGCAGGCGGTCGCCGAGGATGTCCGGGAAGCGCACCAGCAGCGGCAGCTTGGCGCCGTTCGCGCGCGCCGCGTCCACGACTTCCGGCAGCGCGATCGCCGGCCCGGCCGCGCCGCGCGGGCGCACCACGATCCGGCCCCCCGCATCCACGTCGAAATAGCCGCCGGCCCAGTGCGGGATCGAATAGGTCTTGCGGGCGTGGTCGGTGGACCAGGCGGTCATCGGCGGCGTCCGGGGAAAACAGCGGGCGCGCAGTGTAGCGCCGGGGGCGTGTACGCGAGCCGGGGCCGCACGGCGGCGCTTTGCTTGCGTCTCCGCCACCAGCCGTCCGCTACAATCCGCGCCCCCGCACGACGGACCGCCGCGATGACCGAGCCCTCCTGGCACTACGAGAACTTCGAACCGACCGGCTCGGCGATCGGCTACCGCGTCACCGGCAAGCTCGACGAAGTGCAGTCGCCGTTCCAGAAGATCGAGATCTACGGCACCACCGACTGGGGCAATCTCATGCTGATCGACGGCGCGGTGATGCTCACCAGCCGCGACAACTTCCTGTACCACGAGATGATGGCGCACCCGGCCCTGTTCACCCATCCGGCCCCGAAGCGGGTGGTGATCATCGGCGGCGGCGACTGCGGCACCCTGCGCGAGGTGCTGCGCCATCCGGGCGTCGAGCAGGCGGTGCAGTGCGACATCGACGAGCAGGTCACGCGCATGGCGGAGAAGTGGTTCCCCGAGCTGTGCGAATCCAACCAGGACCCGCGCGCGCGCCTGCTGTTCGACGACGGCGTCGCCTACATGCGCGACTGCGAACCCGGCAGCGTGGACATCGTGATCGTCGACTCCACCGATCCGGTCGGCCCCGCCCAGGGCCTGTTCAACCGCGCGTTCTACGAAAGCTGCTTCCGCGCGCTGAAGGACGACGGGATCCTGGTCCAGCAGTCGGAGTCGCCGCTGGCGCTGCTCGCGCTGATCCGCGAGATGCGCGCCGAAATGGCCAAGGCCGGCTTCGCCCGCTTCGCCATCCTGCCGTTCCCGCAGCCCTGTTACCCGACCGGCTGGTGGAGCTGCACCCTGGCGCGCAAGCCCGGCGGCGGCGACGGCTTCGGCTTCCGCGAGCAGGACGCGCGGACCAAGCGGTTCCCGACCCGCTACTACAGCGCCGACGTGCACCGCGGCGCGTTGGCGACGCCGCCCTTCGTCGCCGAGGCCCTGGCCGGCTGAACCATGCAGCCGGCAAAATGTGCCGGCCGTCGCAAAAACGGGCGTACGGGGTGCACCGGACCGCCGGACTGCCGACAATCCGGCGACTGGCGCAGGGGGGCGCCGGTAAGGAGTCCTTTTGCGCTTTCGCCGCGCCTGGTTGTTCGGGCTGCTGCTGCTGCTTGCGGGCGGAGGTTTGGCCCTGCCCGCACGGGCCGCTGCCGGCGATGCATTCGACGCCCTGTTCCGACGCCTGGAACGCGGCGAGATCTGGACCCTGGACCAGGCCGCCACCGACCGCCGGCTGGGTGACCTCGCCGCCCTGATCCCGCCCGGCGACGTCCATCGCACCCTGCTTCACCAGGCCCTGCGCTGCGACTGGCACTGGCGCAACGACCCCCCCGGGCAGCTCGCCGACGCCGAGGACGGCCTGCGCCGCGCCAACGCGGCCGCGGACGTCGAGGCCCGGATCCGCTTCCACTACTGCCGCGCCGCCGCGCGCGAGCAGGTCGACACCAATGCCTCCGCGCTGGAGGACTACGACGCCGGCATTGCGCTGGCGCGCGGCAGCGAGAACGAGCGCCTGCTCGCCGACGGACTGGCCGCGCGCGGCGGCATGCATTCGCTGCTGGGCGAACAGAGCCGCGCGGTGCTCGACTTCCTCGCCGCCCAGCGGCTGTACGAGCGCGCCGGCGCGCGCCCGGACGCCGAGTTCAACCTGCTCAACCTCGCGATCGCCTACCGGCGCATGGGCGACACCGCAAAGGCCGCCGATTACCTGCGCCAGAGCGAGCGCTTCACCGAGCGCAGCGGCGATTGGGCCGGCCTGAGCTCGACCCTCATGCAGCAGGCCTACCTCGCCGAGGATGCGGGCCAGCCGGACGAGGCGATGGCGCGCTACGAACGGGTGCTGTCCATCGCCCGCAAGCAGGACAGCGTGTACGACATGGGCGCCGCCCACCTCGGCATGGCGTTGCCCTACATCATGCGCCGCGAATACCGGCGCGCGCTGGCCACGCTGGCGCAGGCCGAGCGCGAGTTCGCCGCCGCCGGCGACAATTCGAACGGCGACATGCTGGCCCTGCGCCGCGGCCAGGCCCACGCCGGCCTCGGCGAGCACGCGCGCGCGCTCGAGGCTTACGCGCGCGCGGCCGAGTGGATCGAGCGCAGCGGCAACCTGCGCTACCAGGCGCTGCTGTACGAGGCGCGCTCGGCCAGCCACGAGGCGCTGGGCGACAAGGACGCCGCGCTCGCCGACCTGCGCCGCTACATCGCCGCCACCGAGGCGCTGGAAAAGCGCAACCACGACCAGCAGGCGGAAACGCTGCGCTTCCAGTTCGACGCGGAGCGCGGCGAGCTGGAAGACCGCCGCCACGACGCCGAGCAGGCCCTGCGCGACCGCCAGCTGGAAACCCTGCTGAAGGCGCGCCGCTGGCAGCGGATCGCAACCGTGCTGGCGGGGGTGCTGGTGCTGCTGCTCGGGGTGCTCGTGCTGCGCCAGTTCGCGCGCATGCGCCGCCTGCGCGAGCTGGCGTCCACCGACCCGCTGACCGGCGTCGCCAACCGCCGCAGCATCGAGGTCCAGGGCGAGGCGATGCTGCTGCACGCGCGCCTGCACGGCCACCCGTTGTGCGCGCTGCTGGTCGACCTCGACCACTTCAAGCGGATCAACGACGCCAACGGCCACCTCGCCGGCGACGAGGTGCTGGCGCGCGCCGCGCGTGCCTGCCAGGGCGCCCTGCGCCACGGCGACCGGCTCGGCCGGATCGGTGGCGAGGAGTTCCTGGTGCTGCTGCCCAACACCCGCATCGCGCAGGCGCTGCCGGTCGCGGAGCGGCTGCGCGAGGCGCTGCGTGCGCTCGACTGCAGCGATATCCCTGCGGATGCCGAGGTCACCGGCAGCGTCGGCGTCGCCGAGCTGCGCGCGCAGGACGAGGACCTGAAGGCATTGATCCAGCGCGCCGACCTCGCGCTGTACCGCGCCAAGCACCGCGGCCGCGACCGCGTCGAGGTCGCCGAGGACGCGGCCGGCCCGGCGCGCGAGCCGGCGGTCGAGCTGGAAACGGGCTAGCCGCGTCGCTCGCCGCGCGGACGCCGCCGACCGGGCTAAAGGGCGTCGCCGTCGAGCTCGCCGGTGCGGATCCGCACCACCTTGTCCAGATCCCAGACGAAGATCTTGCCGTCGCCGATCTTGCCGGTGCCGGCGGCCTGCATGATCGCCTCCACCACCGCGTCCGCCTGTTCGTCGGTCACCGCGACTTCCAGCTTGATCTTGGGCAGGAAGTCGACGACGTATTCGGCGCCGCGGTAGAGCTCGGTGTGGCCCTTCTGGCGGCCGAAGCCCTTGACCTCGGTCGCGGTGATGCCGGCCACGCCGACCTCCGACAGCGCCTCGCGCACGTCGTCGAGCTTGAACGGCTTGATGATGGCCATGACCATCTTCATTCACGCGGTCTCCATGTCGGCTCCCAGCAGGATACCGTGCCGGTGGCGCGCGCCGCCGGCGGCCAACGCACGGCGGGCTGTGTTCCAATACGGGCCCGCACGCCGGCCATCGGACTAGTCCGACGGTTCGGCGCGGCCCCCGCCGACGGCGCGGGTCCGGGACGCTGGCGATGCTGTAGGCCACCACGCGCGACCACGGAGCCGCCATGAACGCCACCGTCAGCACCCCCCTCAGCACGAGCAGCACCTCGTTGACCAGCATGATCGACCTCGGCCACATCGACGAACTCGCCCGCCGCCTGAGCAACCTGGTGCCGCCGGCAATGCGCACGAACGGCTTCGAGGACCTGCGCGAGGAGCTGCAGGAGAACTTCAAGTCGGTGCTGCAGGCCGGGCTGGCCAAGCTCGACCTGGTGACCCGCGAGGAGTTCGAGGTGCAGCGCGCGGTACTGTTGCGCACCCGCGAGAAGCTGGACGCGCTGCAGCGCACCGTCGCCGAACTGGAAGGCGCGCGGGCGGCGCAAGCCGCACCCCCGCAAGCCTGAGCCCCGCCGCCATGGGCCTGGCCCTCGTGCACAGCCGTGCACGCGCCGGCGTGCGCGCGCCCGCCGTGCGCGTCGAGGTGTACCTCGGCGGCGGCCTGCCGTCGATGTCGATCGTCGGCCTGCCGGAAGCCGCCGTGCGCGAAGCCAAGGACCGCGTGCGGGCAGCGATCCAGTGCGCGCAGTTCGAATTCCCCGCGCGCCGCATCACGGTCAACCTGGCGCCGGCCGACCTGCCCAAGGACGGCGGCCGCTTCGACCTGCCGATCGCGCTCGGCATCCTCGCCGCCAGCGGCCAGGTGCCGGCCGAGGCGTTGCGCGACATCGAGTTCCTCGGCGAACTCGGCCTGACCGGCGAGCTGCGCCCGGTGGACGGCGTGCTGCCCGCGGCGCTGGCGGCGGCGGCCGAGGGCCGCCGGCTGGTGGTGCCGACCGCCAACGGCGCCGAGGCCGCGCTGCCGCGCGACGGCCAGGCGAGTACCGCCCGCACCCTGCTGGAGGTCTGCGCCGCGCTCGACGGCCGGCGCACGCTGCCGGACGCGGAAGCACCCGCGCCCCGCGCCGCGCACGTCCCCGACCTCGTCGACGTGCGCGGCCAGCTGCACGCGCGCCGCGCGCTCGAGATCGCCGCGGCCGGCGGCCACCACCTGCTGCTGGTCGGGCCGCCCGGCTGCGGCAAGACCCTGCTCGCCTCGCGCTTGCCGGGGCTGCTGCCGCCGCTGGGCGAGGCCGAGGCGCTGGAAACCGCGACCATCGCCTCGATCAGCGGCCGCGGCCTGGACCCGGCGCGCTGGCGCGCGCGGCCCTACCGCGCGCCGCACCACACCGCCAGCGCGGTCGCCCTGGTCGGCGGCGGCAGCCAGCCGCGGCCCGGGGAGATCTCGCTGGCGCACAACGGCGTGCTGTTCCTCGACGAATTGCCGGAGTGGGGCCGGCAGGCGCTGGAGGTGCTGCGCGAGCCGCTGGAATCCGGCGTGGTCACCATCTCGCGCGCGGCGCGGCAATGCGAATTCCCGGCGCGTTTCCAGCTGGTCGCGGCGATGAATCCCTGTCCCTGCGGCTGGGCGGGCGATCCCTCCGGTCGCTGCCGCTGCAGTGCCGACCTGATCCAGCGCTATCGCGCGCGCATTTCCGGGCCGCTGCTGGACCGCATCGATTTGCAGGTGGACGTGCCGCGGCTGCCGCCGGCCGAACTGCGCCCCGACGCGCCCGCCGGCGAACCCAGCGCGACGGTGCGCGCGCGCGTGGTCGCGGCGCGCGCGCTGCAACAGGCGCGCGCCAGCCGCTGCAACGCGCACCTGGACCAGGCGGCGACCCTGGCGCACTGCCGGCTGGCGCCGTCCGACCAGGCCCTGCTCGAACGCGCGATCGACGGCCTGCAGCTGTCGGCGCGCGCGATGCACCGGATCCTGCGCGTCGCCCGCACCATCGCCGACCTCGCCGGCAGCGAGGCGATCGCCACCGCGCACCTGACCGAAGCCCTCGGCTACCGCCGCCTGGATCGCCGGCAGCCGCTCGCGGCCTGACACCGGCGCCCGAGCGAGCGCTCCCGACCGCTGCCCGATGGCGCGAATCCCTGCGCCTTCCGCCGGCCCGTAGAGCGGAGCTTGCTCCGCTATCGTGTGCCTCCCACGGCGGAGCAAGCTCCGCTCTACGCAATGTCTTGCACGCAATGCCCGGATTTTTGCCCACCGACGCGCTGCCCATCCTGTACGAGGACGAACGCCTCGCGGTCGTCGCCAAGCCGGCCGGGCTGATGGTCCACGACAGCGCGCTGGCGCGCGGCGAAACCGACTTCGCCGCCGACCGCCTGCGCGCGCAGTTCGCCAGGCCGGTGTTCCTGGTGCACCGCCTGGACCGCGCCACCAGCGGCTGCCTGCTGGTCGCCTTCGACCGCGACGCCGCCTCCGCGCTGGGCAAGGCGCTGATGGCCAGCGCGCCGCCGGTCGATCCGGCCGCGCGCGCGGCCGCGGTGCGCGCCGCGTTCGACAAGGAATACCTGGCGGTCTGCCGCGGCTGGCCGGAGCCGGCGTTCGTCATCGACCATCCGCTGGACGGCGGCCCCGGCAAGCCGTTGAAGAAGGAAGCGGTGACCGCCTTCGAGCGACTTGCCACCTGCGAGCTCTCCCTGCCCTCGGCCGGCTTTCCGACCTCCCGTTACGCGCTGCTGCGCGCGCGCCCGCTCACCGGCCGCTTTCGCCAGATCCGCCGACACCTCAAGCACGCCTCGCACCACCTGGTCGGCGACAGCAGCCACGGCGACGGCCGCCACAACCGCAACTTCCGCATGCTCGGCATCCACCGCATGCTGCTGCACGCCTGGCGGCTGCGCTTCCCGCACCCGGCGACGGGCGCCACGGTGGTGGTGACCGCGCCGCCCGACGACGCCTTCCGGCGCGCGCTCGCGCTGTTCGACGCCGTGCCGCCCGACCTCGCCTGACCCGCGCGACCCATTCCGCATGCGCGCGCCGCCCCTACAATCCCCCGCATGCTGCAGGTCTCGCCCACGCTGGAGATCCCCGACGCGGAGCTGGTCGAGCGTTTCGTACGCGCGGCCGGCCCCGGCGGGCAGAACGTCAACAAGGTTGCGACCGCGGTCGAGTTGCGCTTCGACGTGGCAGGCTCGCCGTCGCTTCCCGAGGCGGTGCGTGCGCGGCTGCTCGCCCGCCGCGACCGCCGCCTGACCGACGCCGGCACCCTGGTGATCAGCGCCCAGCGCTTCCGCACCCAGGAACGCAATCGCGAGGACGCGCGCGAACGCCTGGCCGCCTTCATCGCCGCCGGCCTGCGCGCGCCGACCCCGCGCATCGCCACCCGCCCCACCCGCGCCTCCAGGCAGCGCCGGCTGGAGGCCAAGCGCGGCCGCAGCACGCTCAAGCGCGAGCGGACCCGTCGCGACTGGGACTGACGCATGGCCGATGCCCCCCTGCAACCCGTCCTCCCGCCGCCGGGATCGATCCTGCCGCTGCCGCCCCATGCCCCCCGCGTTCCGCCCAACCGATTCACCCGCTGGGTCGGGCGCACGGTGCTGCGGCTGGGCGGTTGGCGCATGGTCGGGGCGTTTCCCGACATCCCGAAGCTGGTCCTGATCGGCGCGCCGCACTCGTCGAACTGGGACGGGATCTGGGGCTTCGCCGCCAAGCTCGCGCTCGGGCTGGACATTCGCATTCTCGGCAAGCACCAGCTGTTCTGGTGGCCGCTCGGGGTGCTGCTGCGCCGGCTCGGCGTGATCTCGGTGGACCGCACCGCGGCGCAGGGCGTGGTCGAGCAGGCGGCGGCGCTGATTGTCAGTGCCGAACAATTTTGGTTCGGTTTGGCCCCTGAGGGCACACGCAAGCCGGTCGAGCACTGGAAACCGGGGTTCTGGAAGATCGCCCACGCCGCTGGCGTGCCGGTGCTGCCGGCCTACTTCCACTACCCGGACAAGGTCATCGGGATCGGACCGCCGTTCGACCTCGGGGACGACATGGCCGCCGACATCGCCCGCATCCGCGCCTGGTACCGCCCGTGGCAGGGGCGCCACCACGGCACGCCCTGACCTTCGGCCTGCGCGTTCGTGAAAAAGCCGTGAAAGAATGTGACCGGGTTGGCACGCTTAGTGCGTAGTTACCGGCAGTAGCGCCTGCCTGGCCGCCGCACCCGCCCCTGCCCGAGGGACGCGCAGCGCCGGCGGCGGCCCGGGGAACCGACGAGACGAGGCCGCCATCCCGCGGCCCGTCGGCGTCCCGGTTTTTTCATTCGGTCGCGGCGCCCGCAGTGGCCGCGGCGGCAGGGGGAGCAGCTTGGAGCCGGTCCAGCATCGCACGGGTTTCCGCGTTGTCGGGGTTGCGCGCCAGCGCCTGCCGGAACAGGGCGATCGCGTCGGCATCGCGCCCCTGCCGGTGGCGTGCGTGGGCGAGGCCCTCGATCGCCGCGCCGTCGCCCGGCCGCGCCCGCAGCACCGCCTCGAAGCCGGCCGCGGCCTGGTCGGGTTCGCCGTCGCGCAGGGCGCAGTAGGCCAGGCCGGTGCGCGACTCGAGGTCGCCGGCATCCAGCGCCAGCGCGCGGCTGAAGCGTTCACGCGCCTGCGCGATCTCCCCTTTGCGGTAGTGCGCCCATCCGGCAAGCTGCAGCGCCCCCGGGCCGGGTGCGCGGATCGTCGCCAGCTCGGACAGCGCCGCGTCGTAGCGGCCGTCCATGAAGGCGAAGTTGGCGCGGTCCAGCGCCTGGGTGTCGGCCGGACGGGTGCCGGCCACGCTGCCGCGGTAGTCGGCGGTGGCGCCGAACTGGGCCAGGTATTTCTGCACGTTCTTGGCCCGGTGCAGGCCGAGGTAGCAGTGGATGTAGGCGGTGCCTTCGGCGGCCAGCGCGGCCTGCGCGGCGGCCCGGGAGTTCTTGATGTAGTCCGCGCCGAAGGACCGGCCGAGGATGCTCGCCATGGGGAAGTTGCGCACCTGCATCCCGTGGCGCGCGGCGCGTTCGCGTTCCTGCGCGAGCAGCACCTTCTCGTAGGGGATTGCGGGATCGAGCAGGCTGATGATGGTGGTCACGCCGCGCTTTTCGAGCGCGACGAAGTCGGCCTCGACGGGGTAGGGGCCGAACAGGACGCGGTCGGACATCTGGCTGCGTTCGGCGCGCCAGGGCTGCACGAACAGGCTCGCCGGGTGCAGCAGCACCCAGACGCCGAACGCGCCGCCGGCGAGGCCGAGCAGCAGGATCGCGACCAGCCAGGACTTGCGGATACGCATCGCCTTTCCCCCGAAGGCATGGCGTGCATGGACGCCGGCAGCAGGTGTTATCCGGTCCCTCGCGGGACCTGTCAACGGCCGGACGTCGCCTGCGGGCGGAAGTCCGGCCAAAGCGAACCGAGGTGAGCCCGTGGATTTCCTGAGTGGTGCGGACGCGAAGCTGGTCTTCGCCTTCTGGCTGGGCGTGGTGGTGGTGTGCGTGGCGGTGATCATGCTGCTGGTGATCGTCGGCATGCGCCAGGCGATGCTGCGCAAGCAGCGCATCCACGACGAGGCGGCGCGGGTGTGGGGCGCGATCCTGTCGGACGTGGTGCACGGCAGCGCGGCCGACGTGCCCAGGCTCGCGCGCGCCGACGTGTCCGGCTTCATCGAGGCCTGGAACCAGCTGCACGCGGCGCTGCCGCCGGGCGGCTCGCCGCCGCTGCGGAAGGCGGCCGGGCAGGCCGGCGCCGGCGACCAGCTGCGCGCGATGCTGGATCGCGGCGGATTCCACGACCGGGTGGTCGCGATCATCGCGCTCGGCCACCTGCGCGAGCGCGACGACTTCGACCGCCTCGCCCGCTTCCTGCACGCGCCCAGCGCGATCGTGTCGCTGTCGGCGGCGCGCGCGCTGATGCAGGTCGACAACGAGCGCGCGGTCGCGCTGTTCGTGCCGCAGATCGTCGCCCGCCTCGACTGGTCGCAGAGCGGCGTCGCCGAGATCCTGCGCGAGGCCGACACCGCGATCGTGTCCAGGGAGCTGGGCGAAGTCGCCCTGCAGGCGAATGCCGAGGCCGCGCCGCGGCTGGTGCGCTTCCTCGCCGACATCAGCCCGACCGACGCCGCGCCGGTGATCCGCCGGATCCTGCAGTCCTCGCAGGACGAGCACCTGATCTCGACCTGCCTGCAGGTGCTCGAGGACCCGCGCGACCTGCACCTGGTGCGCGGCCTGCTCGGCCGCGAGCGCTGGCACGTGCGCATGCACGCCGCCACCGCGCTCGGCCGGCTGGGCGAGAAGGACGACGAGTGGCTGCTGCTGCCGATGCTGTCCGACGCGCAGTGGTGGGTGCGCTACCGCGCGGCGCAGGCGCTGGTCCGCCTGTTCCGCCTGCACAGCCAGGATCCCGACTCGCTGCGCGGCGGCTTGGTCGATCCCTACGCGCGCGACATCCTCGACCAGGTGCTGGCCGAGCAACGCCTTGGAGTCCAGCGATGAACCTGACCCTGCCGCCGGCGCTGGTCGCCGCCATGGACTGGATGCAGTGGGTGTTCTTCGCCTACTTCATCGGCCTCAACATCGCCTACCTCTGCCTCAACTACGTCTCGGTGTTCGGCGTGATCCGCTACATGCGCGAGCACGGCGGACGCATGCTGCTGAAGAACTTCGCGCGCTACCAGCCGCCGGTGACGATCATCGTCCCGGCCTACAACGAGGAACGCACGATCGTCTCCTCGATCCGCTCGCTGCTTCAGCTGGGCTACCCGGAGTACGAGGTGCTGGTCGTCAACGACGGCTCGACCGACCGCACCCTGGAGGCGGTGGTCGAGGCGTTCTCGCTGGTCGAGTTCCCGGAGGCCTACCGCCGCCGCCTGCCGACCGCGCCGGTGCGCCGGGTGTTCGCCTCGCCGACCCACGCCCGCGTGCGCCTGGTCGACAAGGAGAACGGCGGCAAGGCCGACGCCCTCAACGCCGGCATCAACTGCGCGCGCTACCCGCTGTTCTGCGTGGTCGACGCCGACTGCATCCTGCAGCACGACAGCCTGACCCGCGTGGTCCAGCCGTTCCTCGAGGACTCGACCACGGTGGCCGCCGGCGGCGTGATCCGCGTGGTCAACGGCTGCCGCGTGGAGAACGGCCACCTGGCCAAGATCGATCTGCCGCGCAGCCTGCTGGCGATGTTCCAGACGGTCGAATACCTGCGCGCGTTCCTGTTCGGGCGCCTGGGCTGGTCGCCGATGAACGCGCTGCTGATCATCTCCGGCGCGTTCGGCGTGTTCTACAAGGAACGCGTGATCGCCGCCGGCGGTTACCGCACCGACACCGTCGGCGAGGACATGGACCTGGTGGTGCGCCTGCACCGCACCCTGCGCGAGGAGCGCCGCGCCTACCGGATCACCTTCGTCCCCGATCCGATCTGCTGGACCGAGGCGCCGGAGGACCTGCACTCGCTGCGCAGCCAGCGCGCGCGCTGGCAGCAGGGCCTGGTCGAGAGCCTGCTGCCGAACTGGCGGCTGATGTTCCGCCGCAACGGCGGCGCGGTCGGCTGGCTGGCCTTCCCCTTCATGTTCATCTTCGAATGCATCGGCCCGCTGATCGAAGTGGCCGGCTACGTCGCCGTGATTGTGCTGTTCATCGCCGGGCTGCTGTCGCCGGAGGCGTTCGGGGTGTTCCTGTTCGCCTCGGTCGGCCTGGGCGTGCTGCTGTCGGTCAACGCACTGTTGCTGGAGGAACTGTCGTTCCACCTGTACTCGCGCCCGTCGCAACAGTTGCGGCTGTTCATCGTCGCGATCCTGGAGAACTTCGGCTATCGCCAGCTGACCTCGGTCTGGCGCCTCCTCGGCATCTTCCGCTGGGTGTTCGGCGTGGGCGGCCGCAGCCGCCGCTGGGGCCGCATGCAACGGCACGCGAGCTGGCAACAGGACATGGACACGGTGCACGCCCCGGCGCTGGCCGACAAGCCGGTGCCCGCGGCGGCGCGACCGACCGAGACGAGTGGCGCGTGACCTTGCACAGGAACCCTTACATGACCCGTTTGCCGCGCCCGCTGGCGCTCGCCGCCGCCATCGCCCTGTCCCCGGCGTTGCCCGCCTTCGCCCAGGAGGCGCCGCCGCAACCCGGCTTCGCCGAGCAGCTCGCCGAGGCGCGTGCGCTGGCGACGTCCGACCGCGAAGCCGAGGCGCTCGCCCGCTACGACGCGATGCTGCAGACCTCGCCCGGCAACAGCGACGTGCTGCTGGCGCGCGGCCGCACCTATGCGTGGATGGCGCGCTGGCCGGAGTCCGAGGCCGACCTGCTCGCGGTGACCGCGGCCAAGCCCGACTACGCGGACGCGTGGTCGGCGCTGGGCGACATGTACCTGTGGAGCGATCGGCCCGCGCAGGCGGTCGACGCCTACGCGCGGCGCGCCGCCCTGCAGCCGGATTCGCCGGACGCGCAGGTCGCGCTCGGCCGCGCGCAGCGCTCCGCCGGCGACCTCGCCGGCGCGCGCGCGTCCTTCGAGGCGGCCGGCGCGCGCGGGCTGCCGGCGCAGGAAGTCGCCGACCTCGTCGCCACCCTGCAGCCGCGCACCGCCAACCCGGACGTCACCGCCGGCGGCTACACGTGGTCGCTGCGCATCGGCGCCGAGCACACCACTTTCGACCCCGACCGCGACGCCTGGAACGAATCCAACGTCACCCTGCGCCGCCACTTCGCGCACGGCTCGCTGGGCCTGGAACTGCTGCACGCCGACCGCTTCGATCGCCGCGACACCGCGTGGGCGCTGGACGCCTACGCGCCGCTGTGGTCGCGCGCCTACGCCAACCTGCGGTACCAGCACGGCGATCCGGACGGCCTGTTCGCGCGGCGCGCGTGGCGCGTCGAGGTGTTCCAGGGGGTGGGCAGCGGCTGGGAGCTGTCTGGCAGCTACGACCGCCTCGAATTCGGCGGCCCCGGCGTCGACATGTACGGCGTCGGCGTCGGCCGCTACCTCGGCAACTGGTATTACCGCTACCGCGCGCTGCACGTGCCGGGCGTGGGCGGCGGCAGCCTCAGCCACCGCGGCCTCGCGCGCTGGTACTACGCCGGCAACGCCGATGACTATCTGGAGATGAGTGCCGGCACCGGCCGCAGCGTCGACGAGGTCGGCGGCGCCACCGGCGAGACCATCCGTCGCAGCAGCGCCTCGCTGGGCGTGGCCTGGGTGCGCTTCCCGGATCCGCGCTGGGGCTTCAAGCTCGGTGCGAACATCGCCAACAACGTGGACGGCTTCGACGAGCGCGCGGTATCGGGCGCGCTCTACCTGCGCTGGTGACCGCGATGCGGCGGGACGACCGCGGCGCGTTCGCGCGTTTTCTCCCGCTGCTGCCGGCATTGCTGCTGGCAGAAGCCGCGCTCGGCCTGTGGTCGCTGTACGCGGGGTTGCCGCCGACGGGCGCCTCCGATGCCTGGCGCATCGGCGCGGCGTCCTTCGCCGGCGGCGTGTTGCTGCTGCTGCGCGCGTTGCCGCTGCTGTTCCTGCTCGCCTGGCCACTGCTGCGGCTGCGCGGCCCGCATGCGCGCGTGGTCGCGGTCGGCCTGCTGTTCACGGCCTGGCTGCTGGCGCGGATCGCGCTGGAGCAGTTCCACCTCGCCGCCCGGGTGCCGCTGGGCGCCGAACTGTTCGGCTATTCGTTCGCCGAATTGCGCACCACCGTCGGCGCCGGCGCGCGCACCGACGCGCTGGCCCTGGCCGGCTGGATCGTGCCGCCGGCGCTGCTGTGGCTGGCGCTGGGCCCACTGGCGCGCTGGCGACCGCGCACCCCGCGCGCGCTCGCATTCGCCCTGCCGCTGGCCTGCGCGCTGGCCTGGCTGCCGCCGCTGCAGCCGGCCGCCGCCGACTGGCCGCGCGAGGACGCCTATGCCTTGGCGCTCGACAAGCCGGCGTACTTCGTCGCCGAGAACCTGCGCTGGCTGCGGCGCGACGATGCGCCTGCGCCCACGGCGGCCGCCGTCGCCAGTGCGCACGCGGGAACGGCCGACCCGCGCCATCCCTTCGTGCATGAGGAGCGCACGCCGGACGTGCTCGGCCCGCTGTTCGCCGACGGGGACGCGCCGCCGCACCTGGTGTTCGTGATCGTCGAGGGCCTCGGCCGGTCGTTCTCGGGACCGGACGCGACGCTCGGCAGCTTCACGCCGTTCCTCGACGACCTGGCGACGCGCAGCCTCTATTTCGACAACTTCCTCGCCAACCAGGGGCGCACCTTCGGCGTGCTGCCCTCGCTGTTCGGGTCGCTGCCGTTCGGCGCGGAGGGTTATGCCGCGCTCGGCGAACGGATGCCGCCGCACGCGGGGCTTCTGTCGCTGCTCGCCGCGCAGGGTTACAGCACGAGTTTCTACATCGGCACCGATGCCGACTTCGACAACGAGCGGCTTTACCTGCAGCGGCAGGGCGTGCAGCGGATCGTCGACATCCACGACTTCGGCACGGGTTACCCGCGTAGCCCGGGCGGCGACCTCAGCTGGGGCTACGCCGACGGCGAGCTGATCCGCCGCGTGCTGGCCGACGGCGCCCCGGCGGGCGACGCGCCCACGCTGCGGGTGATCCAGACGATCAGCATGCACACGCCCTACAGCTTCCCGGGCCAGGCCGCATACCACGCGCGCTTCGCGCAGCGGCTGGACGCGCTGGGCATCGCCGGCGACGCGCGCGCCGCCTACACGGCCTTCGCGCCGATCTACCAGTCAGTGCTGTACACCGACGACGCGCTGCGCGCCTTCTTCGAGGCCGAGGCGCGCACGCCGGCCTATGCCAACACGATCTACGTGGTGACCGGCGACCACCGCCTGCCTGAGCTGCCGATGGCCGATCGCATCGAGCGTTACCACGTGCCGCTGCTGATCCATTCGCCGCTGCTGAAGCAGCCGCGACGGATCCGCGCGGTGTCCTCGCACCTGGACGTGGCGCCCTCGCTGCTCGCGTTCCTCGCGCACCGCCACGGCTTGAAGCGGCCGGCGCGCGCGACGTGGCTCGGCAAGGGCCTGGACCTGTCGCCAGCGTTCCGCAACGTCCACGATATCCCGCTCAAGCAGAGCAAGACCCTGCTCACCGACTTCGTGTCCGGCGCGTGGTACCTCAACCGCGGTCAGCTCTACGCGTTGTCGGACGGCATGGCGATCGAGCCCGCGAACGACCCGACCACCGCGGCGCAGGTGGAAGCGCGCTTCGCCGCGTTCCGCGCCGCCAACGACCGCTTCGGCCGCGAAGGCGAGCTGTCGCCGGAAGGCGCCGCGCCGGCGCTGGTCGCCTACGTCGAACCGCCGCCCGCGTCCGCCCAAGCGGACACCGTCGCCGGCCCACCCTTCGCCGTGCGCACGGTCGACCTGCCGCCGTCGACGCCGGCCGCGCGCATCCAGGTGTCCGCCCTGTTCGCCAACGACGCGGCGACGCCGAGCCCGACCTTCGTGCCGCTGGTGGTGGTGAGCGGCGAGGACGGCGTCGAAGTGGGCGAGTACTACGGTGCCGCGCTGCAGCTGCCGGCGCATGCGCGGCGCGAGGTGCCGGTCGCGGTCGACCTCGGCAAGCTCGCGCCGGGCCGCTACTTCGTCGCGGTGATTCCGTCGCATCCGGACACCGGCCACAGCCTCGGCGCCGGGCGCTACCGGATCCCGCTGCAGGTGCGCGCCGGGACCGCGCCATGAGGGCGCTGCTGCCGCTGCTGTTGGCGCTGGCGTTGGCCCTGCCGCTGCGCGCCGCGGCGGCGCCGGCGGCGCAAGACCGCGCGGTGTGGGTGTGGGAGCGCGACGCCTACGCGATGGTCGAGTCCCGGACGATGGCCGACGAGGCCTTCGCCTTCCTGCGCGACAAGGACGTCAATGTGCTCTACCTGTACGCCGACGCGTGGCAGGGCCGCAACCTGATCGTCGACCGACCCCAGGCCTATCGCCGCTTCATCGCGCGGGCCCACGACGATGGCTTCAAGGTCTACGCGCTGCTGGGATCGGCCTACCTGAAGACCGAGGAATACGTGCTGCCGGGCCGGCTGGACGAGGCCGGCGCGATGTTCCAGCGCGTGCTCGACTACAACGCCGCCGCAGCGGAGGGCGAGCGCTTCGACGGCGTGAACTACGACATCGAACCGCACCTGCTCGACGCCTGGGACACGCGCCGGACCGAACTGCTGCTCGGCTTCCTCGACATGACCGCCGACTTCGCGCGACGCAAGGCCGCGTCGGGCCAGCGGCTCGCGATCGGCCCGGCGATGCCGTTCTGGTGGGACAACATCCGGATCGAATGGCGCGGCAACACCCGCCCGATGAGCGAGCATGTCGCCGACCTGACCGACTACGTCGCGCTGATGGACTACCGCAACGAAGCCGAAGGCAACGACGGCATCGTCGACCACGCCGAGGCGGAGATCGCCTACGCGGCGCGCGCCGGCCGCAAGGTGGTGATCGGCCTGGAGTTGAGCCCGAGCGAACCGCGCAAGGTCACGTTCAACCACCTGACCGAAGCCGACCTCGCGCGCGAGATGCGCCTGACCGAGCGCGCGCTGGGCGCCAGTCCCGCCTTCGGCGGTTTCGTGCTGCACCACTATCGCGGCTACGTCGAGTGGGTGCGCCGCCAGGCAGCCGAGTGACGCGCCGCCCGGCGCTCACTCCTTGCCGTTGCGCACCAGTTCCACGAACGCGCGCGCCTGCGGCGACAGCAGCTTGCCCTTGCGCATCACCACGCCGTAGCTGCGCGACGGGAACCACGGCGCCAGCGAACGCGCCGCCAAGCGCGCGCGATCGGCGTCGGTCAGGCAGATCGCGGTGACGATGGAGATGCCCAGGCCCATCGCCACGTACTGCTTGATCACCTCCCAGCCGCCGACCTCCAGCGCGACCGTGTACGGCACCCGGTTGCGCTGGAACACGAGGTCCACCATCCGGTAGGTGGTCAACCGGCGTGGCGGCAGGATCAGGCCATAGGGCGACAGGTCCTCGAGCGTGAGATCGGGCTTGCCGGCGAGCGGATGGTCGACCGGCGTGATCAGCATCGGCTCGAATTCGAAGATCGGCGCGTAATCCAGGTCCGGTGGCACGTCCAGCATCGAGCCCACCGCGAAGTCGACCGCGTCCGAGCGCAGCAGGTTGAGCCCGCCGGCGCCGGTGACGTTGTGCAGCTTCAGCCGCACCTCCGGCTGGCGCTGGCGGAAGGCGTCGACGAAGCGCGGCAGCAGGTAGAGGATGGTCGAGCTGCCGGCGGCGATGTCCAGCTCGCCCACGTCCAGGCCGCTGACCTCGGCGCGAAACGCGGCGTCGAGCCCGTCGATGCCCTCCACCAGCGGCCGTGCCAGCGCGTACAGCGCCTCGCCCTCGCGGGTCGGCGACAGCCGGCGGCCGCTGCGGTCAAGCAGGCGCACGCCGAACTCGCGCTCCAGCGCCTGCAGCTGCAGGGTCACCGCCGGCTGGCTGAGATACAGGGCCTCCGCCGCGCGCGACACCGACCCCAGCCGCACGACCTGGCAGAAGGCCCGCAGCGGCTTGAGGCGGTCGCCCTTGTAGGAGAAGCGCGGCGTAGCAGGTCGCCGGTCGGCCATGAGTGAAGGCCATCTATAAGTTTGCCTTATGGTACCTATTGGCAAAACTGCTTTGTCAAATAGCAAGACGCCCCCGTACGGTCTGGGCTCCCACGGACAGGAGCCAGCGCCATGTCGGCCGTACTGCAAGCGGAGCCCATCCCCGGGAGTCCACGGGCCATCGAGGTCGGCCACCAGCTGCCGGGCCAGGCGCAGCTGCTGCCGCCGCCCGCGCTGGCGCTGCTGGCCGAGCTGCACCGCCGCTTCGAGCCGGCGCGCCGGCAGCGCCTGGCGGCGCGCCGCGCCCGCCAGGCGGAGTTCGACGCCGGCGCGCTTCCGGGCTTCCGCGCCGACACCCGCGCGATCCGCGGGGGCGACTGGCGGGTCGCGCCGTTGCCGGCTGCCCTGCGGGACCGCCGGGTCGAGATCACCGGCCCGACCGATCCGAAGATGGTCATCAACGCGCTCAATTCCGGCGCGAACTGCTACATGGCCGATTTCGAGGACTCCACCTCACCGACCTGGGCCAACCTGCTCACCGGCCAGCGCGCGCTGAAGAAGGCGGTCGAGGGAACGCTCGACTGGATGGCGCCCGACGGCGCCAAGCACTACGTGCTCAAGCCCTTCGCCGGCCAGGCGGTGCTGCTGGTGCGCCCGCGCGGCTGGCACCTCGAGGAGAAGCACGTGCGGGTGGACGGCGAGCCGATCTCGGCCTCGCTGTTCGACCTCGGCCTGTTCGCCTTCCACAACGCCCAGGCGCTGGCGGCGAAGGACCGCGGCCCGTACTTCTACCTGCCCAAGCTCGAGTGCATGGAGGAGGCGGCGCTGTGGGAGGACGTGCTCGCGCACCTGGAGCGCGCGCTCGGCCTGCCGCACGGGCAGATGAAAGTCACCGTGCTGATCGAGACGCTGCCGGCGGCGTTCGAGATGGACGAAATCCTGCATGCCCTGCGCGCGCGCGCGGCCGGCCTCAACTGCGGGCGCTGGGACTACATCTTTTCCTACCTCAAGACCTTCCGCGCCCACCGTGGCCGGGTCCTGCCCGAGCGCGCGCAGGTGACGATGACCCAGCCGTTCCTGGCGACGTATTCGGAACTGCTGGTGCACACCTGCCACAAACGCGGCGCGCACGCGATGGGCGGGATGGCGGCGCAGATCCCGATCGCCGGCGACGTCGCCGCCAACGAGCAGGCGCTCGAGCGGGTGCGCGCCGACAAGCTGCGCGAGGTGCGCGCGGGCCACGACGGCACCTGGGTCGCGCACCCGGCACTGGTGCCGCTGGCGCGCGCGGTGTTCGACGCGCACATGGCGGGCGAGGCCCCGCACCAGCACGCGGTGCTGCGCGAGGACGTCGTCGCGCGCGGCGAGGACGCGCTGGCTGCGGCACTGATTGCGCCGTCGCTGGGCACGATCACCCGCGCCGGCTTCGAGAACAACGTCGAGGTCTGCGTGCGCTACCTCGCCGCCTGGCTCGACGGCAACGGCTGCGTGCCGATCCACTGGCTGATGGAGGACGCGGCCACCGCCGAGATCGCACGCGCGCAGCTGTGGCAGTGGCTGCACGCGCCGGCGCTGCCGGGCAGCGACGGCATCCCGCTGCACCTGGACGACGGCACGCCGATCGACGACGTGCTGTTCGAGCGCGCGCTGATCGGACTGCCCGCCCGCCTGGCCGAGCGCATGCGCCTGCCGGGCGCCGGGCGCATCGACGAGGCGATCGCCCTGCTCGACGAGTTCACCCACGCCGACACCCTCGCCGACTTCCTCACCCTGCCGGCGTACGCACGCCTGGATTGATTCGCGTTTCCCGCCACCGGCCACCGCCACCGACCGAAGGACCGCCACCATGACCACCGCCCTGCCCACCGCCGAACACCTGCGCATCGACTGGACCAGCAACCCGCGCTGGCAGGGCATCGCCCGCCCGTACTCGCCCGAAGACGTCGTGCGGCTGCGCGGCACCGTCGCGATCGAGCACTCGCTGGCGCGGCTGGGCGCGGAGAAGCTGTGGCGCCATCTGCACACGGAAGACTTCGTCAACGCGCTCGGCGCGCTCACCGGCAACCAGGCGATGCAGCAGGTCAAGGCCGGGCTGAAGGCGATCTACCTGTCCGGCTGGCAGGTCGCCGCCGACGCCAACCTCGCCGGCGAGATGTATCCGGACCAGTCGCTATACCCGGCCAACTCGGTGCCGCAGGTGGTCAAGCGCATCAACAGCGCGCTGCTGCGTGCCGACCAGCTGCATCACGCGGAGGGCCGCGACGACATCGATTTCCTGCAGCCCATCGTCGCCGACGCCGAGGCCGGCTTCGGCGGCGTGCTCAACGCGTTCGAGCTGATGAAGGCGATGATCGAGGCCGGTGCCGCCGGCGTGCACTTCGAGGACCAGCTGGCCAGCGTCAAGAAGTGCGGGCACATGGGTGGCAAGGTGCTGGTGCCCACCCGCGAGGCGGTCGAGAAGCTGGTCGCCGCGCGCCTGGCGGCGGACGTGTGCGGGGTGCCGACCCTGGTCGTCGCCCGCACCGACGCCGAGGCGGCCGACCTCCTGACCAGCGACGTGGACGACAACGACCGGCCGTTCTGCACCGGCGAGCGCACCGTCGAGGGCTTCTACAAGACCCGCAAGGGGCTGGAGCAGGCGGTGTCGCGCGGGCTCGCCTACGCGCCTTACGCCGACCTCGTCTGGTGCGAGACCGGCAAGCCGGACCTCGCCTTCGCGCGCGCCTTCGCCGAAGCGATCCACGCGAAGTTCCCGGGCAAGCTGCTGGCCTACAACTGCTCGCCGAGCTTCAACTGGAAGCAGCACCTGGACGACGCCACGATCGCGACCTTCCAGCGCGAGCTGGCGGCGATGGGCTATCGCTTCCAGTTCATCACCCTGGCCGGCTTCCACGCGCTCAACTACTCGATGTTCCACCTCGCCCACGGCTACGCGCAGCGGCAGATGAGCGCCTTCGTCGAACTGCAGCAGGCCGAGTTCGCGGCCGCCGAACAGGGGTTCACCGCGGTCAAGCACCAGCGCGAGGTCGGGACCGGCTATTTCGACGCGGTGACCCAGGTGATCCAGTGCGGGCAGTCCTCGACGGTGGCCTTGAAGGGCTCGACCGAGGAGGAGCAGTTCCAGCCGCGCGCGGCCGCCTGACCCACGGCGGATGGCCTATGGACAAGCACCCGGGGATATGCTGACCTGCGGCTTCCAACCCTCCCTGGTTCCACAAGATGAACGCATTTCCGCTCAAGACCTTCGTCCTTGCCGCCCTGTTCGCGCTGGCCGCCGGGCCTGCGTTCGCCGACGACAACGGCGTGGACGACACCGTGCCCGAGATCCTCGCCACCCAGCACGCGCTGCGCGCCAAGCTCGACCAGCCGACCGGCGAGTACTCCAAGTTCAGCAATGCCGACCTCGCCCGCATGCGTCGCGCGCAGGACAGGGTCTTCGAGATGCTGGACGGCGTGACCTCGCTGGACGAGCTCAACGAGGCAGAGCGCACCGAGCTGTCGAACGCGCTCAGCCAGATCAAGGCCACCCTGGCCTCAGACGAGGGCTCGCGCCTGGTCTGCTACCGCGAACGCAAGACCGGGACCAACCTGGTGACCAAGCGCTGCGAGACGGTGGCCGAGCGCGAGGCGCGGGCGCGGGCTTCGCAGGAGCAGCTGCGCGAGTACGCTCCGACTCCGTCCCTGCGCGCCGGCAATTGACCGCGGTTTCCTGATCCGTCCTTGGAACGGCCGCCGCGAGGCGGCCGTTTCCGTTGCGGGGGCCGTCATCCCGCCGCGCCGTAGAATGGCGGGATGAGTGAATTGCCCACCGTCCGCCTGAAGAACGCCTGGAAATCGTCCCACCCCTGGATCTTCCAGAAGCTGGTGGAAAAGCCCGCGGTCCGGCCCAAGCCCGGCAGCATCGTCGACGTCATCGGCGTCGACGGCGAGTGGATCGGCCGCGGCTTCTACAACGGCCACTCGCGGATCGCCGTACGCATCCTCGAGACGCGCCGGGACGTGCCGGTGGACGCGGCGTGGTTCGCGCGCAGGATCGCCGACGCGGTGGCCCTGCGCCGCGAGCTGCTGCGGCTGGACCAAGTCAGCGACGCCTGGCGGGTGGTGCACAGCGAAGGCGACGGCCTGAGCGGGTTGGTCGTGGATCGCTACGCCGACCTGCTGGTGCTGGAGTTCTTCAGCGCCGGCATGTTCCGCCACCGCGAGTGGATCCAGGACGCGCTGCGCGCGCAGTTTCCCGACTGCCGTTTCCACAGCTTCGCCGACGAGCACGTGCAGAAGCAGGAATCGTTCGACTTCCGCGGCTCGCAGCCGGCGGCGCCGGCGATCATCACCGAGCACGGCATCCGCTTCCGAGCAGATCCGGCCGGGGCGCACAAGACCGGCTTCTTCGCCGACCAGCGCGAGAACCGGCAGTGGCTGTCGCAGTTCGCCGCCGGCGCGCGCGTGCTCGACCTGTGCTGCAACACCGGCGGCTTCGGCGTCTACGCCGCGGTGCGCGGGGCCAGCGAGGTGGTCGGCGTCGACATCGACGAGGCGGTGCTGGACATCGCCCGCGGCAACGCCCGGCTCAACGACGTGCGGCCGCGTTTCGTGCAGGCCGACATCTTCCCGTGGCTGCGCGACGCCCACGCCAACGGCGAGCGCTTCGACATCGTGGTCCTGGACCCCGCCAAGATGACCCGGGACCGCGAGCAGGTCATCCCCGCGCTGAAGAAATACCTCGACATGAACAAGCTGGCGCTGGGCGTGGTGAAGCCCGGCGGCCTGTTCGCGACCTTCTCCTGCACCGGCCTGGTCGGCGAGGACCAGTTCCTCGACATGCTGCGCCGGGCCGCGTTCTACGCCGGCCGCGGCGTGCAGGTGCTGAAGGTCGCCGGCGCCGGGCCGGACCACCCGTTCCTGGCGCAGGCGCCGGAATCGCGCTACCTGAAGGCGGTGTTCTGCCGGGTGGAGTAGGGGACGAACCGCGTCACCTTGCCCGGGTTGGAGCGGCTTGTTCCGCGGCCATCGCCGCCGGCGGGCACCGAGCGGAGCAAGCTGCGCTCTACGGATCCCCGAACGGCGGACTGATCGCCCCGGCCGTGCCTGGAAGACCGGACGCCCGCTTCGATGGGCGCCGTTGCTGCCGCCCTGGGCGCTACCCCTCGGGCTTCGGAACGCCCGGCCCGGCCATCCGTGGCCGGGCGTTCGGCACCGCAGCCGATGCCGGGGGGCATCGGCTAGACGCGGTGCCTCACCCCCCCGGGTTGAAGCTGATGGTGCGGCGGGTGGTCACCGGCGCGCCGATCGGCTGGAAGCGCCAGCGCTTGACCGCCGAGACCGCCTCGCGGTCGAACACCCGCGGCGGATTGGCGCGGACCACGCGCACGTCGGAGACCGAGCCGTCGGCCGCCACGGTGAACTCGACCTGGACTTCGCCGGAGGTGCCGGCGCGGTAGGCCTCGGTCGGATAGCGCGGCGCCGGCGTGCTGATCGGACGCAGGTCGCTCGCGCTCGCGCTCGGGCGCGCCGCGGCGGTCTGCGCCGGCTGCTGGGCAGGACGCTGCTGGGCGGCGCGCTGCGCGGCGGCGGCCGCTTCGGCCTGGCGCTGCTGCTCCGCCTGCCGCGCCTGCTCTTGGCGCTGCTGTTCGGCCTGCTGCGCGGCGAGTTGCTGGGCCGCCTGCTGCTGCGCGCGCTGCTGGTCGGCGGCGCGCTGCTTCTCCAGCTCGGCTTGGCGCTTGGCCTCTTCCTCGGCCTTCACCTTCTCCTGCTCCGCGCGCTGGGCGACCGCCTGCTGTTGGCGGGCGATCGAGTCCTTCAGGCGCGGCAGCGCCGGCGCGTTGGGGTCGGCCTTCTCCAGCAGCGCGTACAGGCGCTGCGCTTCGGCGAAGTCCTCGCGGTTGATGCTCTGCTCGGTGGCGATGACCGTGTACGGCATGAGGTCGGTCAGCGCGCTGGCGACGCCGGGATCGCCCGGGGCCTTGTCGCGCAGCGCGAGGTAGTACTCGACCGCGTTGTCGCCGGCCGGCGCGTACAGGCGCTGCTCCGCCTGCGCCTTGCGGGCGGCCTGGCGCAGGGCGTCGACGTCCATCGCGGCGACCTTCTCGGACACGGCGGGCGTGGCGGCGACCTGTTGTTGTTGCTGTTGCTGCGCGGCGGGCGCGGTGGTGCTGGCGCCCGGCTCGGGCGCCGCGTCTTCCTTCTTGCACCCGGCCACGGCGCAAAGTACGGCCAGGCCGGCGACCAGTCCCATGGACACCGGCCGCGCCTGCAAAGGCTTCACGGACATCGAAAACGCTCCCCTGACTGTGCGACGGAGGCCGCACGCCCCGCTAAGGACGCGACAGGACGGCCCGTTTGTCAACTCCCGCCGCCCGGCGCGGCTACTTGCCGATGCAGAAGGAGGCGAAAATGTGACCCAGTAGCGCGTCGGCGCCGACCTTGCCGGTGATCGCGCCGAGCGCGTCGTGCGCGGCGCGCAGCGACTCGGCGGCGAGCTCCAGCGCCTCGGAATCGCAGGCGGCCAGGGCCGCTTCGAGCTCGCCGGCGGCACTGCGCAGGGCGGCGACATGGCGGGCGCGGGCGGTGAACGCCCCTTCGGAAGCGTCGCCTGCGCCGGCGAGCGCCCGCAGGCGGGCATGCAAGGCGTCCAGGCCGAGGCCGGTGCGCGCCGACACCACCAAGCTCTCGCCGTCGGCCGGCGTCGGCGGGGCATCGAGCAGGTCGGCCTTGTTGTGCAGCCACAGCACCTGGCCGATGCCGGCCAGCGCCGGCGCGACCGCGGCGCGGCCGGCATCGGGTTCTCGCGCGTCGAGCACCACCAGGGCGAGGTCGGCGCGGGCGAGTTCGGCCTGCGCGCGGCGCATGCCTTCGCGTTCGATCGCGTCGCCGCCCTCGCGCAGGCCGGCCGTGTCGACCAGCGTCAGTTCGAGGCCGTCGACGCGCAGCGTTTCACGCAGCAGGTCGCGGGTGGTGCCGGCGATGTCGGTGACGATCGCGCGCTCGCTGCCGGCGAGCGCATTGAGCAGCGAACTCTTGCCGGCGTTGGGCGGGCCGACCAGCACCGCGTGCAGCCCGTCGCGCAGCTTCTGCCCGCGTTCGGTTTCGGCGAGCAAGCCGGCCAGCGCGGCCTGCGTGCCCGCAAGCCCGCGCCGCACCGCGTCGCCGCCGAGCGTGTCGAGCGGTTCGTCGGCGAAGTCGATTGCCGCTTCTACGTGCACGCGCAGGCGCAGCAGGTCCGCCGCCAGCGCATCGACCCGCTGCGAGAACACGCCGTCGAGAGCACGGCGGGCGGCACGGGCGGCGCGCGCGTCGCCGGCCGCGATCAGGTCGGCGACCGCCTCGGCCTGGGCGAGGTCGAGCCGGCCGTTGAGGAAGGCGCGTTCGCTGAACTCCCCGGGCCGCGCCATCCGCGCGCCGAGCGCGACGCAGCGCGCCACTAGTTCGCGCAGCACCGGCGGGCTGCCGTGCGCCTGCAGTTCGACCACGTCCTCGCCGGTGAAGCTGGCCGGCGCGGCGAAATGCAGCGCGATGCCGTCGTCGATGACCTCGCCGCCGGCATCGCGGAAGCGCACATGGTGCGCGTGCCGCGGCCGCAGCGTGCGGGCGCAGAGCGCCTGCGCGATCGCCGGCGAACGCGGGCCCGACAGCCGCACCACGCCGATCCCGGCCGAGCCGCCGGCGGTGGCGATCGCGACGATGGTGTCGGTGTCCATGCGCGTCATCCTCGCAGAACCTGGCGCCGCAAACGAAGAAGCCCGCGCGCGGCGGGCTTCTTCGCAACCGGACGCCGGGTCAGGCCTTCGCGGGCTGTGCGCTGCCGCCGTACTTGCGCGTCATCCACCACTGCTGCAACAGGCCGAGCGAGCCGTTCGTCACCCAGTACAGCACCAGGCCCGCCGGGAAGAACGCGAACATCACGCCCATCGCGATCGGCATGAACTGCATCAGCTTGCGCTGGGTCGGGTCCATGCCCGGCATCGGCGTGAGCTTCTGCGTCGCCCAGGTCACGGCGACGTTGATCGCCGGCAGGATGAAATAGGGATCCGGCGCGGTCAGGTTCTGGATCCAGCCGATCCACGGCGCCTGGCGCAGCTCCACCGATTCCAGCAGCACCCAGTACAGGGCGAGGAACACCGGCATCTGCACCAGCACCGGCAGGCAGCCGCCGACCGGGTTGATCTTCTCCTTCTTGTACAGCTCCATCAGCGCCAGCTGGAACTTCTGCTTGTCGTCGCCGTAGCGCTCCTTGAGCTGCTCGATGCGCGGCTGGAAGCGGCGCATCTTCGCCGCGCTTTTGTACTGCGCGGCCGACAACGGGAACATCAGCGCCTTGACGATCACCACCAGGCCGATGATCGCCCAGCCCCAGTTGCCGAACAGGCCGTGCAGGAAGGCCAGCACCGAGAACAGCAGGCCGGCGATCCACGCCAGCCAGCCGTAGCTGCTGAAGTCGACGGCGCGCTC
>DASRZN010000197.1:0-7828 GCA_035686325.1 Lysobacteraceae bacterium
GGCAGCAGGATCTGTTCCGACCACACCAGCGGGCGCCCGTCCGCCAGCCGCGTCTCGCGCAGGCTGTCGGCCAGGCGCATCGGCACGAAGGCCTCGCCCCAGCGCGACAGCGGCCGGTCGGCGAACGGCCCGAGGCCGAGATCGAAACCCAGCGCCATCCACGGCGCCGGCGAGGCCAGCCGCACCGCCTCGCTGCGGAAGGTGTTGCCGCGCGAGCGGCCCGCGATCTGCTCGCGCAGGCGGCCGTCGAGCGCGCGGTCCAGCGCGTCGCGCACGCGGGTGGCGCAGTTGTCGGTGAAGTAGTCGTAGTCGTAGCGCGCGTTCTCCGGACGCGCGTTGACCGCGAGCGCGTCGGCCAGCGCCTGCGCCTGGTCCGGCGCCAGGGCGAGCCACTGGATCGACACGCCGCGTCCGACCTCGCGGTAGTAAGCGAGGTCTTCCTGCAGCGGCAGCGCGACCAGCCGGTAGCGCATGCGGCCGTGGACGAAGCGGGCGACGAAGTCCGGCTCGGTCGGGTCGAAGAAGCCGAAGTTGTAGCTGGTCGCCGCACCGGTCGCCGGGTCCCCCACCACGATCGCGTCGTGGCCGAAGCGCTCCCAGAAGATCTCGCCCGGCTGCATCGTCATGACGCCGATGCGCGTCGCGGCCAGCGCCGGCAGCGCGCACAGCAGCAGCGCCAGCAGCGCCAGCAGCGCCAGCGGCCCGATGCGCCGGGCCGGCCGCGCGCCGGCGTCAGTCCTCGCCATGCACGCTCACGTGCAGCGCGTGCAGCCGGCGCGCGTCGGCGCGGGCGACGCGGAAGCCGAAGCGGCCCAGGGTCAGTTCCTCGCCGGCTTCCGGCAGGTGCCCGATCGCCGCGGTGACCAGGCCGCCGATGGTGTCGTACTCGTCGTCGTCGAAGTCGGCGCCGAAGCGCTCGTTGAAGTCCTCGATCGGGGTCAGCGCGTCGACCACGTACTGGCCGTCGGCCTGCGCCGCGATCAGCGCCTCGGGGTCCTCGGCCTCGTCGTGCTCGTCGTCGATGTCGCCGACGATCTGTTCCAGCACGTCCTCGATCGTCACCAGCCCGGCGACGCCGCCGTACTCGTCGATCACGATCGCCATGTGGTTGCGCGACTGGCGGAACTCGCGCAGCAGCACGTTCAGCCGCTTCGACTCGGGGATCAGCACCGCCGGCCGCAGCAGCGCGTGCACGCTGGTCGCGCGCTCGGCGCTGGAGACGGCCCGCAGCAGGTCCTTCGCCAGCAGGATGCCGAGGATCTCGTCGCGGTCCTCGCCCTGCACCGGGAAGCGCGAATGGCCCGATTCGACGACCTGCGCGACCAGTTCCGGCAGCGCCGCGTCGGCCTCCAGCGCGACCATCTGCGCGCGCGGGATCATCACGTCGCCGACGGTCATGTCGGACACCGCGATCGCGCCTTCCATCATGCGCAGGGTGTCGGCGGCGATCAGGCCGTCCGACTGGGCGTCGCGCAACAGCTCGACCAGGTCCTCGCGGGTGGTCGGCTCGCCGGACAGCATCGCGCCGATGCGATCCAGCCAGGAGCGGCGCTCCGGCCGCTCGGAAGGGGAATGACTACTGTCGTCCTCGGACATCGGGTTCAGCGACTGTCGCCCGGGTGCGGGCGGCGGAGGCTGATTCTAGCGCGGCGGGGAGGAGGTGGCCCGTCAGCGCTCCAGGTAGGGGTCGGCGATCCCCAGGCCCGCCAGGATTTCCCGCTCCAGCCGTTCCATGCAGTCCGCCTCGCGCGCGTCCTCATGGTCCCAGCCGAGCAGGTGCAGGGTGCCGTGCACGGTCAGGTGGGCGTAGTGGGCGGCCAGCGGCTTGCCCTGTTCCTTCGCCTCGCGGGCGATGACCGGGGCACACAGCACGAGGTCGCCGAGCAGCGGCATGCGCACGCCCTTGGGCAGGACGATGCCTTCCGCGGCGTCGGCCGGAAAGCTGAGCACGTTGGTCGCGTAGTCCTTGCCGCGGTAGTGGCGGTTGAGCGCGCGGCCCTCGCGCGTGCCGACGAGGCGGACCGCGAGGTCGGCCTCGCGGATGCGGCCGGCGAGGGCGGCGGCCACCCACTTGCGGAAGCTGACCGCCGCCGGCAGGCCGGCGCGCGGCACGGCGTAGCCGACGGAGACGTCGAGGCGAACCGGTCCTTTGGTCATCGTGGGTCCTGTCAGGGCTTGCCGGTGGAGGCGTCCTGCGCGTCGCGCGCGTCGTAGGCGGTGACGATGCGCGCGACCAGCGGGTGGCGGACGACGTCGCGCGCCTCGAAGAAGGTGAAGCTGATCCCGTCCACGCCGTGCAGCACCTCGAGCGCGTCCTTCAGGCCGGACTTCTGCGCGCGCGGCAGGTCGATCTGGGTGAGGTCGCCCGTCACCACCGCGGTCGAGCCGAAGCCGATCCGGGTCAGGAACATCTTCATCTGCTCGATCGTGGTGTTCTGCGCCTCGTCGAGGATCACGAAGGCGTCGTTGAGCGTGCGCCCGCGCATGTAGGCGAGCGGCGCGATCTCGATCACCGTCTTCTCCAGCAGCTTGACCACCTTCTCCACGCCGAGCATCTCGTACAGCGCGTCGTACAGCGGGCGCAGGTAGGGGTCGACCTTCTGGGTCAGGTCGCCGGGCAGGAAGCCCAGCTTCTCGCCGGCCTCGACCGCCGGCCGCACCAGCACCAGCCGCTGCACGCGCGAGTCGTTGAGCGCCTCCACCGCGCTGGCGACCGCGAGGTAGGTCTTGCCGGTCCCGGCCGGGCCGATGCCGAAGTTGATGTCGTGGGTGGCGATCGCGTGCAGGTACTTCGCCTGGTTGGGACCACGGCCGCGCACGGTCCCGCGCTTGACCTTGATCGCGACTTCCTGCGGCTCCACGTCCTCCTTCGCCAGTCGGTCGGCCTGTGCCTCGGCCAGTCGCAGGTGGATCTCCTGCTCGTCGATCACGCCGTCGGCGGTGTCGTCCCACAGCCGGCGCAGCAGCTTCTCGGCGCCCTTCACCGCCTTCTCCGGGCCGGAAATGCGGAAGATGTTGCCGCGGTTGGCGATCTCCACGCCCGCGCGCAGCTCGATCATGCGCAGGTGGCCGTCGAAGGCGCCGCTGAGGTTGGCCAGGCGCTCGGCGTCGGCGGGTTCCAGGGCGAATTCCGAGCTGTGGCGTGCGGGCATCGGGGGAGCGGGTGGCGGGAGCGGGCGCCAGCTTGCGCCGGGCCGGCGCATTTCGCAAAGTCGCGGCTTCCTTCAGGCGGAGAACGCACGATGCGCGGATGGCTCCCGGCAGTGTGGTGCATCGCGATGACGATCGCATCAACGGCGCACGCGGCGCAGGTCACGGTGGCCAGCGCCGCCCGCATCCACACCATGGACGCCGCGCAGCCGCGTGCGACCGCGCTGGCCTACGACGGCGGCGGCCGCATCCTCGCGGTCGGCGAGCGCGACGCGCTGCTCGCGCGCTACCCGCGCGCGCGCCGCCTCGATTTCGGCGACGCGACGCTGGTGCCGGGCCTGATCGACGCGCACGGCCATGTCGAAGGACTCGGGCTGAGCCACCTCAGCGCGGACCTGGTCGGCACCCGCAGCAAGGACGAGGTGCTCGCGCGGCTGCGCGCGTTCGAACGCACGCTGCCCGCCGGCGCTTGGCTGACGGGCCGCGGCTGGGACCAGAACGACTGGCAAGACAAGCGTTTCCCGAGCGCGGCCGATCTCGATGCCGCCTTCCCCGACCGTCCGGTCTGGCTCAGCCGCATCGACGGCCACGCCGGCTGGGCCAACAGCGCGGCGATGCGCGCGGTCGGGCGCGACCTCGGCGGCGACTGGCAGCCCAAGGGCGGCCGCATCGAGCGCGTGGACGGGCAGCCGACCGGCATCTTCGTGGACGCAGCGACGGCGCTGGTCGACGACGCGGTGCCGCCGCTGGACGAGGCGACCGAGACCCGCGCGCTCGAACTCGCGATGCGCGATGCGGTCGCGCACGGCCTGACCGGCGTGCACGACGCCGGCGTGCCGCTGCGCGAGATGCGGATCTACCAGCGCCTCGCCGACGCCGGCCGCCTGCCCTTGCGGATCACCGCCTTCGCCGACGGCGGCAACGCCGCGCTCGACTGGCTGTGCAGCGACGGCCTGTACCGGCATCCGGCGGGCCGGCTGCAGATGCGCACGGTCAAGCTGTATGCCGACGGCGCGCTCGGCAGCCGCGGCGCCGCGCTGCTGGCCGACTACAGCGACGATCCGGGCAATCGCGGCCTGCTGGTCACCGCGCCGGCCGAGCTGGAACGCATCGCCGCCAAGGCGAAGGGCTGCGGCGTGCAGGTCGCGACCCACGCGATCGGCGACCGCGGCAACGAGATCGTGCTCGACATCTATGCACGCCTGCTCGGCGAGGACGCCACCACGACTGACCACCGCTGGCGGATCGAGCACGCGCAGGTGCTCGCGCCACAGGACCTGCCGCGGCTGGCGCGGCTGCACGTGATCGCCTCGATGCAGCCGACCCACGCGACCAGCGACATGCCCTGGGCGGAGGACCGGCTCGGCCCCGACCGCATCAACGGCGCCTACGCCTGGCGGCACCTGCGCGACAGCGGCGCGCGGCTCGCGCTGGGTTCGGACTTCCCGGTGGAATCGGTGGACCCGCGCCTGGGCCTGTACGCCGCCGCGACCCGCACCGACGCCGACGGCGCGCCGCCCGGCGGCTGGCATCCGGAGGACAAGCTGACCGCGTTCGAGGCGCTGCGCGGCTTCACCCTCGACGCCGCCTATGCCGGCTTCGCCGAGGACGAGGTCGGCAGTCTGGCGGCGGGCAAGCGCGCGGACTTCGTGGTGCTGGCGGAGGATCCGCTGGCGATCGATCCAGCCGGCCTGCGCACGCTGACCGTGCGCGCGACCTACGTGGACGGCAAGCCGGTCTACGAAGCGGGGCCTTGAGCGGGGAAGGGCGGAAGGCCGGGCCCCCGGGCGCCGGCTTTCCGACGAACGGCCTTGAAAATAAATTAACCAATGAATTAAATATGCCGCATGCCAGCCTCCGCGACCTCCACCGTCCCCGCGCCCGGGCGCCGCGCCGGCCGCCCGGCGGGCGCGGGCCTCGACCTGCGCGAACGCCTGCTCGATGCCGCGATCGCCTGCTACGTCCGCCGGGGCATCGCTGCCACTCCGCTGCGCGCGATCGCGAGCGAAGCGGCGGTGACCCCGGCGCTGCTGCACTACTACTTCGGCGACAAGGCGCAGTTGCAGCAGGCGGTGGTCGAGGAGCGGCTGATGCCGGCCTTCACCGAACTGCGCGAGCCGCTGCTGCGTGCCGGCGAGGACGCCGCCGCGCTGGTCGCCGCCTTCGTGCGCGGGATCGGCGAGCTGGTCGCGCGCCATCCCTGGCTGCCCGCGCTGTGGGTGCGCGAAGTGCTGTGCGAGGGCGGCGCGCTGCGCGAACTGCTGCTGACCCGGGTCGCGCCGCAACTGCCGCGCCTGCTCGCCGAGCGCTTCGCCCAGGCGCAGCAGCGCGGCCAGCTCGATCCGGGGCTCGACCCGCGCCTGCTGGTGGTCTCGCTGGTCGGCCTGACCCTGTTCCCCGCCGCCGGCGCGCCGATCTGGAGGCAGTTCTTCGACGCCGACGACCTCGACGCCGAAGCGCTGCGCGCACACACCATCGCGCTGCTCGACCGCGGGATCGGCGCCGGCTGACCCGTCCACGCAAGGAGCAAGGCATGACCCCCAGGTCGTTCGCCGCACTGCTGCTGCCGCTGGCGCTGCTCGCCGGCTGCCGCGAGGACGCGCCACAGGCGCTCGGCACCCTCGAGTACGACCGCATCGTCCTGCCCGCGCCCAGCGCCGAGCGGATCGTCGCGATCGAGGTGCGCGAAGGCGAACGCGTGCGCGCCGGGCAGGTCCTGCTGCGGCTGGAGGCGACCCGCACCGCGGCGGCGAGCGAGGCCGCGCGCGCGCAGGCGCAGCGCGAGCGCGCCGCGCTGCGGGAACTCGAGGCCGGCCCGCGCCGCGAGGCGATCGCGCGCGCGCGCGCCGAGCTCGCCGCCGCGCAGGCGCAGGCGCGCGACGCCCGGGCCTATTACGCGCGCCTGCAACCGCTGGGCGCGCGCCGGCTGGTCGCCGCGGCGGACGTCGACCGCGCGCGTGCCGCCGCCGGCAACGCGCAGGCGCAGGTGCGCGCGGCGCAGGCCGCGCTCGACGAACTCGAGCACGGCAGCCGGGCCGAGGACATCGCCCAGGGCGCGGCGGCGCTGCGCGCGTCCGAGGCACAGGCCAGCGCCGAACGGGCCACGCTGGCCAAGCTCACCGTGCAGGCGCCGCGCGACGCGCTGGTGGACAGCCTGCCGTACCGGCTCGGCGACCAGGCGCCGGTCGGCGCGCCGCTGGCGGTGCTGCTGGTCGGCGACGCGCCGTACGCGCGGGTGTACGTGCCCGAGCCCATTCGCGCCGACGTGCGCGTCGGTACCCCGGCACGCGTGCACGTCGACGGCCGCGCCGCGGCACTGGCCGGCAAGGTGCGCATGATCCGCCGCGAGCCGAGCTTCACCCCGTACTACGCGCTCACCGGCGACGACGCCGCGCGGCTCGTGTACCTCGCCGAGATCGCGCTGGACGGCGAAGCGGCGGAATCGCTGCCGGCGGGCCTGCCGGTGCGGGTCGACTTCGGGCCATGAACGCCGACGCGCCGGCGATCCGCGCGCGCGGCCTGACCCGCCGTTTCGGCGCGCTGGTCGCGGTGGACCACGTCGACCTCGACGTGCCCCGCGCGCAGGTCTACGGCTTCCTCGGTCCCAACGGGTCCGGCAAGACCACCACCATCCGCATGCTGTGCGGCCTGCTGGCGCCGAGCGAGGGCGAAATCGAGGTGCTGGGCCTGCGCATCCCGGAGCAGGCCGAGGCGCTGCGCCGGCGAATCGGCTACATGACCCAGAAGTTCTCGCTGTTCGAGGACCTCAGCGTGCGCGAGAACCTGGAGTTCCTCGCCGCCGTGCAGGGCCTGCCGAAGGCGCGGGCGCGCACGCGCATCGCCGAGCTGGTCGAGCGTTACCACTTCGGCGACCGCGAGCGGCAGCTGGCCGGCACCTTGAGCGGCGGCCAGAAGCAGCGCCTCGCGCTGGCCGGCGCGGTCATCCACGAACCCGAGCTGCTGTTCCTGGACGAGCCGACCAGCGCGGTGGATCCCGAGTCGCGGCGCGACTTCTGGGAGCGCCTGTTCGAGCTGGCCGACGCCGGCACCACGCTGCTGGTGTCCACCCACTACATGGACGAGGCGGAGCGCTGCCACCGCCTCGCCATCCTCGACCGCGGCGCGCTGGTCGCCGACGGCGCGCCGGCGCAGCTCGCGGCCGCGCTGGAGGGGCGCACCCTGCTCGTGCACGCCGGGGATCCGCGCGCGGCGCACCGCGCGCTGGCCGGGGCGCCCGGCGTGCTCAGCGTCGCCCAGATCGGCAACACCCTGCGCGTGCTCGCCGACGACCGCGGGGCCGACGCGGACGCGCTGCGCACGCGCCTGCGCGACGCCGGCCTCGAGGCCGAGGTGGCGGCCATCGCGCCCAACCTCGAGGACGTGTTCGTCGCCGCCACCCGCGGCCGCGCGGAGACGCCCGCGTGAACCTGCAGCGACTGTCCGCGGTGATGCGCAAGGAACTGCGCCAGCTGCGCCGCGACCGCCTGACCCTGGCGATGATCGTCGGCATCCCGGTGCTGCAGCTGGTGCTGTTCGGCTACGCGATCAACCTCAACCTGCGCGGGCTGTCGGCCGGCATCGCCGACCAGGCGGACACCGCCGGCTCGCGCGCGCTGGTGATGGACATGCTTGCCACCGGCGTGGTCGAGCCGACCCTGTCCGCGCGCACGCCGCAGGA
>DASRZN010000198.1:0-3805 GCA_035686325.1 Lysobacteraceae bacterium
ATGAGCTATCCGCGCGACAACCCGCACGGCATCGTCCACGAGCCCTGGCACTGGTGCTGGCGCGGCTGAACCGCCGCCCCGCTACCCCTGTTCACCCGCGCGGTGTCCGCAGCGTATGCTCGGCCGCATGTCCGCCAAGCCGACCGAACGCGAACAGGACGCCGATCTCCCCGAGATCGGCGGCTACCGGCTGCTGCGCGTGCTCGGGCACGGCGGCATGTCGACCGTGTACCTCGGCGAGCAGATGTCGCTGGAGCGCGAGGTGGCGGTCAAGGTGATGCTGCCGGAGGCGCTGGCCGACGAGGTCAGCCGCCGCCGCTTCGAGAACGAAGCGCGCACGATCGCCCGGCTCGAGCATCCGCACATCGTCGGCATCCACGAGGTCGGCCGCACCAAGGCCGGGCTGCCCTACTATGCGATGCCCTACCTCGCGCGCGGCCACCTCGGCCAGCGCAGCTTCGCCGACGACGCCGACCAGGGTTTCCCGCGCGTGCGCGGCATCCTGCACGCGCTGCTCGCCGCGCTCGACTACGCGCACGCGCGCGGCATCGTGCACCGCGACGTCAAGGCCGAGAACGTGCTGTTCGACGAGGCCGAGCGTCCGCTGCTGGCCGACTTCGGCATCGCCCTGCGCCGGTTCGGCCCGCGCGTGACCACCGCCGGCATGGCGGTCGGCAGCACCGCCTACATGGCCCCGGAGCAGGCGCGCGGCGAAGAGGTCGACGCGCGCGCCGACCTGTACGCGGTCGGCGTGCTGGCGTGGGAAATGATCACCGGGCAGTTGCCCTTCGTCGCGGGCGACGCGCTGTCGATGGCGGTGATGCACGCGCAGGACCCGATCCCGCGGCTGCCGCGCCCGCTGCGCCACTGGCAGCGGTTCTTCGACAAGGCGCTGGCCAAGTCGCCGACCCAGCGCTTCCGCAACGCGCAGCAGATGCGCGAGGCGCTGGACCGGGTGCCGCGCCACGGCGGCGCGCCGGTCGCCGCCGCCTTCGACAACGCGCGCCATGCGGTCGGCCGCGTGCGGCGCTGGCCGATCACGGTCTGGCTGGGCCTGATGCTGGCCGGCGCGGCGGCGATCGGCTTCGCGCTCCGGGGCGGGCCATCCGGCGGCGACGGATTCTTCCGCGCCCTCCCCGGGCAGACCGATCTCCCCGCTCCCGGCGCGGCGCCGGGCCAGGCCGTCATCGCCAACGACATCGACCCGATGCTGCGGCCGCTGCCGGTCTCCGACGCGCAGCGCTGGGTGGACGACGCGACCCGCCAGCTCGCCTCGCACAACCTCACCACGCCCGAGGACGCCAACGCCACCGCCAGCCTGATCGCCGGCTGGGCGGCCGACGGCTACCACCCGCGCCTGCCGGTGCTCACCGACCAGGCGATCGGCGCACTCGCCGAGCAGGCGGTGCGCCGCGTCGGCGCGGGCGATGGCGGGCGCGCGCGCGACTACGTCGATCACGCCGAACGACTGGCCAAGGCGGCGCAGGGCAAGGCGGCGCCAGCGCTGGCGAAGCTGCGGGGGCGGGTGGACGCCGCGGTCGAGGCGCGGCTCGACGACGCGGCCCGCCACTTCGACCGCGCGCGCGCGCTGGCCACCGTCGCCGACGCAAAGACGCTGGGGCTGCCGGCCTCGCGGATCGCCGCGCTGGACGCGAAGGCGCGCGCCATCCCGGGCGTGGGCGACGCGCTGCCCGGCGACCCCGGCATGCGCCTGGTGTCCGCCCGCAACGGCCTGGTCGCCGCCGCCACGCGCCAGGTCAGCCGCGCCGACTACGCGCGCTTCGTCGCCGCCACCGGGCGCGACGCGGCGCTGTGCCGCACCCGCATCTCGCTGCTGCGGATCGTCAAGCCGATCTCGTGGAAGTCGCCCGGCTTCGAACAGGTCGCCTCGCAACCTGTGGTCTGCGTGTCGTGGGCCGACGCCAACGCCTACGCGCAATGGCTCGGCCGCCGCACCGGCCACAGCTACCGGCTGCCGCGCGCCAGCGAGGCGCGCGCGCTGCCCGCCAGCGAGCCCGGCAAGCCGATGGCCGAATGGCTGGACGAGTGCGCCAGCGGCTGCCGCGAGCGGCTCAGCGCGGGCCGCAGCTGGCGCGGCGACAGCGGACAGCGCGCACTGGATCCCGAGCGCGGTTACGACGACGTCGGCTTCCGCCTGGTGCGCGAGCTGTAGCCGCCGCGCGGGCTTTGCCATCGCCCTCCGGCCGCCGGCACCAGCCCGCGTTTAGAATCCGCGCATGCCCGCCCCGCCCTCGACCGGACAGCGCCTGCAGCGCCTGTTCCTCACCGGCCTGCTCACCCTGCTGCCGATCTGGCTGACCTGGGTGGTGGTCAAGTTCGTGTTCGCCCTGCTGTCGGACCTGAGCCGGCCGCTGATCGGGCCGATGCTGCACAACATCGCGACCGCCCAGCCGCTGCGCTGGGGGTGGCTCAACGACAGCTGGGTGCAGACCGCGCTGGCGCTGCTGGCGACGCTGGCGGTGATCCTGCTTTCGGGCTGGATGGCGCGGCGGGTGGTCGGGCAGCGGCTGCTGCGCTGGTTCGAGGCGCTGGTCGGTCGCATCCCGCTCGCGAGCACCGTGTACGGCAGCGCGCGCAAGCTGCTCGACATCCTGCAGACCCAGCCCGACGGCACCCAGCGCGTGGTGCTGATCGACTTCCCGCACCGGAACATGAAATCGGTCGGCTTCGTCACCCGCATCCTGCGCGAGCAGGGCACCGGCCGCGAGCTGGCCGCGGTGTACGTGCCGACCACGCCCAATCCCACCTCCGGCTACCTCGAGGTGGTGCCGGTCGAGCAATTGACGCCGACCGACTGGAGCGTGGACCAGGCGATGAGTTTCATCATCTCCGGCGGCGCGGTCGCCCCGGACAGCATTCCGTTCGCGCCGCCGGCGGCGCGCGCGAAGACTGGAAACTGAGCATGGACATGCCGGCCGCCGCCACGCCGCCGCTGTCGGACGCGCGGCGCGTGCTCGACGACCGCGCGACCCGGCTGTTCATCGGCCTCGCCGCGTTCTTCTGCGTCAATGCCGCGCTCGCCGAGTTCATCGGCGTCAAGATCTTCGCGCTGGAGGACACGCTCGGGATCGCGCCGCTGGAGTGGAACCTGTTCGGCCAGTCCGGCTCGCTGGACTTCACCGCCGGCACCCTGCTGTGGCCGATCGTGTTCATCATGACCGACACGGTCAACGAGTACTTCGGCCGTCGCGGTGTGCGCTTCATCAGCTGGCTGGCGGCGGGGCTGATCGCCTACGGCTTCGCGTTCGCGTTCGTGGCGATCCACCTGGCGCCGGCGGCGTGGTGGGTCGGCGTGGCCAAGGACCAGGGCGTGCCGGACTACCAGGCGGCGTTCGCCGCGGTGTTCGGCCAAGGGCTGTGGACGATCTGGGGCTCGCTGACCGCCTTCATCCTCGGCCAGCTGATCGACGTGCGCGTGTTCCACCGCATCCGCCGGGCGACCGGCGAGCGTCACGCCTGGCTGCGCGCGACCGGCTCCACCGCGGCGTCGCAACTGGTGGACAGCTTCGTCGTGCTCTACATCGCCTTCGTGCTCGGCCCGCAGCACTGGAAGATGGACCTGTTCCTCGCCGTGGGCACGCTCAACTACGTCTACAAGATGCTGGCGGCGATCGCGCTGATCCCGCTGCTGTACCTCGCGCGCGCCGGCATCCACCGCTACCTGGGCCGCGCCCGCGCCGACGAACTGCGCGCGCACGCCGCGGAAGGCTGAGTCAGTCCTCGCGCGGCGGCGCGAGTTCGATCGCCTCGCCGGGGCGCGCGACCCGGTGCCCGCGCGCGGCCA
>DASRZN010000199.1:0-5592 GCA_035686325.1 Lysobacteraceae bacterium
GGCTGTTCAAGGGCACGCTGTTCCTGCGCGAGGGCGTCGCCGGCCGCGACAGCGCGATGTGGAAGGAAGCGCTGCCGCGGGTGCAGCGCGAGATCGGCCTGTTCCAGTTCGACGCGATCCTGCTGTCCACCGGCGGCAACGACATCGTCGGCGGCGAGCTGGCGGAGTTCACCAAGACCGCGGCCGAGCCGCAACTGCCGGGGTCCTACCAGTGGGGCCCGGTGCCGGCGCCGGTGTTCGACCACGTCCACCTCGCCGTGTTCGGCCGCGCGCTGGACTACGCGATCGCCGACATCGGCTTGGTGGTCGGCTACCGCGACCTGCTCTCGCCACAGTCGATCATCTATGTGCACAGCTACGATTACGTGTGGCCGTCCGGCGCCGGCTACCGGCTCGGGCCGATCCGGATGGGGCCATGGATCCAGCCCTACCTCGAGCGCGTCGGCCTCACCGATCCGCTGTACCAGCGGGTGCTGACCAGCTGGCTGATCGACCAGTTCGCCGAGCGCCTGCGCGCGCTGGTCTCGCAGCACCCGAACATGCGGCTGGTGGATTCGCGCGGCACTCTCACGAACCAGCGCCAATGGGAGAACGAGATCCACCCCACCGCGTCCGGCTTCGAGCTGATCGCCAAACGCTGCTGGAAGCCGGCGCTGACCGGCGTGCTGCTGTGAACCGGCGGCGCATGGACGGAGGACGCACGTGACGAAGCCGCGCGACGTCGCGCTCGACTCGCTGCAGACCGCGGCCGACGCGCAGCAGCCGGCCGTCGGGCGCACCCGCGCCGGCACCGCGCTGTGCCTGTCCGGCGGCGGCTACCGCGCCGCGCTGTTCCACCTCGGCGCCTTCCTGCGCCTGCACGAGCTCGGCGTGCTGCCGCAGGTGAAGCTGTTCAGCGCGGTGTCCGGCGGCAGCATCGCCGCGGCCTGGCTGCTGACCCGCTTCCTGCGCGCCGGCGGCGACGACTTCGCCGCGTGGTGCGTGAACGCGGACCTGCGCGCGGAGGTGGTCGAGTCGTTCCGCGCGGTCGCCTCGCGCGACCTGCGCACCCTGCCGGTGCTGCTGACGCTGCCGTTCGACTGGGCCTTCCCCGGCCCGCGCGTGCGCCTGCTCGAACGCGGCTACCGCCGGGTGTTCGGCGACATCCCGATTCGCACGTTGCCGAAGCACCCGCAGTTCGTGTTCTGCGCCACCGACCTCACCTTCGGCGTCAACTGGGTGTACTCGCGCGAGCGGGTCGGCGACTACCTCGCCGGCTACCTGCATGCACCGCGCGCGACCCTCGCCCGCGCGGTCGCCGCGTCCTCGTCGTTCCCGCCGGTGTTCGGCCCGGTGCGGGTGCGCGCGACGGCCGCCGACTTCCGCCGCAAGGGCTTCCGCGGGCCGGACGCCGACGCCCTGCGCGGGCGCATCCAGCTCAGCGACGGCGGCGTCTACGACAACCTCGCGATGGAACCGGCGCTGCGCCGCTACGCGCGGGTGCTGGTGTCCGATGCCGGCGCGCCGTTCGCCTTCAAGGCCGGCGATTCCTGGCTCTTCCGCCTGCGCCGCTACACCGAGGTGGTGACCAACCAGGCGCGCTCGCTGCGCAAGCGCCTGTTCTTCGGCCAGCGCGCGCACGGCGACTACGACGGCGCGTACTGGGGCCTCAACGGCGCCCCGGTGCCGGCCGGCGGCTATCCGCGGGACCTCGTCGAGGAGGTGATCGGCCGCTGCCGCACCGACCTCGACGCGTTCTCGGACGCCGAGTTCGCGATCTTCGTCAACCACGGCTACTGGATGTGCACCGACGCGATGCGCTTCCGCCTCGACGCCGACGCGCCGACCGCGTGGCCGTACCCGGACTACCGCGACGCGGAGATCGTGCGCCGCGCGATGCGCAACAGCCACCGGCGCTTCCTGCGCTGGCTGTGACGCACCGCGCGGCAAGCCGCTACTCGCTGTCGATTTCCACCCGCACGCCCTGCACGGTGTTCTCGACCACGGTGACGACGAAGTCCTGCTGGCCGTCCTGCTTCTTCAGCAGCACGTCCTCGCCGTCGTCCGTCTCGACGCTGTAACGCTGACCGGCCTGCTTCTGCAGCGCGGCGCGCACGGTGTCGGCGACCGCGTTCTCGCCGAGGCCGCTGGCGATGTCCACGCTGGCGCGGATCGGCTCGCCCTGCGCGGGCGCGAGCTCCAGCACGATGCGGCCGTCGGATTCGGCGTTGCCGCTGAATTCCACCCGCCACTTGTTCTCCACGCCGTCGGCCTGGGCCACGGTGGCGACGAGGGCGAAGCAGCTTGCGAGGATCCACTTGCGCATGGGGTTCTCCGGTCCGATGGGCCTGCGTCCGGATTAACCGGGCGCGGGTGGATCCCCGGTGAAACGGCGCGAAGGTGCCGACGTTCGGCGGGGTTGCGGTTCAGTTCGCGCAGGCGGCGTCCCGCCGGCGTGATGGCGCGCGCGCATAATCGGCGCGCCGACGCCGGCGCGCGCCCGATTGGCCCGCAGCCGGGACGCTCATTCCCCGCTTCCGCGCTGTTCGGCCGGGCGCGCGCTGCCTACCCTGTGCGCCCCGCCATCCCCGCATCCACGCAGGAAACGTCCATGCCCATGCACACGATCGCCCAGATCAAGGAACTGTTCGCCACCCGCCTCGATACCCTCGCGCACCTGCTCGACGTCGCCGAGCAGCACTACCCGGAGGACGAGATCGTGCAGCGCCGGCTCGCGCCGGACATGTTCCCGTTCGCCGGCCAGGTCGCGCTGGCCTGCAACCAGCCGCGCGGCTTCGCGCAGTGGTGCGCCGGGCAGCCGATCGACAACCTCAAGGTGGACGTGGCCAGCTTCGCCGAAGCCCGCCGGCACATCGCCGACACCAAGGCGCTGGTCGCGGCGATTTCCGTGGACGACAGCCAGCTCGAGCAGGTCAAGCGGATCGGCCTCGGCCCGGGCGCCTACGCCGAACGCCCTGGCCACGCCTACGTCGCCGACTACCTGCTGCCCAACCTGTATTTCCACATCACGATCGCCTACGCGATCCTGCGCAACGCCGGCGCGCAGATCGGCAAGAGCGACTTCATGCGCCACCTGGCGCCGCACGTGCGCAAGAGCGAAGGCTGAGCGCGGGCGTCACTCGCGTCCGTCGCGCGGCCGGGCCACCGGCAGCTGCCAGCCGCGCCGGATCGCGAGGAAGCGCAGCACGAAGCAGGCGATCGCGCCGCCGATCGCCGCGGCCGCGCTCGGCCAGTGCAGCGCTTCGCCGACCACCACGCAGGCCGCGCCGAGCAGCGCGGCCACCGCGTACAACTCGCGACGCAGCACCGCCGGAATGTCCGACACCAGCACGTCGCGGGCGATGCCGCCGCCGATGCCGGTGAGCATGCCGAGCAGCACCGCGCCGGTCGGTCCCAGTCCGAACGCCAGCGCCTTCGCCGCGCCGGTGACCGCGAACACCGCCAGCCCGATCGCGTCGAACAGCTGCACCGGATTGCGCAGTCGCTCCACCCGCTCGTAGGCGTAGAACGTGGCGAGCCCGGCCAGCACCGACACCGCCAGGTAGCGCCAGTCCACCAGCGCTGCCGGCGGGGTCGCGCCGATCAGGAAGTCGCGGGTGATGCCGCCGGCGGTGGCCGCGGCGAAGGACAGCACCAGCACCCCGAACAGGTCGAGTTGCTTGCGCACGCCCACCGTCGCCCCGCTGATCGCGAAGGCAAAGGTGCCGACCAGGTCGAGCACGAGCACGGGCAGGGGCGTCATGGCGCGTTCCCTTCGATGGCAGGCGAAGGGAAGCGGGGTGCGCACGCTGGCGAGCGACGCATCGTCATCCGCCTTCCCCCTCAGTGGTTGAGCGCGATCGCCCGATCCACGAACCGGTCCAGCGCCGCGCGCACGCGCGCGCCCTCGCTGCCCTCGGCGTGCGGCAGGTAGGCGTACAGATACACCAGCCGTCCGGAGACACGGGCGATCGCCCCCGCGCATTCGAGCGTGACCTGGCCGGGCTTGCCGTCGACCTCGAACGCCACGGGAACCAGCATCAGGAAGCGCAAGGAGTCGGCATCCTCGGCATAGATCGCCGGTTTGCCGACTTCCCCGAATCGCACCGCCACCGATGCTCCCGCCGCGTCGCTCATGCGCCTGGCCGCACCGGCCTCGTTCGCCTGCGCGATCGCGTTGGCGTCCAGCCCGACCAGCGTCGCGCGGATCTGGGGGACCAGCGCCGCCCAGTCCGCGTCGCTGAAACGCAGCGACTCCGCGTTGCGCAGGGTCTGCACCTGCAGGAAGACGTCCTGCAGGTGATTGCCCGCCGCGGCGCGCTCCGCGTCGGCCTCGGCGACGAAGGCCTCGACCAGGCGGTTGCCCGGAGGCAGGGCGGCCTGGGTGACCGCGAACAGCGTGGGCAGCTTGTCGCTCGTGGCGAGGTAACCAGGATCGACGGCGACCCGGAACGGGGCGTCACCGATCGCCAGGGACATGATCGTTTCGTCGGCGGCCGGCGCGGTCTCCGCCGGTGCGGCGGCATGGGCGAGCGGGGCCTGCGCCAGGCAGCCGATCAGCACCAGGCTCGCGAGTCGAAGTTTCATGCACTGCTCCATGTCGAAAAATGCGCCGCGCGCGCGGCACCCGCCTTGCGCCGGCAGTGTGCCGGAAGGCGGACCTGCGTGCTCAGGTGCGGCTGCCTTCCGGCAGCAGCATCGTCGGCGACACGCCGAACATGCGCCGACAGGTGCGGGTCAGGTGGGCGGCGTCGGCGAAGCCCGCGTCCTGCGCCGCCTCGGTCCAGGAACGGCCGTGCAGGCCCCGCGCCATCGCCTGTTCCACCCGCGCCCACAGCAGCCAGGCGCGCAGCGAGGTGCCGGTCTGCGCCACGAACAGGTGGCGGAAGCGGCCGGGCGACAGGTGCACCGCCGCCGCGACGTCGCCGAGCCGGATTGGCGTGGCCAGGCGCGCGCGCATCCACGCCAGCGCGGCGGTGATGCGCGGATCGGATGCGGGCGCCGCGCGCGGATCGCCGGCGATGCGGCAGATCGCGCCGCGCGCCATGCCGGACAGCAAGGCGTCGGAAGCGGATGCCGCGTAATGCGCGCGCAGGTGCCGGACCGCGGCTTCGGCTTCCGTCGCCGGCAGCACGGCGACGTCGGTGCCGGCGAAGCGTGCCTGCAACGCGGCGCCGGGACCCGAGTTCGGCTCCACGAACAGCGTGGCGACCGCCAGCCCCGAAGCGTCCAGCCGATGGCGGCGATCGGGCAGCACGACCATCCCGTGCGCCTCCCGCCAGTCGCTCCAGCCCGCGGCCTGCACCCGGAACGCGCCCTCCAGCGTCAGCGACAGCTGGATCGCGTGGTGCGCGTGGTCCTGGATCGCGCCGAAGTGGCGGCCGATCCACAGGCTGCCGCCCGGCCAGGCCATGACCCGGCCGACGCCGGCGACCGGGCGCTTGCGCGACTCCGCTGCGGACTCCGTCGTGGCCATGCGCGAGTCAGCCCTTTCGTTCAATACCGCCCCGGCGATGGTGCCCAGAATGCGCGCCGCAGGCCACTCCCGGCCCGCCATCCCCGACCTTCACAACCCCAAGGAGATCCGCCATGACCACCGAGACCACCCGCTGC
>DASRZN010000200.1:0-2336 GCA_035686325.1 Lysobacteraceae bacterium
CCGTCGATACCGGTGTAGGGCAGCAACAGCAGGAATTCCTCGCCGCCGTAGCGCCCGAAGCTGCTCTCGGCGTCCGCGCGGCCGATCGCGTCCATCCTCCGCAGCCGCTGCCGCACGCACTGGGCGAAGCTGCGCAGCGCGTCGTCGCCGGCGAGGTGGCCGTGCGCGTCGTTGATCCGCTTGAAGTGGTCGAGGTCGAGGATGCACACCGACAGGCCCTCGCCGTGGCGCTGCGCACGCTCGCGCTGCTGCTCCAGCAATTCCATGAGGTGGCGGCGGTTGTACATGCCGGTCAGCTCGTCGTGGCTGGCCAGTTCCTGCACCCGCGCCAGCGCGGCCGCGAGTTCCTTGCGCCGCTTCGCCAGGTTGTTGCGCAAGTGGCCCACGTAGCCCCCGAGCAGGGCCAGCCAGACCAGGGTCATCGCCAGCACCAGCAAGTACAGCAGTTCGATCCGGAGCGTTCCGGTATCGTGCGGCAGCGTGCGCAGCTTGATCCACAGCATCGCGCCGTAGCCTGCGATCGTGAGCGCCGCCAGCGCCAGGTAGCGACGCGTGCCGAGGCTGAAGATGCCGAAGAAGAATGCGGTGAAGAACAGCAGCAGGCTGACGATGCGGGCCTCGTCCGCGTAGTAGCTGACCACCAGTCCCATCGCGCTGGCCGCGACGATCTGCGCCTGCACCAGCGACGGATCGGCGAATCGCTCGCTGTAGCCGCTGCGGATCGCGAGGTGGAAGCCGAGGTTGATCACGACGGCGGCGGCGAGCAGGGCGCCGAGGCCGGGCCAGCCGAAGCGCACCCAGCCCTCCTGCACCGACCACGCCAGCGGCACCAGGAACATCAGGTAGGTCGAGAAGCCCATCAGCTGCTGGCGCAGCCGGGCCGAGCGCAACCGCCTGTCCCGGTCGGGTGCCTGCATCGCTTACCCGGCCAGGGCTTCGGCCCGGGCCGCGCAGATGAAGTCGTTCTCGCTCAGGCCGCCGACGTCGTGGGTCGAATAACGCACCACGCAGCGGTCGTAATGCACGCTGAGGTCGGGGTGGTGGTCCTCGCGGTTGGCCATCCACGCCAGCGCGTTGACGAAGGCGATGGTGCGCCAGTAGTCGGGGAAGCGGAAGGTCCGGCTGAGCGCGTGGCCGTCCTCGACCAGTTCCCAGCCCGGCACCTGCGGCAGCAGCTCGCGCACCCGCGCCTCGGTGAGGCGGTGTTCGCTGCCGCGGCGGGGCAGGCAGTGGGCGTCGGCGAGTGCGATCAGGTCGGACATGGCGGTTCTCCTCGGCGGGCGGCCCGGCGCTGAACCGCAGGCACACGGCGCGTCGCGGGCCCGTGCACCGGCGCGGTGGGCGGCGCGGGACGGCTAGAATAGCCCGCATGATCCAGATCTCCGAAGCGGCCCAGGCGCACTTCCGCAGGCTGATCGAACGCGAGGACCTGCCGGGCCTCGGCGTGCGCCTTGCGGCGGTGCATCCGGGCACCGCGCGCGCCGACGTGCGGCTGGAGTTCGCCGAGCCACGTGACCTCGCCGGCGACGAATGGGCGGTCGACTGCCACGGCTTCACCCTGTGGGTGGAGGCCGCCAGCGTGCAGTACCTGGACGGCGCCGAGATCGACTACACCCAGCAGGCGACCGGCGGCCAGTTGCAGATCCGCGCGCCGCGGATCAAGGGCGAGGCGCCGGCCGAGGGCGCGTCGCTGGTGGAGCGGGTGCGCTGGGCGATCGAACACGAGGTCAACCCGCAACTGGCGATGCACCGCGGCAACGTCTCGGTGCAGGAGGTGACGGCGGAAGGCGTGGTGGTGCTGCGTTTCGGCGGCGGCTGCCACGGCTGCGGCATGGCCGACGTGACCCTCAAGCAGGGCATCGAGAAGACCCTGCTGGCGAAGGTGCCCGGCGTGACCGCGGTGGTCGACGCCACCGACCACGCCAGCGGCAGCGATCCCTACATCCAGTCCGGCCGGCCGCGCGACGCGGCCTGACCCGGGCACCGGCGGCAGCGACCGGGTGTTCACCTCCGCCGACCTGATCGAAGCCCTGCGCCGGCGCAGGCGCCGTTCGCTGCGCCCGGAGCGTCCCCCGGGCGAATTCCCGCCCGGCTGGCAGGCTTGGCTGGACGAACTCGCGACCCGCCTGGGCCGGGTGACCGGCGCCGCCGCCGAAGCCTTCGTCGCCCTGCTGCTCGAGCGCATGCCATCGCCACCGCCGCCGCGGATGGCGGAACTCGGCCGCTGGCAGGCCTTCGCCACCCTGTGGCGGCAGGAATGGCAGCCGGCCTCGCGCGAGGGGCGCGGGCAGCGCGTGGCCGCGATGGCGATCACCTTGCTGTTCCACTTCGTGGTC
>DASRZN010000201.1:0-2750 GCA_035686325.1 Lysobacteraceae bacterium
CCTCCTCCGGCGTGCGGATGACGACGATGTCGAACAGCGGCGTCCAGTAGCCCGACGGCGCCTGCGGCACCACGTGCCAGTAATCGAACGGCTGCAGGTAGATCAGCTTCGGACGCGCGCCGGGGGTGTGCACCAGCCAGCTGCCCGGGGTCCGGGTCAGCGGCGCCCAGGCCTTGAACTGCGGGTTGACCGCGTACGGGTAATCACGGTCGTCGAACGCCTGGTAGTGCAGGGTCCCGCTCGGCACCACTAGATGTTCGAGGCCGCCGCGCGCGAGCGCCGCGTCGGCACGTTGCTGCAACACGCGGAGATGATCGGCATATAGGATGGCGGGGGGGAGCATCAGCTGGGGAGCCCGTGGGAGAGACGCCGCATTCTGCCGGAAACCCCGTGGTGGCGCCGGAACAGGCGCCGCCGCAGGCTGCGCCGCTGTTCGGCCTGCCGGCCTGGGCGTGGGCGCTCGGCGGACTGCTGCTCGGCCTGCTCGCGACGGGCGTGCTGCTGCTGCTGGAGGCGCACAACCTCGACCGCGAGGCGCGCCGGCAGCACGCGGCGACGATGCGCGTCTCGGCCGCCCAGATCGAGCGCCGGCTGGATGCGGCCGGGCTGCTGCTGCGCGCGGTGCAGTCGGCCTACTTCGCTTCCGGTGAGATCGACGAGGAACGTTTCGAGGGCCTGGTCGTCAATCTGGAGCCGGCGCGCCACGTGCCCAGCCTGGTGGCGATCGCCTACGCGCCGCGCAGCATCGATCCGGATGGCCGCCCGCACTACCGTTACACGCGGGTCGCGCCGGCGCTGGCCAACCGCAGCCTGCTGGGGCTGGACATCGGCTCGCAGCCGCGCAACCTGGCCGCCCTGCTGCGCGCGCGCGACACCGACGAGCCGGTGCTGTCGGCGGCCTTCCGCCTGCGCCAGCCCGGGGTCGGCGGCGACGACGACGGCGTGGTCGTGCGGCTCCCGGTGTTCACCCCCGGCAGCGATCCCGCCGGGACGGCCGAGCGTCGCGCGCGCGAGGCCGGCGCGCTGGCGATGAGCCTGCGCCTGCAGCCGTTCCTGCGCCAGGCCTTCCCCGCCGGGGTGCTGGACGCTTACCGGGTACGGGTGGCGGACACCACCGACGAACAGCAGCTCCTGTTCGAGGAGGGCGCCGAGCCCGGGGGCAGCGAGCATTACAGCGGCACCGTGACCTTCGGCGGCCGTCATTGGCTGCTGAGCATGGAACCGCGCGCGCATTCGCATGGCGGCCCGCTGCTGTGGGCGTTCGGCATCGGCGGCAGCGTCGCCAGCGTGCTGCTCGCGCTGCTGCTGTGGTCGGTCGCCAACACCCGCCGGCGGGCGCTGGAACTGGGCTGGCAGATGAGCGCGCGCTTCCGCGAGAGCGAGGCGCGTTTCCGTACCCTCAACGAACTGCTGCCGGCGCTGGTGCTGATGGCGCAGGCCGACGACGGCCGCATCGTGTACGCCAACGAGGCGGCGAGCGTGCGCCTGGGCGCGGAGGTCGAGGGCGGCAGCCTGCTCGCCCTGTTCGAGGATGAGGCGCTGCACCGGCGCCTGCAGCAGCGCGGCGGCGTGGCCACCTGGAGCAACGTCGAGGCGATGCTGGTCTCGCTCAACGGAGACCGCTTCTGGGCCGCGACCTCGATCTCGCGGGTGCGGGTGGCCGGGCAGGAACGGCTGCTGATGGTCGCCACCGACATCTCCGAGCAACGCCAGCTGACCGAGCTGCTCAGCTACCAGTCCAGCCACGACAGCCTGACCGAGCTGTACAACCGCCGCGAGTTCGAGCGCCACGTGCAGCGCGCGCTGTACGCGCTGAACAAGGACGGGCCGGCGGCGGCGCTGCTGTACATCGACCTCGACCAGTTCAAGCTGATCAACGACACCTCCGGCCACCTCGCCGGCGACCAGCTGCTGAGCCAGCTCGCGCTGGCGATGGGCGAGCAGCTGCGCGGCGGCGACATCATCGCCCGCCTCGGCGGCGACGAGTTCGGCATCCTCGCCCACGACACCCGGCTGGAAGGCGCGCAGGCGCTGGCCGAGCGGCTGCGCGCGCGGGTCGAGGGCTACGTCTACGTGTGGCGCCAGCGTTCGTACACGATCAGCACCAGCATCGGCGTGGTCCTGCTGGACCGCCCCGGGCTGACCCTCGCCGACGTGCTGTCGCAAGCCGATGCCGCCTGCTACGTCGCCAAGGACCACGGCCGCAACCGCGTCCACGTCTATTCCGAGCAGGACGACGAGACCGTGCGCCGGCGCGGCGAGATGGAGTGGGCGAACCGGCTGCGCTGGGCGATCGAGGAAAACCGCCTGCTGTTGTACTACCAGGAGCTGGTCGGCCTGCAGCAGGCCGATCCCACCGGCCCGCACATCGAGCTCCTGCTGCGCCTGCGCGACGAGGACGGACGGGTGGTGCTGCCGGGCGCCTTCCTGCCCGCGGCCGAGCGCTACGGGATGATGCCGCTGATCGACCGCTGGGTGATCGCGCAGTCGCTGGCCAACTTCGACCGCCTGCACGCCAGCGGCCGCCCGCCCGGCTGCTGCGCGATCAACCTCGCCGCGTCCAGCCTCGAGGACGAGGGCCTGGCCGAGTACGTGCTGGACCTGATCCGGCGCCACGGCGTGGAGCCCTCGCGAGTGTGCTTCGAGATCACCGAGACCGAGGCGATGCGCAACGTCGCCCGCGCGATGCGCTTCATCGAGCGCATCCGCGCGACCGGCTGCCGGATCGCGCTGGACGATTTCGGCGCCGG
>DASRZN010000202.1:0-3283 GCA_035686325.1 Lysobacteraceae bacterium
GCGCGCCGCGCGCGAAACCGCCACGGTACACTGCGCGATTCAGGAATGGCGCCCGGTGGGGCGGAGACACGGCATGACGGTGGTGAGCGTCGAACATGCGCTCGCGGGCAAGCTGCCCGCCGGCGGGGAAGTCACGGTCCGCGGCTGGGTGCGCACCCGGCGGGATTCCAAGGCCGGCCTGAGCTTCGTCAACGTCAGCGACGGCTCCTGCTTCGCGCCGATCCAGGTGGTCGCCCCGTCCACCCTGTCCAACTACGAAGACGAGGTGCGGCGGCTCACCGCTGGCTGCTCGGTGATCGCCACCGGCACCCTGGTGCCCTCGCAGGGCCAGGGCCAGGCGTTCGAGATCCAGGCGAGCGCGATCGAGGTCATCGGCTGGGTCGACGACCCGGAAACCTACCCGATCCAGCCCAAGGCGCATTCGCTGGAATTCCTGCGCGAAGTCGCGCATCTGCGCCCGCGCACCAACCTGTTCGGCGCGGTCACCCGCATCCGCGACTGCCTGGCGAAGGCGATCCACCGCTTCTTCCACGAGCAGGGCTTCTTCTGGATCAACACGCCGATCGTCACCACCTCCGATGCCGAGGGCGCGGGGCAGATGTTCCGCGTGTCCACGCTGGACCTCGCCAACCTGCCGCGCGGCGCCGACGGCGCGGTCGACTTCTCGCGCGACTTCTTCGGCAAGGAGACCTTCCTGACCGTCTCCGGCCAGCTCAACGTCGAGGCCTATTGCCTGGCGCTGAGCAAGGTCTACACCTTCGGCCCGACCTTCCGCGCCGAGAACTCCAACACGACGCGGCACCTCGCCGAGTTCTGGATGATCGAGCCGGAGATCGCCTTCGCCGACCTGCATGACGACGCGGTGCTGGCCGAGGACTTCCTCAAGTACCTGTTCCGCGCGGTGCTGGCCGAGCGCGCGGACGACATGGCCTTCATCGCCGAGCGCGTGCAGAAGGATGCGATCACCCGGCTGGAGGCCTTCGTCAACGCGCCGTTCGAGCGGATCGACTACGGCGAGGCGGTGAAGCTGCTGCAGCAGTCGGGCCGCAAGTTCGACTTCCCGGTCGAATGGGGGCTCGATCTGCAGACCGAGCACGAACGCTGGCTGACCGAGGAACACGTCGGCCGCCCGGTGGTGGTGATGAACTACCCCGAGCACATCAAGGCCTTCTACATGCGCCTGAACGACGACGGGAAGACGGTCGCCGCGATGGACGTGCTGGCGCCGGGCATCGGCGAGATCATCGGCGGCTCGCAGCGCGAGGAGCGGCTGGACGTGCTCGACACGCGCATGGCGCAGTTCGGCCTCGACCCGGCGCACTACCAGTGGTACCGCGACTTCCGCCGCTACGGCACCGTACCGCACGCGGGCTTCGGCCTCGGCTTCGAGCGGTTGGTGGTGTACGTGTGCGGGCTGGCCAACATCCGCGACGCGATCCCCTACCCGCGCGCGCCGGGCCACGCCGAGTTCTAGCGCGCCATGGTCCTGTTCCTCGCCCTCTGCTTCGTCGCCATGGCGATCGCCGGCGCCACCGCCTTCGTGATCTTCTGGCCGCTGGCGCTGGTGCACATCCGCGACCGCCACCCCGAGATCACCGCGGTGCTCGGCGAAGGCGCGTTCCTCAAGCCGCTCGCGCTGGCCTGGTTGCTGCGTGGCGATTACCGGGCGACGCGCGATCCCTCGCTGAGCGGGCTGGCGACGCCGGCGCGGATCTCGCTGCTGGTGATCATCGCCGGGCTGGTGCTGGCCGGGCTGCTGTGGCTGGTCTCGCTGGTGCTGCCGGCGTGAGCGACGACATGATTCCTGCGCGCGACGGCTGGTGGCTGGCGACGCTCGGCCGCACCCTGGTGTGGGCGCGGCTGCGCGCGCTGCCGGCGGGCACGGCGGAGGTCTTCGACAGCGACGGCGCCACCCTGCCCTTCGACAGCGAGGACAGCGCCCGCGCGGCGCTGCTCGACGCCGGCTACGTCGAACTCGACGGCCTCGACGCCGACGACGCCGCCGAGCGCGGCTTCGACCTGGCCGCCGTGCAGCCGCCGACGGCCGGCGACGACGCCACGCTGCGCGCGCGCATGGTCCAGCAGCTGCCGCCGGCGCCCTGAAGTGCACCTGCCGCGCGCCTTCGCCGAGCACGACCTGGCGCGGCTGGACGCGCTGATCGCGGCCGATTCCTTCGTCACCCTCGCCAGCGTGCTGGACGGCGCGCCGGTCGCCGACCACCTCCCGGTGCTGTACCGACGCGACGGCGGGCACATCGTGCTGCGGGGCCACATCGCCCGCGCCAATCCCCTCGCCTGGCGCGAAGGGCCGGTACTGGCGATCGTGCATGGTCCGCACGCCTACGTGTCGCCCACGTGGTATCCGGACAAGGAGGCCGCGGCGCGGGTGCCGACCTGGAACTACGCGGTCGCCCACCTGCACGGCCACCTGCACTGGTTCGACGACGAGGACGCGCTCGGCGCACTGGTCGGCGAGATGACCGACCACTACGAGCCGCGCGCCGGGGGCGACTGGCGTTACCAGCACGATCGCCCGGAAGAGCGCCGCCAGCTGCGCGGCATCGTCGGCTTCCGGCTGGACGTCGAGCGGGCCGCGCTCAAGTTCAAGCTCAACCAGAACCACCCGCTCGCCAACCAGCTGGCCGTCGCAGACGCGCTGGCACGTTCGGATGAGTCGGGATCGCACGCGCTCGGGGACCTGATGCGCGAACGCCTGCCCGGCGACACCCAGGAGCCTGCCTGATGGACCTCGACCTCCGCGGCCGCCACGCACTGGTGTGCGGCGCTTCCGAAGGCATCGGTCGCGCCGCCGCGCACGAGCTGGCCCTGCTCGGCGCCGACGTCACCGTGCTCGCCCGCCGCGAGGAGGTGTTGCGCGAGGTCGCCGCGGAGCTGCCGCGGCGCGGCGCGCAGGAACACGGCTGGATCGCCGCCGACGTGGCCCGGACCGACGCCCTGCGCGCGCAGGCCGAGGGCCTGGCCGCCGGCAAGCCGGTGCACATCCTGGTCAACAACACCGGCGGCCCGCCGCCCGGGCCGGTGCACGCGGCCGAGGTGCCGGCCTTCCTTGACGCCTTCAACAAGCACCTCGTCGCCAGCCACACGCTGGCGCAGGCGCTGCTGCCCGGCATGCGCGGCGCCGCCTGGGGCCGCATCGTCAACGTGATCTCGACCTCGGTGCGCGAGCCGATCGAGGGCCTGGGCGTCTCCAACACGGTGCGTGGCGCGGTCGCGAGCTGGGCGAAGACGCTCTCGCGCGAGGTCGCGCCGTTCGGGATCACCG
>DASRZN010000203.1:0-10713 GCA_035686325.1 Lysobacteraceae bacterium
CGCGACCGCGCGCGCGTGCAGCGGAGAACCCACGCCCTCGCGCAGCAGCACCTGCACCAGGTGGTGCTGCCAGGGTTCCTCCAGGAATTTCGCCACCGCCGGCACCAAGGTCCGGCCCGCCAGCTGCGCGGCCAGCGCCGACGCGGCCTGCAGGCGCGCCTGCAGCAGCCGCTCGCGGCCGTGCACGGTGTCCGACGAGCGGCGCTCGACGACTTCCGCGCGCCGGCGCTGCTGCTGCAGCAGGTCGTGCAGTTCGTTGGCGGCGAGCTCGAAGATCGCCAGGTCCTCGTTGTATTCGGCGACCACCCGCTCGACCACGCGGCTGGCGTGCAGCAGCAACTCGCGGTCCTGCGGCGAGGCGCCGTCGTTGCTCTCGCAGCTCAGGGTCAGCGCGTCCAGCAGCCGGCGCGCCGGATGATCCGGGCGCACGAACAGGTTCTCGTCGGCGATCGCCACCCGCACGTAGGGCATCACCAGGCGCGCGTAGAGCTTGTGCGCGTTGGCGACCATGGCATGGCTGCGCAGCAGCGATTCGAACATGAGGCCGACCAGGTCGATCGCGTCCTCCTGCTGCTCGCCCAGCCGCGCATGGTCCGGATCCATGCCGAGCCGGCGCGCGCCTTCGGCCAGCCGCTCGCGGATCGCCAGCGGCAGCTCGCCGTCGCCGGCCAGCGCCGCCTCGAACGCACGCGCGCCTTCCGACTGCAGCAGGGCGGCGACGGTGGTGAGCTCCTGCACGCGCAGCTCGCGCGCGCCGGCGTGGGCCAGGGTGGCGGGCGCGTCCGCCCGCGTGGCGCGCCAAGCGTGCAGCAGGTCGCGGGTGCGCTGGTGCTGGACGCGCGCCTCGGCCGACACCCGGAACAGGTCCGGACGTCCGGCCTGGCCCTCGTCCGCGTCGCCGTGCGGCACCCGGTTGAGGATGGATTCGAGCAGGCGTTGCGATGCCTGCGCGTCGCTGACCGGGTGGGCCTCCGCGGTCGGCGCCTGCGACGCCGCCGCGCGCGGCGCGGACAACTCGTGGCCGAGGCCTCCGTCGAAGCCGGCCCCGGCCAGCAGCGCATTCATGCGCGCATACAGCTCGCCGAGGACGCGGCCCAGTTCCAGCTCGTACTGGCGGAACAGGAGCGGCTGCAGCGATTCGGAGATCTCGGCGTCGCGGAAGGTCTGCAGGAAGGCGCCGGCGAGCCGCGCCGCGCCGACCGGGTTGCTGGTCGGCGGCGCATCGAGCGCGCGCGCGAGCGCCTCGAAGCGCGCGTCCAGCACTTCCAGCTGGCGCTGGTAGCGGCGGCCGATGGATTCCGCCAGGCGCTGGCCGGCCAGGTGGAAGTCGAGTTCGTTCTCGCGCACCAGGCCGAGCGGCGCACCGCCGCGGCTGAGCGAGAAGCGGCCGCGGAAGTCCTCGAAGCTGCGCGCGACCAGCTCGCGGTAGCGCATCACGTAGCTGGAACCGCGCTGGCGCAGGGCGAGCACGGTCATCAGGTCGCGCCGCTGGGCGCCGGGCGTGTTGTTGCGCAGGGCAGCCTGCAGCTGCTCCTCGATCGGCCGGTACAGGCCGCCGGGGACTGCGCCCAGCTGCTCGACGGCCGCGCGGCGCAGATCCTCCAGCAGGCGGACAGGGTCGGTGCACGCCGTTTCCGGGCGCGCGGTGCCGGACTGGGTCGTCATGCTTCCCTCCCGCGACCGGGTCGGGGGCACCGGTCGCTTCAGGCCCGAGCATAGTGGCACCATAGGCCCCGTCCACCGCATTTGCATGAATCTGTGATGCCCCTCCCAATCGCCGGTCCGGCCCCGTGAAAAACGGCGCGCTGGACTGCCTCGATCGCCGCCGCTCGGTCCCCGCGAAGCAGCTGGGCGCCCCCGGCCCCGACGAGGCCGAGCTGCAGCGGATGCTGCGCGCCGCGGTACGCGTGCCCGACCACGGCAAGCGCGTCCCGTTCCGCTTCCTGCGCATCGCCGGGGCGGCGCGCGACGCGCTCGGCGCGCTGCTCGCAACGCGCGCGCTGGAGCGCGATCCGCATTCGGCGCAGGCGACCCTGGACAAGGATCGCGCGCGCTTCTCGCACGCACCGGTGGTGGTCGCGGTCATCGCCCGCCTCGGCCACGACGACAAGATCCCGGAAAGCGAGCGCTTCTCGAGCGCGTCGTGCGTGTGCTTCGCGCTGCTGCAGGCGGCGCAGGCCTGCGGTTTCGGCGCGCAGTGGCTGACCGGCTGGCCTGCCTACGATCCGGTGGTGCTGGGCCGGCTCGGGCTCGGCGGGGACGAACGCATCGCCGGCTTCATCCACATCGGCACGCCGAAGCTGGAGGCGCCCGAGCGCGACCGCCCGGATCCGCGCGCGCTGCTGCAGGACTGGACGCCGCCGGCATGAGCGACGGCGGCTTCGGCGCGCGCCCCACCCTGCACCTGGTGGACGCCAGCCTGTACGTGTTCCGCGCCTGGCATTCCATGCCCGACGAATTCCGCGATGCCGACGGCTGGCCGACCAACGCCGTGCACGGTTTCGCCCGCTTCCTGCTCGAGCTGCTGGAACGCGAGCGCCCCCGGCAGATCGTGGTCGCCTTCGACGAGGCGCTGGACAGCTGCTTCCGCAACGCGCTGTACCCGGACTACAAGGCCAACCGCGCACCGGCGCCGGAGGAATTGCGCCGCCAGTTCGCCCACTGCAAGGCGCTGTGCCGGGCGCTCGGCCTGGTGGTGCTCGCGCATCCGGACTACGAGGCCGACGACCTGATCGGCAGCGCCCTGCACGCCGGGCGCGCGCTCGGGATGCGCGGCGTGATCGTGTCGGCCGACAAGGACCTGTCGCAACTGCTGCACGAACACGACGAGCAGTGGGACTTCGCCCGCGGCCAGCGCTGGGGCCGCGACGGCGTGCGCGCGCGCCACGGCGTGCACGCGCACCAGATCGCCGACTACCTCGCGCTGACCGGCGACGCGATCGACAACATCCCGGGCGTCCGCGGCATCGGCGCGCGCACCGCAGCCCAGCTGCTCGCCCACTTCGGCGACCTCGATACCCTGCTGGCGCGGGTGGACGAGGTCGCCTTCCTGCGCCTGCGCGGCGCCGCCGGCATCGCCACCCGCCTGCGCGCCGCGCGCGAGGAAGTCCTGCTGTGGCGGCGGCTGACCACGATCGCCCTGGACGCGCCCCTGCCCTGCACCGGCTTCGGCCGCCGCGCCTGCACCGCCGACGCGCTCGCCGCGCTGTGCGACGGCCTGCGCTTCGGCCCGCTGACCCGGCGCCGCCTGCACGAGGCCGCCGGGCTCGCGGGCCGCGCCGCGGTGGCGGGTTAGCATCGGCGCATGAGCGAAGCGAAAACCGTCTACGAAGGCCAGTACCTGCGCATGCGGGTGCAGGACCACTGGGAATACGTCGAACGCACCCACGCCGGCGGCCTGGCCGCGATCATCGTCGCCGTCACCCCTGACGACCGCGTGCTGTTCGTGGAGCAGTACCGCATCCCGCTCGCGCGGCGCACGATCGAGATGCCGGCCGGCCTGGTCGGCGACGTCGACGCCGGCGAATCGATCGAGCAATCGGCGATCCGCGAGCTGGAGGAAGAGACCGGCTGGCGCGCGGCGCACGCCGAGGTGTTGCTGATCGGCCCGACTTCCGCCGGCCTGACCAGCGAGCAGATCGCCTTCGTGCGCGCGACCGGCCTGGTCCAGGTCGGCGCGGGCGGCGGCGACGAGATCGAGGACATCACCGTGCACGCGGTGCCGCGCGCGAACGCGGCAGCGTGGCTGGTGGCGAAGATGCGCGAAGGCTATGCGATGGACGCCAAGCTGTGGGCCGGGCTGTGGATGCTCGACCACCAGCCGGACGGCACGCCGTTGCGCTGATTGCCCGCTTTCATTGTTGCCGCGCCGCATCGCGGAGCCCTGCTCGGGCGCGGCGCGAAGGGGAGCAAAGCTCCGACCTCCACGCGCGAAGCGGCTTCAGGCGTAACGGTCGGTCGCCGTCACCAGCGCATCGACGTTCTCGGCCTCGAACGCCGAATGCCCCGAGGTCGGGCTGACCAGCAGCTCGCCCTTCGGCCAGGCCTTGTGCAGGTCCCAGGCATTGGCGATCGGGCAGACCACGTCGTAGCGGCCGTGCACGATCACGCCGGGGATGTCGGCGATGCGGTGGGCGTCGCGCAGCAACTGGTCCTCGACCTCGAAGAAGCCGCCGTTGACGAAGTAGTGGTTCTCGATCCGCGCGAAGGCCAGCGCGAACGCGGCGTCCTCGTGCCCGGACACGAAGTCCGGGTCCATGCGCAGGAAGCTGGTCGCGCCCTCCCACACGCTCCACGCGCGCGCCGCGGCCAGCCGCGTCGTCTCGTCCGGCGACGTCAGCCGGCGGTGGAAGGCGCTGATCAGGTCGTGGCGCTCGACCGGCGGGATCGCCGCCAGGTAGTGCTCCCAGGCGTCCGGGAACAACCGCGACGCGCCTTCCTGGTAGAACCACTCCAGTTCCCAGCGGCGCAGCATGAAGATGCCGCGCAGGACCAGCTCGGTCACCCGCTGCGGATGCGCCTCGGCGTAGGCCAGCGCGAGGGTCGAGCCCCAGCTGCCGCCGAACACCTGCCAGCGCTCGATGCCGAGTTTCGCGCGCAGCTGCTCGATGTCGGCGACCAGGTGCCAGGTGGTGTTGTCGACCAGGTCGGCGTGCGGCGTCGAACGCCCGCTGCCGCGCTGGTCGAACAGCACGATGCGGTACTTCGCCGGATCATGGAAGCGGCGCATCTTGGCGCTGCAACCCGCGCCCGGGCCGCCGTGCAGCAGCACGACCGGCTTGCCCTCCGGATTGCCGCACTGCTCGTAGTAGAGCGTGTGGCGGGCGTCGACCTGCAGGGTGCCGGTGTCGTAGGGCTCGATCTCGGGGAACAGCGTGCGCATGGCGGTATCCACCTTGGGTGGCGCACGATTCTAGCGCGGTGCTTGCGCGCAGCCGGTGCGCAAGCCGATGTCAGCCGCCGATGCGCCCGAGCGTGACCCGGTCGCGCCCTTCGAGGTCCTGCGCGGTGCGCACGTCGCCGAATCCGGCCTGCTGCAGCAGCGCGCGCACCGCGGCGCCCTGGGTCCACCCGTGTTCCAGCAGCAGCCAGCCGCCCGCGGCCAGGTGCGCCGGCGCGCCGGCGACCAGCGTGCTGATCGCATCCAGCCCGTCCTCCCCGGAGGACAGCGCGGACGCCGGCTCGAAGCGCAGGTCGCCCTCGCCCAGGTGCGGGTCGCCGAGCGCGATATAGGGCGGATTGCTCGCGATCAGGTCGAAGTGCTCGCCGCGCAAGGGCGCGAACCAGTCGCCTGCGCGGAACGCGACGTTGGCGATGCCGTTGCGCGCGGCGTTGCCGCACGCGACCGCGAGCGCGGCGTCGCTGGCGTCGGTGGCGAGGACCTGAGCCTGCGGGCGTTCGCGGGCGATCGCCAGCGCGATCGCGCCGCTGCCGGTGCCGAGGTCGGCGACCCGCGCCGGCGCCTCCGGCGGCAGCCGTTCCAGCGCCAGCTCCACCAGCAGCTCGGTTTCCGGCCGCGGGATCAGCGTCGACGGCGTGACCGCGAGGTCCAGCGACCAGAAGCCCTGGCGGCCGACGAGGTAGGCGACCGGTTCGCCCGCCTGCCGGCGCGCGACCAGGGCCGCGAAGCGATCGCCGGCGCCCGCCGGCAGCGCGGCGTCGCCGTGCGCGAACAGCCATCCGCGCGACGCGCCGAGCACGTGCGCGAGCAGCAGCTCGGCGTCGGCCGCGTCCACCCGGCCCCGCGCGGCGCGCAGCACGTCGGCGACGCGCGCCGCACTGGTGGCATCGCCTGGCCGGATGTCGCTCACCGGCGCGGGAAGTCCAGCGGCTGGCCGCGCCGCGCCTGGCGCTGCGCCGCGCACAGGCGGATGGCTTCCTGCGTCTGCTGCAATTCGCGCGGACCGCCCTCGACCGCGGCCATGCGTTCGGCGAAGGTCGCCTGCAGCGCGTCGGCGTCGGCGGCACTGCACATGCCGCGGGCGTACAGGCCGACCAGCGCCGCGCCAGCCGGCGCAAGCCGCGCCTGCAACTGGTCGAAGTTGGCGTCGATCCAGGCGCGCAGCGCCGGCCGGTTCGCGGGACGCCGCGCAGCGCCGCCGATGGCCGGGAAGATCTCGTTGCGGCGGAGCAGGCCCGGTTCGAACACCAGTTCGCGCACTCGCCCATCCTGCGCCGCATCGCCGGTGCCGCCCATCGCGGACAACAACTGGCTGCGCAGGACGGCGTCCTGGCTGGCGCGGAAGGCGCGCTCGGCGGCGTCGAAGGCCGGTTCGCCGCCTTCCCGCACCGCCACCGCCAAGGCGCTGCCGCGCAGGTCGGGCGCCGCCGCGTCCGGATGCAGCGCGCCGTCCCCATCGAGGCCAAGGACCGCGCGGCCCGCCTCGTTCATCGCCGCGCGCACCGCCGGATCCTCCAGCGTTTCCGCGAAGAAGCCGACCAGGGTGCTGCGCAGCAGCGCGTCGTCGTCCGCTTCGCCCGGCTTCGGCGCGAGCCCCAGCTGGCCGAGGCGCGGGCGGTAGATCGCCGCGACCCGCGCGTGGAAGGCGGCGCGCGCCGCGTCGTCGTCGAGCAGGTGCTCGGCCATCCACTCGGTCTCGTACATGCCCGCGGTCGCGGTCTGCCGCACCTTCGCCGCCGCGAAGCGTGGCAACGCGGCCAGCAGTTGCGCCGGCGCCAGCGTGCCGGCGCCGTAGGCGGCCACCACCGAGTCGGCGGCCATCCGCTGCTCGCGCTCGCCGAGTGCGTCGAACGCCGACGAGAGGGCCTGCTGCAGCCTGGGCGCCAGCGCGAACCGATAGTAGCCGGCGCCGTCCGCGTTCGGCATCACCCAGCGCGGGCACGAGGTCGCGTCCGCGAGTTCCATGCGGGCCTGCGCTCCGGTGATCAGCGCCTTCTGCTCGTGCACGCCGCCGGCGTCGGCGTAGCGCACCGACAGCGGGATGCCCCAGGTCTGGTCGCGGCTGGCGGCGGAGCCGATCGGCAGGTAGCGCTCCTGCGCCAGCACCAACGCGGGCTGGCCACTGCAGTCGAGGTCGACCCGGACGAAAGGCACGCCCGGCTGGTCGATGAAGCTGGCGAAGGCCTTCGCCACGCCTTCCGGGTCGTCGCTGCGCGCGGAGACCGCGGCGATCAGGTCGGCACTGGTGGCGTTGCCGCGCGCGTGCGCCTTCAGGTAATCCTGGATGCCGGCGCGGAAGTGCTCCTCGCCGATGTAACGCTCGAACATCGCCAGGGTCGCACCGCCCTTCTGGTAGGTGATGCCGTCGAAGGCCGACTGGATGTCGGTGAAGTCGCGGATCGGCTCGTGGATGCGGCGGGTGCTGGCCAGGCTGTCGACGTCCATCGCCTCGATCGCGCCCTCCAGCAGCTTGCGGTCGGTGTGCGCCTGCGGCTGCAGCCGGCCGTGGATCTTGTTGCCCATCCAGGTGGCGAAGCCCTCGTTGAGCCAGAGGTCGTCCCACCACTTCATGGTGACCAGGTCGCCGAACCACTGGTGCGCGAGTTCGTGCGCGCTGACGCCCCAGAACGACTGGCGGCGGCCGACCGCGGAGTTCTCGTCAGGGAACATCAGGCTGTCGCGGTAGACGATCAGGCCGGCGTTCTCCATGGCGCCTGCCCAGAAATCCGGCGCGGCGACGTTGTCGAGCTTGGCGAACGGATACGGGATGCCGAAGTAGTCCTCCAGCGCGGTCACGATCGCCGGCGTGTGCCCGAGCGAGTAGCGCATGCGCCCGCCCTGCCCATGCGCGGCGACGCCGCGCAGCCGGATCGGCGTGGTGCGCGCGCCGTTGGGCGCGATGTCCGAGCCTTGCGGCAGGTCCCACGGGCCGACCGCAAACGCGACCAGGTAGCTCGGCAACGCCTCGGTGCGCTGGAAACGCACCTTCTTCCAGCCGCCCGGCAACGCTTCGGTCGCGGCTTCGGGCGCGTTGGCCACGGCGACGTCGTCCGCGGGCACGACCAGGGTGATGTCCCAAGGTTGCTTGAAACTCGGTTCGTCGAAGCCGGGAAATGCGGTCCGCGCGCCGAGCGGCTCCATCTGGGTGACGACATAGTCGCGGCCGTCGGGCTTGACCCGGTACGCGCCCTGCAGCTCGCCGTACGGTGCCTCGTAGCGGATGTCGATCACGCCGCGGCCCGGCGCGATGGTGTGCGCGGCCGCCAGCTTCAGCACGCCGGACACGTCGGCTTCGCTGGCGACGAGGTCCTGGTCGCGGCCGTTCTCGGGCAGGTAGCGCGCGCTGGCGATCTTCAGGCCGCGGCCGTGCATCCAGATGACGTCGGTGGGCCTGGCGACCTCGACGTGGATGATGGTGTGGCCGCTGAAGGTCGCCTGCTTCGGGTCGAGCTTCAGCTCCAGGCTCACCAGCGAGGGCACCACGGTGCGCGGCAGCGGCCCGGTCGGCACCTCCGGCGGCGTGGCGGCGGAAGCGAGGCCCGTCGCGGCGGATAGGGCGAGGGCAAGCAGCGTGCGGCGCGGCGGCATGGGAGGCTCCTGACGGCAAGCCGTGCAGCCTAGCGCCTGCGTTCCGGCGCGGACCATGACGAAAGTACCGGACCGACGGCAGCGGCCGCCGGCAACCGGGCTCAGGGCGCGGAGGACGCCGGCGCCCCGCCCTCGGCCAGCGGCACGTGGTACTCCGCGAGCACGCGGACGATCGCGGCGCGGTTGCGCTCCAGCGCGGCGTCCAGTTCGCGCCGCAGCGCGCGGTCGCCGCGGCGCACGCCCATGGACACGTCGAAGACCATCGGCGACTGCGGCCCGTCCAGCCACGGCGTCACCGGCACCAGCACGAGCGGCACCGGCGAGCGCGCGGCGAACCAGCCGGCGGTCGGGCCCCACACGACCGCGACGTCGACGTCGCCGCGCGCGACGGCCTCGACGATCGCCGCCTGCGGCGTGGCGCTGCGGTAGTCGCCGTACACCATGTAGCCACGCATTCTGGCCTGCAGCCCGCGCCGCGCCAGCGCATGCGCCGGCGGCGTGTTGGCGCCGTCGTCGCCGACCAGCTGCACGCCTGTCGTCAGCGTGCGCAGGCGCGGGTCGTCGTAGGAGGCCAGCGATCCCAGCCCACGGTCGGCGCGGCTGACGAAGACATAGCCGGACCGATAGTACGGATGGGTGGTGCCGGCCATGTCGCTGCCGCTGGCGATGCCCGGCACCACGTCGCATTCGCCGGCATCCAGCGTGTTGCGCAGCATGCCGCGCCGCTGCGCCCACCAGGTGTAGCGGACCCGTGCGCCGAGGTCCCTGGCGATCAGTTCGACGATGCGGTTCTCGAAGCCCTCGCCCGCGCGGTTGGAGAACGGCAGGTTGTTGGGATCGGCGCAGACGCGCAGCTCGCGCGCTTGCAGCGGCGCCCAGGCGCATGCCGCGGCGAGCAGCAACACGGCGACGACGCTGCGCGCGGCGATCCTCATGGCACCACCACCACGCCCCACGGCTTGCCGCCGGTCGGCACCTTCGCCAGCACGCGGTTGGCGACGAGGTCGATCACGGTGACGTCGCCCGACAGGCCGGCCGCGGCGTACAGGCGACGGCCGGCGGGATCCACGCCGATGCCCCAGTTGCGGAAGCCGACCGGGAAGTAGCGCCGGATCGCGTACTCGCGCGGATCCACCTCGGCGACCGCGTTGCCGCGGCCGAGCGCGACGAAGGCGCGGTCGCCGCGCAGCACCAGGCCCACCGCCTGCACCGTGTCCGGCGCGCCCGGATCTCGGTCGAAGTCGATCGTATGCAGCAGCTTGCGCGCGGGCATCTCGAACACGGCCACCGTCGCCCGCGTTTCCGACGACACCCACAGGCGGGTGCCATCGGCGCTGAAGACCGCGTCGCGCGGACGGGTACCGACCATCACGCTGTCCACCAGCGCGCCGCTGCGCGCGTCGATGAAGTGGACCAGGCTGGCGCTCTCGGAGGTGCAGATCACCCAGCGCCCGTCCGGACTGACCGCCATGCCCTCGGGTTCGGCGCCGACCTCGACCTCGCGCACGATTTTCTTCGCCGCGATGTCGAGGAAGGACACCTTGGCGTCGTCCTCGTTGGCGATGTACAGCCAGCGGCCGTCCGGGCTCAGGGCGAAGCGCTCGGGATCCGGCCCGGACGGCAGGTGGTCGACCACCTTGCGCGCCGCGAGGTCGACCACGTCGATGCGGTTGTCGTCGCTGACGGCGACGTACAGGCGCCTACCGTCGGGACTGAGCGCCATCCCGCGCGGGCGCGCGCCGACCGCGATCGCGTAGGCGGGCTTCGCCCACTGCCCGCCCTCGATGACGTGCACGACGTCGGCCTGCTCGTCGGAGACGTAGGCGGTTTCCGCCCACGCCGCCGGCGCGGCGAGCGCAACGGCCAGGCCCACCATGGTGTCAGTCCAGCGCATTCGCGCTCCTCCCGCCCTCGCCCAGCCAGCGCGCCAGCAGCAGCAGGCCCGCGCCCGCGTGCACCAGGCCGCCGGGCACCCACATCAGCAACCCGGCCAGTTGCTGGTCCTCGGCCGGCGTCAGCCCGAACGCGTCCAGCCCGCTCGCCGCGTAGCCCGCGTACCAGGGGCTGGACGACAGCGCCATCAGCGCGCCGAGCGCGCCGCTCACCGTCGCGGTGAAGAACAGGCAGCCGACCGCCAGGCCGACGCGATGCCGGCCGTGTCCGCACAGCATCGCCCACCAGAACAGCAGCGCGGTCGCGAGGAAGCACAGGTGCTGCACGATGTG
>DASRZN010000204.1:0-8018 GCA_035686325.1 Lysobacteraceae bacterium
GCCCGACCTGACCGCCCGCCAGCAGGCCATCTACGATTTCGTCCGCGAGCGCATCGCGGCCGACGGCCTGCCGCCGACCTGGGCCGAGATCGCGCGCGCCTTCGGCTTCCGCCAGACCCGCGCGGCGCAGAAACACCTGCAGGCGCTGCAGGCGAAGGGTTACCTCACCCTGCTGCCGGGCAAGGCGCGCGGGATCCGGCTGGCGGAAAAGGGACTGGCCCGCCGCTCCACCGCCCCCCGCCCCAACCCTCCCCCGCAAGCGGGGGAGGGAGCACGCCTGGGAGCAGGGCGCGCGGAGCAGTTGCAGCTTCCCGTGCTCGGCCGCGTCGCCGCCGGCCTGCCGATCGGCGCCGACATCGGCAGCGAGCGCGAGTTGCTGCTCGACCGCGCGCTGTTCTCCACCCGCCCCGATTACCTGCTGCGCGTGCAGGGCGACTCCATGCGCGACGAAGGCATCCTCGACGGCGACCTGGTCGCGGTGCGGCGCACGCCCGACGCGCGCGACGGCCAGGTCGTGGTCGCGCGCCTGGACGGCGAACTGACCATAAAACGCCTGCAGTTGCGCGGCGATGCGCCACGGCTGCTGCCGCGCAATCCCGACTACCCGCCGATCGACGTCGCGCCCGGCCAGGACTTCGCCATCGAAGGCGTGTACTGCGGCCTGATCCGCGAGGCCTGAGATGGGCACCATCGCGGGACAGGTCATCGCGCTCGACGCGCTGCTCGGCGACCGCCGCATCTGGCGCGGACGGCCCGCTGCGTTGCCGCCGGCGACGCAGCCGAGCGGCCACGCCGCGCTCGACGCCGTGCTGCCCACCGGCGGCTGGCCGGACGCCGCGCTCACCGAACTGCTGCTGCCGCGCGACGGCGTCGGCGAACTGCGCCTCGTGCTGCCGACCCTGGCGCGGCTGACCCGGGCCGGGCAGGACATCGCCCTGGTCGCGCCGCCTTACGTGCCCTACCCCGACGGCTGGCGCCAGGCCGGCGTGGACTTCGCGCACCTGCATGTGGTGGACGCCGCGCCGCGCGATGCGCTGTGGGCGAGCGAACAATGCCTGCGCGCCGGCTGCCTCGCCGCGGTGCTGTGCTGGCCGCACAAGGCCGACGACCGCGCGCTGCGCCGCCTGCAGGTCGCAGCCGAAAGCGGGCGCACGCTCTGCTTCGCCTTCCGCGACGCGCGCGCCGCCGGCAATCCGTCGCCGGCCGCGCTGCGCCTCCTGTTCGACACGGCGCCGGTGGACGGGATGTCGTCGCTGCGCGTGCTCAAGTGCCGAGGCGGCAATCCGCCGGCACAGGCAATCCCGTTGCCGGACGCCAGCGCCGGAGCGCCCATCGCCCACGACACGGACGTCGTCGTTCCCTTCGCTTCCGCCTGAGCGCCCTCCGATGCTCTGGGCCTGCATCCACCTGCCCTCGCTCGCGCTCGACGACGTCCTGCGCCGGCACCCGCATCCCGAGCGCCCGCTCGCCCTGGTCACCGGTCCGGCGCAGCGGCGCGTGCTGGCGGCGGCCAATCCGGCGGCGGCGCGCCACGGCCTGCACGCGGGCCAGGCGCTGGCGGCGGCGCATGCCTTGCTCGCCGATTTTGCCGCGGTCGAATACGACGCCGCGGCGGTCGCACGCTCGCGCGACTTCCTCGCCGCCTGGGCCTACCGCTACAGCTCGCAGGTGTCCTGCGCGTTCGCCGACGCGGTGGTGCTGGAGATCGGCGCCAGCCTGAAGCTGTTCGGGCCATGGCCGCGCTTCGAGCGGCAGTTGCGCGAGGACCTCGCCGCGCTCGGCTTCGCCCACCGCATCGCGGTCGCGCCGAACGCGCGCGCGGCGTGGCTGCTGGCCGGCGTGCAGGATGGGCTGGCGCTGGTGCACGCGCGCACGCTGGAGCCCGCGCTCGCGCGGGTGCCGGTCGGCCGCGCGCGGCTGGAGCCGAAGACCGCGCAGGCGCTGCACGCGATGGGCCTGCGCCGGCTGGCGCAGCTGTTCGCGGCGCCACGCGATGCGCTGGCGCGCCGTTTCGGTGCCGCCCTGCTCGAACACCTCGACCGCCTGCGCGGCGCACCCGATCCCTTCGACCTGTACCGCCCGCCCGACCGCTTCGACCTGCGCATCGAACTGGCCTACGACGTCGAAAGCTCGCAGGCGCTGCTGTTCCCGCTGCGGCGGATGAGCGCCGACCTCGCCGCCTTCCTCGCCGGCCGCGACGGCGGCGTGCAGCGCTTCGTGCTGCGCCTGGAACACGAGGGCCATGCCGACACCGAAGTCGCGGTCGGCATGCTCGCCGCCGAACGCGATCCCGCGCTGCTGTTCGAACTGGCGAAGGGCCGGCTGGAGCAGGCGCGGATCCCGGCGCCGGTGCGCGGCCTGCGCCTGGTCGCCGAGGAACTGCCGCCGTTCGTGCCGGCCGGGCGCGAACTGTTCGACGAGCGGCCGGCGCAGGCGGTGCCGTGGGCGACGTTGCGCGAACGCCTGCGCGCGCGCCTCGGCGACGGGGCGGTGCACGCGCTGGCGCCGCAGGACGACCACCGCCCGGAACGCGCGTGGAAGCGCGTCGCGCTGCCGGACGCGGCGCGCGGCACCAAGAGTCGCGCCACGGCCGCGATGCGCGACGACGTGGCCACCGCCCCGCGTCCCACCTGGCTGCTGCCGCACCCGGTGCCGTTGCGCGGGCGCGTGCGCCGCGTGCTCGCCGGCCCGGAACGGCTGGAGAGCGGCTGGTGGGACGACGCCGGCGTGCGCCGCGACTATTACGTCGTCGAAACCGGCGACGGCCAGCGCGCGTGGGTGTACCGGCCGGCGGGCGACGAAGCAGGCGGCTTCATGCTGCAGGGCTGGTTCGCATGAAGCACGCCGGTGCCGACGCGGGCAAGCCGAGGCTGCGCCTGGTCGAAGGCGGCGGCGAGCGCGACGCCCGCTCCGATGCCACGACGAACGTTCCGTCGAACACGGCGTTGCCGGCCGATGCCGGCGAACGCGTCCATCGCCAGGGCTCGACAGGCTCCCCGCCCGACTACGCCGAGCTCCACTGCCTCTCCGACTTCAGCTTCGGCCGCGGGGCGTCCGACGCGGGCGAACTGTTCGAGCGCGCCGTGCAACAGGGTTACCACGCGCTCGCGATCACCGACGAATGCTCGCTCGCCGGCATCGTGCGCGCGTTCGAGGCCTCGCGCATCACCGGGCTCAAGCTGATCGTCGGCGGCGAGTTCCTGGTCCATGACGACGCCGGCGACGCCGCCGCGCCGCTCAAGCTGGTCCTGCTGGTCGAGGACCGCGCAGGCTACAGCTCGCTGTGCCGGCTGGTCACCCGCGGCCGGCGCCGTTCCGCCAAGGGTGAATACCGCCTGGCCCGCGGCGACTTCGACGATCCCCTGCCCGGCCTGCTCGCGCTGTGGCTGCCCGACGCGCGCCTGTCGCGCGCGGACGGCGCCTGGCTGCGGCAACGCTTCGCCGGCCGGTTATGGGTCGCGGTCGAGCTGCATCGCGGCGCCGACGACGCCGCGCGCCTGCGCGACCTGCTCGCCCTCGCCGCCGGCCTCGCGTTGCCCGCAGTCGCCAGCGGCGACGTGCACATGCACGCGCGCGGCCGCCGCGCGCTGCAGGACACGATGACCGCGATCCGCCTGCGCACGACGCTGGCGGAAGCCGGCCGCCGCCTGTTCCCCAACGGCGAGCGGCACCTGCGGTCGCGCAAGGCGCTCGCGGCCATCTACCCGCGCGCGCTGCTCGAGGAGAGCGTGCGGATCGCCGACCGCTGCCGCTTCACCTTCGACGAGGACCTCGGCTACGAGTATCCGCACGAGATCGTCCCGGCCGGGCACACGCCGACCAGCTGGCTGCGCGAACTGGTGGAAGCCGGCGCCCGCGAGCGCTGGCCGGACGGCATGGACGCGAAGACCCGCGGGCTGGTCGAGAAGGAACTGGCGCTGATCGCCACCAAGCGATACGAGCCGTTCTTCCTCACCGTCCACGACGTGGTCCGCTTCGCGCGCTCGCGCGGCATCCTCTGCCAGGGCCGCGGCTCGGCCGCCAACTCGGTGGTCTGCTACGCGCTCGGCATCACCGCGATCGACCCGGCGCGGATGGACATGCTGTTCGAGCGCTTCCTCTCGCTCGAGCGCGACGAGCCGCCCGACATCGACGTGGACTTCGAGCACGAGCGCCGCGAGGAGGTCATCCAGTACGTCTACGCGCGCTACGGCCGCGAGCGCGCCGCGCTCGCCGCGACGGTGATCCGCTACCGCGCCCGCAGCGCGATCCGCGACGTGGCGCGCGCGCTCGGCCTGCCCGAGGACCAGGTCGCCCAGCTCGCCCGCACCGCCGGCGCCTGGAGCAGCGACGCGCCCGCGGGCGAGCGCCTGCGCGAATACGGCTTCGATCCCGACAGCGCGCCGATGCGGCGGCTGCGCTGGCTGGTCGCGCAGCTGCTCGGCAAGCCGCGCCACCTGTCGCAGCACGTCGGCGGTTTCGTGATCTCAGAGCACCCTTTGCACACGCTGGTGCCGGTGGAGAACGCGGCGATGGCCGAGCGAACCATCATCCAGTGGGACAAGGACGACCTCGACACGATGAAAATGCTCAAGGTCGACGTGCTCGCGCTGGGCATGCTGACCTGCATCCGCAAGGCACTGGACCTGGTCCACCGGCACCGCGACGCGCGTTACGCGCTCGCCACGATCCCGAAGGAGGACGCCGACACCTACCGGATGATCCAGCGCGGCGACGTGATCGGGGTGTTCCAGGTCGAATCGCGCGCGCAGATGGCGATGCTGCCGCGGCTCAAGCCGGAGAACTTCTACGACCTCGTGGTCGAGGTCGCGATCGTGCGTCCGGGCCCGATCCAGGGCGGCATGGTCCATCCCTACCTGCGCCGGCGGCAAGGCCTGGAACCGGTCGATTACCCGTCGGAAGAGCTGCGCGGCGTATTGCAGCGCACGCTGGGCGTGCCGCTGTTCCAGGAACAGGTGATGCGCATCGCGATGGAAGCGGCCAGGTACTCGCCAGGCGAGGCGGACCAACTCCGACGCGACATGGCCGCCTGGAAGCGCCACGGCGGTCTGGAGAAACACCGGGAGAAACTGCTCGCGGGCATGGCCGCAAACGGCTACGGCCCCGAATTCGCCGAACGCATCTTCGAGCAGATCAAGGGCTTCGGCGATTACGGCTTCCCCGAATCGCACGCGGCCAGCTTCGCCCTGCTCACCTACGCCAGCGCCTGGATCAAGTGCCACCACCCGGAGGCCTTCGCCTGCGCGCTGCTCAACTCGCTGCCGATGGGGTTTTACCAGCCGCCGCAGATCGTGGACGACGCGCGCCGCCACGGCGTGGACGCGCGACCGGTGGACGTGCGCTTCAGCGACTGGGACTGCACGCTGGAAGGCGGGCACTCCCTCCCCCGTTTGCGGGCGAATCCTCCTTCCCCCGCTTGCGGGGGAAGGCCGGGATGGGGGCGCGAGGCGCGGAGCGCCGAGCCTCGCGCAGTCCACACGCACCCCCACCCCGACCCTCCCCCGCTCCGCGGGGGAGGGAGTGCAGCGCTCGCCCTGCGCCTGGGCATGCGCCTGGCCCGCGGCCTGCGCGAGGACGCCGCGCATCGCATCGCCGCCGCGCGCGCGCAGGCGCCGTTCCGCGACCTCGACGACCTGGTCCACCGCGCCGACCTCGACCGCGCCAGCCTCGACCACCTCGCCGAGGCCGGCGCGCTGCGCGGCCTCGCCGGCCATCGCCACCGCGCGCGCTGGCAAAGCGCCGGCACCGAGCGGCAATTGCCGTTGTTCGCCGGCACCCGGCCGGCGGACGAAGCGCGCATCGCGATCGCGCCGCCGGGCGCCTTCGAGGACACCCGCGCCGACTACGCCAGCCTCGGCCTCACCCTCGGCGCGCATCCGCTGGCACTGATCCGCCGCCAGCTGCGCGAGCGCCGCTACCGTCGCTCAAGCGAGATCGCGGCGCTGGCCAACGGCCGCCCCGCTCGCTTCGCCGGCCTGGTGCTGCTGCGCCAGCGCCCGCAGACCGCCAGCGGGGTCACCTTCATGACCCTCGAGGACGAGGCGGGGATGATCAACGTCGTGGTCTGGGCGCAGCTGGCCGAACGCCAGCGCCGGGTCTTCCTCGAGGCGCGGCTGATGGGCATCGAGGGGCGGCTGGAATCCGAACAGGGCGTGCGCCACCTGATCGCGCGCCGGCTGGAAGACCTGACCCCGCTGCTGTCCGGGGTGGCGACCACCTCGCGCGACTTCCATTGAGCCGTCGATGGAACGCAGCGTCCGGCGCCGCCCGCGCCCGGATTCTCGCTGGGCAGCGCTCCTGACCGAGGCATCGCCGAAAGCCCGCAGCCCGGGAAATCCGGGGCCTCCGGCAAACGAAAGGACGCGGATTTCGCTCACCGCAGGTGAAATAACTACAAATATGGAACAACCAGTGACGTATTGAGTTGTTTATCCTGATTTTGCAACGTCCTACTTTGCCTCCCAAGCGGCATCCGGCCGCACCACAGGGAGGCCCCACCATGAACCTGCTCCACCTCGACTCCAGCATCCTCGGCCAGAACTCCGCCAGCCGCGAGCTCAGCGCCGCCCTCGTCGCCCGCCTGCGCGCCCAAACCCCCGGCCTGCAGGTCACCTACCGCGATCTCGCCGCCGCCACCCCGAAGCACCTGGACGGCGGCTCGCTGGCCAAGGCCGACGCCGGCGAGGCCGCGCTCGGCGAGGAACTGCTGCAGGAATTCCTCGGCGCCGACCTGATCGTGGTCGGCGTGCCGATGTACAACTTCAACATCCCCAGCCAGCTCAAGGCCTGGATCGACCGCGTCGCGGTGGCCGGCCGCAGCTTCCGCTACACCGCGCAGGGGCCGGAGGGGCTGGCGAAGGCGCAACGGGTGATCGTCGCCGGCGCCTACGGCGGCGCCCATCCGGCGGGCGGCCCGAGCAACTTCATCGAACCCTACCTGCGTTTCATGTTCGGCTTCCTCGGCATCGGCGACGTGCAGTTCGTCACCGCCGAGGGCCTGGCGATCTCGCCCGAGCAACGGGCGCAGGCGCTGGCCGCCGCGCACGCGCGGATCGACGCGGGCGAGCTCGACGTCGGGTTGCCACTGGCGGCCTGAGCGCCGGTTCCTGGTGGAAGGCCCGCCTCCCCTGCGGGGGAGGCGGGGCAGCGGAGCAAGCTCCGCTCTACGGACGGCGCGTGAGCTTGGCGATCAGGCGATGCGCTCGACGCCGCCCATGTAGGCGCGCAGCGCCTCCGGCACCGTGATCGAGCCGTCCGCTTCCTGGTAGTTCTCCATCACCGCGATCAGCGCGCGGCCGACCGCGACGCCGGAGCCGTTGAGGGTGTGCACCGGCTCGGGCTTGCCGGTCTCCGGGTTGCGCCAGCGCGCCTGCATGCGGCGGGCCTGGAAGTCGCCGCAGTTGGAGCAGGACGAAATCTCGCGGTACGCGCCCTGCGACGGCAGCCAGACCTCGAGGTCGAAGGTCTTGCGCGCGGAAAAGCCCATGTCGCCGGTGCACAGGAGCACGCGCCGGTACGGCAGGCCGAGCTTCTCCAGCACGACTTCGGCGCAGCGGGTCATGCGCTCGTGCTCGGCGTCGCTCTCCTCTGGCCGCGCGATCGACACCAGTTCGACCTTCTCGAACTGGTGCTGGCGGATCATGCCGCGGGTGTCGCGGCCGTGGCTGCCGGCCTCGGCGCGGAAGCACATCGAATGCGCGGTCATGCGCAGCGGCAGCCGGGCGGCGTCGACGATCTCGTCGCGCACGGTGTTGGTCAGCGGCACTTCCGAGGTCGGGATCAGGTAGCGCTTCGCGGCATGCTCGCCCTCGCCCACCGTGGTGGAGAACAGGTCCTCCTCGAACTTCGGCAACTGGCCGGTGCCGCGCATGCTGTCGGCGTTGACCAGCAGCGGAACGTTGGTCTCCTCGTAGCCGTGCTCGCCGGTGTGCAGGTCGAGCATGAACTGCGCCAGCGCGCGATGCAGCCGCGCGAGCTGCCCGCGCAACACGGTGAAGCGCGCGCCGCTGAGCCTGGCC
>DASRZN010000205.1:0-4181 GCA_035686325.1 Lysobacteraceae bacterium
GTGCTGCGGAAGTCGGCGAAGGTCACCGTCACCTTGTCGCCCACGCGCACGCCCAGCCACAGCGCCAGTTCCTGGCCGAGCACGATGTTGTAGCTGCCGGGCGTGAGGCCATCGAGCCGCCCCTGCACCATCTTCTGCGCCAGCGTCGAGACTTGCGCTTCCTCCTGCGGCAGCGCGCCGCGGACGATCGCCGGCTGGTTCTGCGCGCCCTGCAGCAATGCCTCCTTCTCGACGTAGGGCGCGGCGCCAGCCACGCGCGGATCGCGTCGGGCCTCGGCGACCGCGCGCCGCCAGTCCTGCAGCGGCACGCCGTCGCCGGTGACGGTGGCGTGCGCCGCCATCTGCAGCATGCGGTCGCGGATTTCCTTCTGGAAGCCGCTCATCACCGCCAGCGTCGTGATCAGCGCGGCGACGCCGATCGCGATGCCGAGGATGGACGCCAGCGAGATGAAGGAAATGAAGCCGTTGCGGCGTTTCGCGCGCAGGTAGCGCAGGCCGATGGCGACGGGGACGGGCTTGAACATTCGGTCGAAAAGCATGCGGCTCGGCTCGGCGAGGCAGCGGCTATGGTGCCATCGAAGGCGTGGCGGGCGTATCCGGAGTGACCGCGGCCGCCAGCCGGAGTTCGCGCCGGGCCGCCGCCGGCAGCGTGTCCGGCCACCAGGCCAGGCGTCGGGTGCGGCCGTCGCCGTCGCGCCAGCGCAGGAAGGCGAGCGGGCCGCGCCAGTGCAACATCGCGTCGGAGGCGGCGACCCCGTCGATCTCCGGCGCGCGCCCCGCGACCCAGCACAGCCGCCGCGGTGCCGCGCGGCGATAGCGCACGGCCGACCACAGGCCCCAGGCCAGCGCGGCGGCGGCCAGCGGCCAGGCGACGGGGCGTGGCATTGCGCTGGCGAGCACCGACAGCGCCGCAAGCACGCCGAGCAGGCACAGCGCCATGGTCAGCTGGCGCGAAGGCCGCCAGTCACACCGGCAGGTCGCGGATGCGCTGGACGAGGGCGGCGAGGTCGGCATCGGGCGGCGTTTCGTGGCCGAGGAACCAGCGCCAGAGCCTATCGTCCTCGCAGTCCAGCAACCGTAGGAAAACCCCGCGCTCGGCCTCGGAAGCCGCCGGCCACGCCAGGTCGAGGTAGCGCTCCAGCAGGCGGTCGAGCTCGCGCATGCCGCGCCGGCAGCGCCAGCGCAGGCGCCGCAGTTCCGCCTCATCACTCATCCGCGCAGCAACCCGACCGCGAGCGCCGCCCACAGCGCCCACAGCGCCAGGCCGCCGGCGAGATAGGCGAGGAAGCGATGCATGACCTTGTTGTAGCTGCAGTGGATCGCGCTGTGCACCACGCGCAGGGCGACGAACGCCCACGCCAGGCCCAGCGTCAGCGCGTGCACCTGCGCGGTCAGCGCAGCGACCACCAGCGCCAGGTAGAACAGCACCGGCAGTTCGAACAGGTTGCGGAAGTTGTCCGCGGCGCGACTGTCGGTCAACCGCGCCGCGGCCTGCGCCGAGGTCGCGACCGCCTGCGGATGGATCCGCTCGCGCTTCATCTGGCCGATGCGCATGAAGTACATGCGCCACCAGACGACGCAGGTCAGCGCGGCCATGGCGAGCGCGGGAAGGAAGATCGCGGATGCGTCGGTCATCGTCGGGCCGCTCCCGGCTCATCCCGGTCCGGGCCGGGATCGCCCTCGGACATCACAAAGGATTCCGGCCGGCGCCGGAATGACGAAGCGGCCTAGCCGCGCCGCGCCAGCATCAGCTGCTTGATCTCCGCGATCGCCTTGGCCGGGTTCAGGCCCTTCGGGCAGGTGCGGGTGCAGTTCATGATGGTGTGGCAACGATACAGCTTGAACGGATCCTCGAGTTCGTCCAGGCGCGCGCCGGTGTCCTCGTCGCGGCTGTCCATGATCCAGCGGTGCGCCTGCAGCAGGATCGCCGGGCCGAGGTAGCGCTCGCCGTTCCACCAGTAGCTCGGGCACGCGGTGGAGCAGCACGCGCACAGGATGCATTCGTACAAGCCGTCGAGCTTGGCGCGGTCCTCCTTCGACTGCAGCCGCTCGCGGTCCGGCGGCGGCGCGCTCTGGGTGCGGATCCAGGGCTTGATCGAGGCGTATTGCGCGTAGAAGTGGGTCAGGTCCGGCACCAGGTCCTTGACCACCGGCATGTGCGGCAGCGGGTAGATCGGCACCTCGCCCTTGCGGCAATCCTCGATCGCCTTGGTGCAGGCGAGCGTGTTGGTGCCGTCGATGTTCATCGCGCAGGAGCCGCAGATGCCCTCGCGGCACGACCGCCGGAAGGTCAGCGTCGGGTCGATCTCGTTCTTGATCTTGATCAGCGCGTCCAGGACCATCGGACCGCACTTGTCGAGGTCGACCTCGTAGGTGTCCACCGTCGGGTTGCGCCCGTCGTCGGGACTCCAGCGATAGACCTTGAAGCGGCGCACGCGCGTCGCCCCCGCCGGCGCCGGGAAGTGGCGGCCTGGCTGGACCTTGGAGTTGCGGGGTAGCGAGAATTCGGCCATGGGCGGACTCGGTCAGTAAACGCGCGGCTTCGGCGGCACCACCTCGACCTCGTCGTCGAGGGTGTACAGGTGCACCGGGCGGTAGTCGATGCGGGTGTTGCCCTGCTCGTCGACCCAGCACAGGCTGTGCTTCATCCAGTTGGCGTCGTCGCGCTCGGGGAAGTCCTCGCGGGCGTGCGCGCCGCGCGATTCCTTGCGGTTCTCGGCGGACACGATCGTCGCCAGCGCCTGGCCGAGCAGGTTCTGCAGCTCGAAGGTCTCGACCAGGTCGGAGTTCCACACCAGCGAGCGGTCGCTGACGCGCACGTCGGCGAACGACGCATGGATCTCGCGGATCTTCCGCACGCCCTCGGCCAGGGTCTCGCCGGTGCGGAAGACCGCGGCGTCGGCCTGCATGGTGCGCTGCATGTTGTCGCGGATGACCGCGGTCGGCGTGCCGCCGTTGGCGTTGCGCAGGCGGTCCAGGTTGGACAGCGCGCGATCGCAGGCGTCGGCGGGCAGGCGGCCGTGCGACTTGCCGGTCGGGATCGTCTCGGCGCAGCGGTTTGCCACCGCGCGGCCGAACACGACCAGGTCGAGCAGCGAGTTGGAGCCCAGCCGGTTGGCGCCGTGCACCGACACGCAGGCGGCCTCGCCGATCGCGTACAGGCCAGGCACCACTTCGTCCGGGTTGCCGTTGCGCAGCTGCACCACCTCGCCGTGGTAGTTGGTCGGGATGCCGCCCATGTTGTAGTGCACGGTCGGCAGCACCGGGATCGGCTGGCGGGTGACGTCCACGCCGGCGAAGATCCGCGCGCTCTCGGCGATGCCGGGCAGCTTCTCGTGGATGTCCTTCGGGTCGAGGTGGGTCAGGTCGAGGTGGATGTGGTCCTTGTGCTCGCCGACGCCGCGGCCCTCGCGGATCTCGATCGTCATCGAACGCGAGACCACGTCGCGCGAGGCGAGGTCCTTGGCGTTGGGCGCGTAGCGTTCCATGAAGCGCTCGCCGCTGGCGTTGCGCAGGATGCCGCCTTCGCCGCGCACGCCCTCGGTGATCAGCACGCCGGCGCCGTACACGCCGGTCGGGTGGAACTGCACGAACTCCATGTCCTGCAGGCCCAGCCCCGCGCGCAGCGCCATGCCGCCGCCGTCGCCGGTGCAGGTGTGCGCCGAGGTCGCGGAGAAGTAGGCGCGGCCGTAGCCGCCGGTCGCCAGCACCACGCCGTGGGCGCGGAACAGGTGCAGCGTGCCCTCGGCCATGTCCAGCGCGAGCACGCCGCGGCAGGCGCCGTCGGCGTCCATGACCAGGTCGAGCGCGAAGTACTCGATGAAGAACTCCGCATCGTGCTTGAGCGACTGCTGGTACAGCGTGTGCAGGATCGCGTGGCCGGTGCGGTCGGCGGCGGCGCAGGTGCGCTGGGCGATGCCCTTGCCGTACTCGGTGGTCATGCCGCCGAACGGGCGCTGGTAGATGTGCCCGTCCTCGGTGCGCGAGAACGGCACGCCGTAGTGCTCGAGCTCGACGATCGCGGGGATGGCCTCGCGGCACATGTACTCGATCGCGTCCTGGTCGCCCAGCCAGTCCGAACCCTTGATGGTGTCGTAGAAGTGGTAGCGCCAGTCGTCCGGGCCCATGTTGCCGAGCGCCGCGGAGATGCCGCCCTGCGCCGCCACGGTATGCGAGCGGGT
>DASRZN010000206.1:0-3185 GCA_035686325.1 Lysobacteraceae bacterium
GCGGCCGGGCGCCTGCGCCGACTGGCTGGTGCTGGACACGGACGCCCCGCAGTTCGCCGGCCTGCAGCCCGCCGACGCGGTCGACCGCTGGCTGTTCAGCGGCAATCGCAACCTGGTGCGCGACGTGTTCGTGGCGGGCGAGCAGGTGGTGCGCGACGGCCGCCACCGCGATCGCGACGCGATCGCCGCGCGCTATGCCGGCGCGATGTGCCGGCTGCTGGCCTGATCAGCCGAACAGGTCGGCGGTCACCGGCACGGAACCAGCACCGCGTCGAAGGTGCGCGCGTCGCCGTCGTTGGGCGCCGGCGCGATCCGCAGCAGCCGCGCCAGCAGCGGATACACGTCCACGTTGTCGAACGGCGGCAGGCGCGCGCCGTTGCGGAACGCCGGTCCGTCGGCGACGAACACCGCGCGCATCTCCGGCGCCTCCGGCGCGTAGCCGTGCGCGCCGCGCGCGCTCCAGTCGTCGGCGTCGTCCTCTGGTGCCAGGTAGCGCCAACCGACGTCGGCCTGGCACACGTAGTGCGGCACCCGCGGATGGCGGCCGTAGTGCCAGCGCGCGGGCAGCTGCGCCTTGCGCCAGCAGATCGCGTGCGGATGGCGCCCGGGCAGGCGCGCGTCCAAGTCCGCCTCGTGCCCGGCGCGCGGCGCCAGGCCGATCACCTGGCTGGCGGTCACCACGTCCACGTCGCGCTCCGCCAGCCCCGCGGCGTGCAGCAAATCCGCCAGCGGCACGCGCTGGCTGTCCGGGATGTCGGCCATGCCGTGGTCGGACACCACGACGAGGTTGATCCGCTCGCGCAGGCCGCGCGCTTCCAGCCCGCGCAGCAGCCGCGCCAGCGCCGCATCCACCGCCGACTGCGCCGCGCGCGTCTCCGGCGAGGCCACGCCGGTCGCGTGCTCCGCGCCGTCCACCTGGTCGAAGTACAGGGTGAGGAAGCGCGGCCGCCGCGGGCGCGGCAGGTCCAGCCAGGCCAGCACCTGGTCCACGCGTTGGGCCGGCGTCACCGTTGCGTCGAAGGGCCTCCAGTAATCCGGATGCGCGCCGCCGATCGCCGCCTCCGAGCCCGGCCAGAACATCGTCGCCGCGCGCCCGCCGTGCCGGCGCAGCGTGGTCCACAGCGGCTCGCCGCCCCACCAGCGCGGATCGCCGACCGCGTCGCGGTCGTGCAGCGAGAACGTGCCGAGCACCGGATCGCGCATCGTGTTCTGCACGATGCCGTGGTGGTCGGGGCGCAGGCCGGTCACCAGCGTGTAGTGGTTGGGAAAGGTCAGCGCGGGGTAGGACGGGTTCATCCATTGCGCCCACACGCCGCGGCGGGCGAGCGCGTCCAGGGTCGGCATGTCGCCCCTGCCGACCACGTCGGCACGCAGGCCGTCGATCGACACCAGCAGCACCGGCGGCGGTGCGGGCGGCGGTGCGACGCTGGCGCAGGCGGCCAGGCAGGCGAGCAGGGCGGGCAGCAGGAAGCGCAGGCAGCGTGTCGGCATCGCGCCATGGTAGTGGCGGCTGACGCGATCCTGAATCCGCGCCCCCGGAGTTCATTCCACGCTGCCGGCGCAGGCGTATAAAAGCTTCAAGGCGCGCGCAGCGCGCCGCCTGACGGAGGTGCCCCATGAACAGACTGCTGCTCGCCACCCTGCTGGCCGGCTTTGCGTCCGTCGCATCCGCGCAGAGCGTCGGCACGGCCACCCAGCCGGTGAATCCCGACCCGATCCGTTCCGACGTCGCCACCCGCGACGTGCGCGACCACACCTGCCTGCGCGAGACCGGTTCGGTGATCGCCGCCGCGCAGAACCGCCGTGCCCTGCGCGAGGCCCGCGCCCGAGGCGACGAGAAGGTCACCGTGCATTGCGCCGCCTACGGCCGCGCCTACACCCAGGACGACATCCGCCGCACCGGCGGCATGGACGTCGCCGACTCGCTGCGCCAGCTGGATCCGTCGATCCGCTGACCCCGCGTTCGACGCAACGACGAAAAAAGCCCGGCTCCGGCCGGGCTTTTTCATGGGTGACCGATCGATGGATCGGGTGCCCACCGCGGCGGCTCAATCGGACACCTTGACCACGACCTTGCCGAAATTGTGGCCTTGCAGCAGGCCGATCAGCGCGGCGGGTGCGCGCTCGAGCCCTTCGACCAGGTGTTCCTTCAGCAGGATGCGGCCTTCGCCGTGCCATCGCGCCATGTCGCGCCGGAAGTCGGCGAACCGGTCCGCGTAGTGATCCAGGATGATGAAGCCCTCCATTCGCACCCGCTTCTGCAGGACGGTCGCGAGCAACTGCGGCCGCTTGTCCGGCCCCGGCGCGATCGTGTCCCGGTTGTAGTGGGCGATGAATCCGCAGACCGGCATGCGGGCGTGCAGGTTCAGCAGCGGCAGCACCGCGTCGAGCACGTCGCCACCGACGTTCTCGAAGTACACGTCGATCCCGTCGGGGCAGGCCGCCGCCAGGCGCGACGCGAGGTCGGGCGCGCGGTGGTCGAGGCAGGCATCGAAACCGAGCGCCTCCACGGCGTACCGGCACTTCTCCGCCCCGCCGGCGATGCCGACGACGCGCGCGCCGTGCAGCCGGGCGAGCTGGCCGACCACGGCGCCGACCGCGCCGGTCGCCGCGGCGACGACGACGGTGTCGCCCGGGCGCGGTTGGCCGATGTCGAGCAGTCCGACGTAGGCAGTGAATCCCGGCATGCCGAGTCCTCCGAGGGCGAGCGACGGCCGCGCGGCGTCGTCCAGCGGCAGCAAGTCCGCACCATCCGAAAGGGCGTAGTCCTGCCAGCCCGCATTCGCCAGCACCGTCTGGCCGGCGGCGAAGCCGGGATGGCGGGAGGTCACGACGCGGCTGATGGTGCCGCCGACCATGGGCTGGCCCAGCGGCACCGGCGGAGCGTAGCCGGGCCCGGCTTCGTCCATCAGGTTGCGCATGTAGGGATCGATCGACAGGTACAGCGTGCGCAGCAGGACCTCGCCGTCGCCGGGAGCCGGCACCGGTTGCGCGTCGAGGCGGAAGTCGGCGGGTACGGGGAGTCCTTGCGGATGCGCGGCGAGGACGATGCGGCGGTTGGCGTGTGCGTCATTCATGGGATCGGGCCTCGATGGGAAGGGGACTCGCGACGGCAATGGCGTTGCGCGGGCCGTAACGCAGCGCGAGCAGCGCGCCGAGCGTCATCGCCACGCAGGAGAAGAGCG
>DASRZN010000207.1:0-8727 GCA_035686325.1 Lysobacteraceae bacterium
CGCTCCGGCAGCCGTGCCAGCCGCAACTGGAACAGCGCCTTGGTCACCAGCAGCCGCTCCTCGATCGGCTTGATCACGAGGTCGTTGGCGCCCTCGCGCAACAGCTGGCTCTGATTCTCCCGGTTCGCGTCGCCGGTCATCACCAGCACCGGCAGCGCGCGCTTGCCGTAGCCGAACTCGCCGCGCACGCGGTGCAGCAGGTCGCGCCCGCTGAGCGCGCCCTTGAGGTAGACGTCGGTCAGCACGAGGTCGGCGCCGGGCGCGTCGTCGCCCGCGCGGTGCGCCTGCAGGTACTCGAGCGCCTCCTCGGCGCCGATCGTGTGGATCACCTGCATGCCGTGGCGGGCGAGCATGCGCTTGGTCGCCGCGGCGACCACCTTGCTGTCCTCCACGTACAGCACGCGCGCGCCGGGGATCGCTTCCGGCTGCACGTAGCCGCGGATGAACGTGGCCAGCGCGCCGTGGCCGAGCGCCTTGTCGAAGTAATCGGTCACGTCCTCGCCGAGGGTGCGCGACTCCAGCCGCGACTGCACGTCACCGGACACCACGATCACCGGCACGTAGCGCTGCGCGCCGGCCTCGCGCACGCTGCGCGCGAGCGTCATGCCGTCGCCGTCGGGCAGCACCAGCGAGGTGGTGACGAGGTCGACCGGCTTGTCGGCGAGCGCGGCGCGCGCGCTGGCGAGGCCGTCGCAGGCGACGATGTCCGCGCCCGGCAGTTCGCGCGCGAGCACGTCGGCGATCAGCTTGCGCACCAGCTTCGAGCCGTCGACGACCATCACCCGCGGGGCGTCGGAGGCGAGGTGGCGCAGGTCGTGCTCGCTGCCGGGTTCCATCAGGTCTCCGTGGGCCGGGTCTGGCGCAGGTAGTGGCCGGTGACGAGACCGGCGCCCAGCCAGCCGAGCGCGGTCGCGCCGAGCAGGACCAGCGCGCCTTCGCGCGGATCCACCCCGGCCAGGACGAAGCGGCTGCCGTAGCTGGCCGCCAGCGCCGCCAGCGGCGCCTGCAGGGCGAGCCAGGCCGCGGTCAGCAGGCCGAGCGCGAGCGCGCCGGCGGCCAGACCGTACCACGCGCCGAGGTAGAGGAAGGGCCGGCGGATGAAGCCGTCGCTGGCGCCGAGGTGCTGCAGCACGCCGATCTCCTCGCGTCGCGCCTGGATGTCCAGCCGCACCGTGTTGCCGACCACCAGCAGCGCGCCCAGGCCGAGCAGGGCCGCCAGCACCAGCGCCAGCCGCCCGCCGAAGCGCAGCCAGCCGTCCAGCCGCTGCCGCCACAGCGCGTCGTGCTGGACCAGGTCCGCTTCCGGCAGTTGCTGCAGGGACGCGGCAAGCAACGCCTCGTCGCCGCGCGGGGTCACCACCAGCACGCTCGGCAACGGATTGCCGGCGTCGGGATCGGCGGCGACGGCGTCGATGGCCGCGCCCAGCCCCTGTTCGCGCAGCGCGGCCAGGCCTTGTTCGGGCGTGCGCAGCGCGACGCTGCCGACGTCCGCGCGCCCGCGCAGGGTCGCCGCGATCGCTTGCGCGCGGGCGACGTCCACGCCGGGCTTCAGGAACACGCTGACCTCGCGGGAACGCTGCACGTCGCCCGAAAAGCGCGCGACGTTGTGCAGCACCAGACCCAGGCCCAGCGGCAGCGCCAGCGCCACCGCCATCACCCCGACGGTGAGCGCGGTCGCCCACGGCCGGCGCGCGATCCGTCCCAGGCTGGCGACCAGGCTGTACAGGTGGTGGTCCAGCCAGGTGCCGATCCGCGACGGCGGGCGCGCGCCGGTGCTGCGCTCAGGCATCGACCAGGTCCTCCGGCGCGATGTCGTCCACCAGCTGGCCGTGGTCGAGCACCAGCACGCGCCGCTTCATGCGCTTGATCAGCTGCAGGTCGTGGCTGGCGACCAGCACGCTGGTGCCGCGCGCCGGCAGCTCGGCGAACAGGGCCATGATCTCGGCCGACAGGGTCGGATCGAGGTTGCCGGTCGGCTCGTCGGCGACCAGCAGCTTCGGCTCGGCCACCACCGCGCGGGCGATGCCGACGCGCTGCTGCTCGCCCGCCGACAGCTGCGCGGGCAGGGCGCGCTCGCGCGCGCCGAGGCCGAGCCGCTCCAGCACCGAACGCACCCGCTTGGCGATGTCGCCGCGGCGCAGGCCGCGCAGGATCAGCGGCAGGGCGACGTTCTCCTGGACGCTGCGGTCGGCGAGCAGGCGGTGGTCCTGGAACACCACGCCGACCTCGCGCCGATGCAGCGGCACCCGCGCACCGCGCACCTTTAGCAGGTTGCGCTCGCCGAACAGCACCGCTCCGCGGCTGGGCCGCTCGGCGAGGTGGATGAGTTTCAGCAGGGTGCTCTTGCCGGCGCCCGAGTGGCCGGTGACGAACAGCATCTCGCCCTCGTCCACCGCGAAGCTGACGTCGGCCAACGCGCGCTGCCCACCGGGATAGTGCTTGCTGACGTTGTCGAAACGCAGGACCGGCATGCGGGCGGCGAGGCGTGCGGGAGACGGCAGTATGGCCTGCGCCGTCGCGGGCGGCCAGCGCCGCCGGCCTTCACGCCGGTGCGTGCGAGGCCCGGCCGGTCGTCCCGGTCCTCCCGCGTAGAGCGGAGCTTGCTCCGCTGGCGGGCTCACGCAGCGGAGCAAGCTCCGCTCTACGGGCACGCAAGATGGATCCCGGCCAGCGCCGGGATGACGGGAACCTCCCGTCTCCCGTCTCCCGTCTCCCGTCTCCCGTCTTCCGCTTCCTAGTGCTGCGAGCGCGGCGCGCGGGTCACCAGCGACTTCAGGCCGCGGCCGAGCCGCGACAGCAGCGACGGCTTGTCGCCCTGCGGCGCGGCCGGCGCCGAAGCGGCCGGCGCCGGCGCGTTCGCGCGCGGGGAACGTCCGCCTTCGCGGCGTTCGCCGTTGCCTGCCTGCCGGCCGTTGCTGCCGCCGTTGCCGGCGGCGTTGCCGTTGGCCGCGTCGGCGCCTTCGACCTTGCGGCCGCCGCGCCGGCGGCGGCGCTTGCGCGGGGCGCGTTCGGCGTCTGCTGCGGGCGTTGGCGACGGCGCGCTGACGAAGGCCTGGGCGGCACTGGCCGCGGCCTGCACCGCCTCGCCGTCCGCCGTGGGGATGGTCGCTGCCGGGGCCGGCGCGGACTCCGGTTTGCGCGGCGGGCGCGGGCCGCGTTCGCGGCGCTCGCCCTCGCGGCCGCCGCGGGCCGAACGCGGGCCGGCACCGCCACCGCCACCGCGGCGCCCGCCGCCGCGACGCTGGTCCTCGGCGGCGCGCGCCTCGCGCGCCTCGCGGAAGATCGTGCTGATGCTGTCGTCGTCCTCGCCGCCGTCGCCGCCTTCCGGACGCGCGCGCGGCGTGCGGGGCAGCGCGACGAGCATGTCCGGCGTCACGTGTTCGCCCGGGATCTTCTGCCCGATGAAGGCCTCGATATCCGGCAGCGACATGCCGTAGCGCTCGCAGGCGAAGCTGATCGCATCGCCCTCGGCGCCCAGGCGCGCGGTGCGGCCGATCCGGTGGACATAGTCCTCGGCGTCGAACGGGAGGTCGTAGTTGTAGACGTACTGCACGCCGTCGATGTGCAGGCCGCGCGCGGCGACGTCGGTGGCGACCAGGATCTCGAGCTGGCCGGCCTGGAACTTCCTGAGCAGCGATTCGCGCTTCTTCTGCGGCACGTCGCCGGACAGCACGCCGACCCGGTAGCCGGCGCGCTCCAGCGCGCGCGCGACCCGCTCGACGAACGCCTTGGTGTTGACGAACACCATCGTGCGCGCGCCCTCGCTGCGCGAGAGCAGCGCGATCAGCAGCGGGATCTTTTCCTCGTCGGCCGGGTAATAGAGCTTCTGGCGCACGCGCGCGGCGGTCACCGACTCGGTTTCGACGACGAGCTTTTCCGGCTCGTTCATGTGCTCGTACGCCAACTCGAGCACGCGGTGGCTGAGCGTCGCCGAGAACAGCAGGGTCTGCCGCTCGGTGCGGATCGGCATGCGCCGCAGCAGGAAGCGGATGTCCTTGATGAAGCCGAGGTCGAACATGCGGTCGGCTTCGTCCAGCACGCATACCTCGCAGGCGTGCAGGGACACGACCTTGTGCTGCTTGACGTAGTCGATCAGGCGGCCGGGGGTGGCGATGATCACGTCGGCGCCGGCCTGCAGCTGGGCGCGCTGCTTGTCGTAGTCCACGCCGCCGTAGACCAGCGCGAACTTCAGGCCGAGGTCGGAGGCGAATTTGACCGCGTCCTTGTGGATCTGGATCGCCAGTTCGCGGGTCGGCGCCAGGATCAGCGCGCGCGGATCCTCCGGCTTGCGCTCGGCCAGCGCCGGCCGGGTCAGCAGGCGGTTGATGACCGCGATCAGGAAGGCCAGGGTCTTGCCGGTGCCGGTCTGCGCCTGGCCGGCGACGTCGCGGCCGGGCAGGGCGACCGGCAGGGTCAGCGCCTGGATCGGCGTGCAGCGCGAGAAGCCGGCGGCCTCGAGGCCCGCGAGCAGGGCCGGGTGCAGGTCGAACTGCGAGAAGGAAATGTCGGTAAGGGGTTTGTCGCTCATGCTCTGGATGCGAAGAGGCGGGCCGCGGCGGGGCGGCGCGCTTGCGTGGCCGGCGTCGGGGAAGCAGACTGCCGGGACATTCCGGGGCGGGCGCCTGGCGCTTGAATCCCCGCGAAAACGCCCCAGTCTAACAGCAAGCCGGCGGCGCGAACGCGCGCATGCGCTTGATTTTTCACGTCTCGTCCAGAATTTCGTCCCGCAGGAGCCCACATGAGCGACAAGGTCATCCACGCCACCGACGCCGACTTCGACAGCGTCGTCCTGCAATCCGAGCAGCCGGTGCTGGTGGATTTCTGGGCCCAGTGGTGCGGCCCCTGCAAGATGATCGCGCCGGCGCTGGACGAACTGGCCGACAACTACCAGGGCCGGGCCAAGGTGGTGAAGGTCGACATCGACCAGAACCGGGCGACCGCGCTCAAGTACCACGTCCGCTCGATCCCGATGCTGCTGGTGTTCAAGGACGGCCAGGTGCAGGGCACCCAGATCGGCGCGGTCGGCAAGGCCCAGCTGGCCCAGCTGATCGACAAGGCGCTCTGAGGGAGCCAGCTGAACCGCCGCCCGCGCCCGCTTGCCGGCGCGCGGGCCCGATGCTAGTTTCTGTTCCACACCCGGCGCATCACCGGTCCCGGTCCAGGGTTCCCCGGTCGGCCGCCGCACCCATCTCGATGCCTTCCGCCCGCAGCCCGCGGGCGCTCGCACCCAGCGAGGACTTTCCGCTTGTCAGACAACACCCCCGACGCCGGCGATAGCGCCGAGAAGCGCGTGCGCAAGCCGCGTGCCCCCCGTCCCGAAGCCGCCGACGACAGCCCGGCCCCCGCCGCCAGCGAGGCGCCGGCCGCGCCCGCCGCCAGCGAACCCGCAGCCCCGGCGCCCGCCGCCGAGCAGGGCGGCGACGACGCGCGCGAAGGCCAGGAGCCGCGCGACGGCGAATCCCGCGAGCAGCGCGACGGCGGCGGCCGCATGAGCCGGCGCGAGCGCTTCCGCAACCGCCGCGACCGCCAGCGCGACCGCCACCGCGACGACGGCCTGCCGCAGGACGGCAACGGCAACGACTATCCGCCGCAGCAAAACCGCCCGGCGCCGAACATCCCCGAAGGCTTCCCGCAGTACTCGCTCGGCGACCTCAAGCGGATGCCGGCGCAGAAGCTGCTGGAGATCGCCGAGCAGCTGAACATCCACGAGGGCGTCGCCCGCGCCCGCAAGCAGGACGTGATCTTCGCCCTGCTCAAGGTGCTGACCCGGCACGGCGAGGGCGTCGCCGCCGACGGCGTGCTGGAGATCCTGCCGGACGGCTTCGGCTTCCTGCGCTCGGCCGATGCCAGCTACCTGGCCGGCCCCGACGACACCTACATCTCGCCCTCGCAGATCCGCCGCTTCAACCTGCGCACCGGCGACCACCTCTCCGGCCGCATCCGCTGGCCGAAGGACGGCGAGCGCTACTTCGCGCTGGCGGTGGTGGACACCATCAACGGCGAGCCGATCGAGGCGTCCAAGAACAAGGTCCTGTTCGAGAACCTGACCCCGCTGTTCCCGCGCCGGCGCTTCCGGCTGGAGCGCGGCGACGGCTCGACCGAGGACATCACCGGCCGCATCCTTGATCTGATGGCGCCGCAGGGCAAGGGCCAGCGCGCGCTGATCGTCTCCCAGCCCAAGGCGGGCAAGACGATGATGCTGCAGCAGGTGGCGACCGCGATCACCACCAACCATCCCGACGTCCACCTGATCGTGCTGCTGATCGACGAGCGCCCGGAGGAAGTCACCGAGATGCAGCGCACCGTGCGCGGCGAGGTGATCTCCTCGACGTTCGACGAGCCGGCCGCGCGCCACGTGCAGGTCGCCGAGATGGTGATCGAGCGCGCCAAGCGCCTGGTCGAGCACAAGAAGGACGTCGTCATCCTGCTCGACTCGATCACCCGCCTGGCGCGTGCCTACAACAACGTGGTGCCGTCCTCGGGCAAGGTGCTCACCGGCGGCGTCGACGCCAACGCCCTGCACCGGCCGAAGCGCTTCTTCGGCGCGGCGCGCAACGTCGAGGAGGGCGGCTCGCTCACCATCATCGCGACCGCGCTGATCGACACCGGCTCGAAGATGGACGAGGTGATCTACGAGGAGTTCAAGGGCACCGGCAACTCCGAGGTGCACCTGAGCCGCCGCATTTCCGAGAAGCGCGTGTTCCCGGCGATCGACATCAACCGCTCGGGCACCCGCCGCGAGGACCTGCTGATCGAGCCGGACCTGCTGCAGAAGATCTGGATCCTGCGCAAGCTGCTGCACCCGATGGACGAGATCGGCGCGATGGAGTTCCTGCTCGACAAGATGAAGAACACCAAGTCCAACGACGAGTTCTTCGCGTCGATGAAGCGCTAGGGCTCCCGCCCCGCGCTCGTGGCAACGCCGGCCTCGCGCCGGCGTTTCCGTTTTCCGGGGCGGGTCAGGCGCGCCGCCGTTCAGGCACCGGCGCCAGCGCCGGGAACTGCGTCGTGACCCGGGCGCCGGGCACCATGCCCCAGCGGATCCCGATCCGGCGCAGCCGCGCCTCCATCTCCGCGCGCTGCGGGGCCGGGGTGCGGCGCAGCAGGGCGTCGTGGCGCTCGGCCCAGGCGTTGGCGAACGCGAACATGCCGCCCACGTGCTGCAGTTGCAGGCGTGGCATCGCCTCTTCCAGCGCGTCGAGTTCGGCTTGCAGGTCCGGCGGCAGCGGGTTCGCGGCCATGGAGGTCCTCCCTGTTTCCCGCGGCACGGTCGCGGCAGCGGCGTGCACGTCGCGTGACGACCATGGCCCGCGCGGCGGGCGGACCGCCGCGGGCGGCCTCAAGTCGCGGCGGCGGCGGCCGTTACCGGCTCCGATACGACCCGTCTGGCGGAGCCCGCGATGACCACACCCACCGTGCTGCTGTGCGACGACTCGCGCGCGCTGCGCATGCTCACCGCGTCGCAGCTCGCCGACTGCGGCTACCAGGTCGCCGGCGAGGCCGGCGACGGCGCGCAGGCGGTCGCCCTGTACCGCGAGCTGCGACCCGACGTGGTCCTGCTCGACCTGGTGATGCCGGACACCGACGGCAAGCAGGCGCTGGAGCAGATCCTCGCATTCGACCCGCAGGCGCGGGTGGTCGTGCTGAGCTCGCTCGGCGCGCAGCAGGACATCGAGCACTGCCTGCGCATGGGCGCGCGCAGCTACCTGCAGAAGCCCATCGACCCGGCCGTGCTCAAGCGCGTGCTGGCCGACGTCACCGCCTGAGGCGCAGCGCATGGCAGCCAAGTTCTTCGGCCAGTTCCTGCTCGAGCGCGGGGTGATCGACGCCACCCAGCTGCTCGCCGCGCTCGAGGCGCAGCGCGCCTCCAACCCGATGCTGGGCGAGCTGGCGCAGGCGCAGGGCCTGCTCAGCGCCGCCCAGGCGCAGGAGATCAACACCCGCCAGCGCCGCGAGGATCGCCGCTTCGGCGACATCGCCCAGGAGCTGGGCCTGCTGACCGCGGCCCAGGTGGACCTGCTGCTGGAACAGCAGAAAGCGCGGCGCAAGCTGTTCGGCGAGATCCTGGTCGAGCAGGGCACGCTCGACCGCGCGACCCTCGAAGCCGAACTGGCCGCGCACCAGGCCGACCGCGCGGAAGCGCTGTCGGCGCTGGAGGACCGGCTCGACGGCCACCCGCTGCGGGCGATGGCCGAAGGCACGATCGCGACCTGCACCCGGCTGCTGCCGCGCCTGCTGCGCACCCAGGCGCAGTTCTCCGCGCTGCTGTGCCGGGAAACGCTGGAGGCCTATCCGGTCTGCGCGTGGGTGCGGGTGGAGGCGGAGCGTCCGCTGGCGGTCGCGCTGGCCTGCGACATGGACACCGCCGCCGCCTTCGCCGGCGCGTTCCTGTCGATCCCGTCGACCGCCTGCGACGAGGCGCTCGCGCGCGACGCGCTGGGCGAACTGGTCAACGTGCTGATGGGCTACGTGGTCAAGGACACCCTGCCCGAGGACATGGCCTACCGCGCGCGCCCGCCGAGCTTCGTACGCAGCGCCGAGGACATCGCCGCCGAACCGAACACGGTGGCACTGGCGATGGGCTCGCAGCTGGGGCCGTTCGCGCTGCTGCTGCAGGGCTGAAGCGGCGCCGCGCGCGCCAGGGTCGGCACGGGCCCGGCCGGACCGCATAATCGGGGGCATGCACGGAGGCGGCCTCGAACTCGCATTGCTGTTCCTGCTCGCGGC
>DASRZN010000208.1:0-2648 GCA_035686325.1 Lysobacteraceae bacterium
TGTGCGGCGTGGTCGTGGCCGAGCGCTTGCGCCTGTTCGGCGCGGAGCGGATGCGCGGCTGAGCGATCAGGCGCCGGTGGCTTCCGCCACCGCGTCCGCGAGCGCGGCCGCCGTGCGGTGGACCACCACCAGCTGGATCGCGTCGCCGCCGCGGTAGTTGTCGGGCTCAAGCCGGAAGGCGACGTGCACGCGCGCGGACGGCGGCTGGCCGGTCCACCCGCCGAACTCGATCGCGTCCATGCGACGGCCGCCATGGGAAAGCCGCAGTTTGAGGTGGCGCTCGCCGACCACGCGCCATTCGACGACGTCGAACTCGCCGTCGAACAGCGGCTCGGCAAAGCCCTGCCCCCACGGACCGCCGTCGCGCAGGGCGCGGGCAACGGCGATGTCGAAGTCGCCGGCCTGCAGTTCGCCATCGCTGAGAATTTCGGCGCGCAACAGCGCCGGATCCAGCGCCTGCTCGAGATGGGCGCGCACGGCGGCCTCGAAGCGCGGCAGCTGGTCGGCCGCCAGGCTCATCCCGGCCGCCATCGCGTGGCCGCCGAACTTGCCGATCAATCCAGGGTGCGCGGCATTCACCGCCGCCAGCACGTCGCGGATGTGCAGCCCGGGGATCGAGCGCGCCGAGCCGCGCAGCTGCGTGCCGCCCGGCTCGGCCGGCGCGAAGGCGAACACCGGCCGGTGCACGCGTTCCTTGAGCTTCGAGGCGACCAGGCCGACCACGCCTGGGTGCCAGGCCGGGTCGTACAGGCACAGCGCCGGCGGCAGCGCGCCCTCGAGCACGATGCGCGCGAGCGCGGCCTCGGCCTCGTCGACCATCTGCTGCTGCACGCCCTGGCGCTCGGCGTTGATCGCGTGCAGGGTCGCGGCCAGGTCGCGCGCGCGCGCCGGCTCGTCGCAGAGCAGGCATTCGATGCCCAACGCCATGTCCTCGAGCCGGCCGGCGGCGTTGATGCGCGGCGCGAGCGCATAGCCGACGTCGGCCGCGGTCAGCGTGCGCGGATCGCGGCCCGAAACCTCGATCAGCGCCTGCAGCCCGGCGCAGCCCTGGCCCGCGCGCAGGCGGCGCAGGCCGGCGGCGACCAGCGCGCGGTTGTTCGCGTCCAGCGGCACCAGGTCGGCGACGGTGCCGACCGCGACCAGATCGAGCAGGCATGACAGGTCGGGGGCGGTGGCGAAGGCGCCCTGCGCGCGCAAGTGCCGGCGCAGCGCGAGCAGCACGTAGAACATCACGCCCACGCCGGCCAGCGCCTTGCTCGGGAAGCCGTCGCCACGCAGGTTCGGATCCACGATCGCGTCGGCGGGGGGCAGGGCCTCGCCCGGCAGGTGGTGGTCGGTGACCAGCACCCGCCAGCCGCGCGCCTTCGCCGCGGCCACGCCGGCATGGCAGTTGATGCCGTGGTCCACGGTGACCAGCAGGTCCGGCGCCAGCGCGGCGAGGTCGTCCACCAGCCCCGGCGACAGGCCGTAGCCGTGCACCATCCGGTTGGGCACCGCGTGCGACACCCGGCGCGCGCCGAGCAGGCGCAGTCCGCGCACGCCGACCGCGCAGGCGGTGGCGCCGTCGCAGTCGAAGTCGCCGACCACCACGATGTGGCGGTCCTGCGCGATCGCGTCCGCGAGCAGCGCGGTCGCCGCATCCAGCCCGCCAAGCGCATCCGGCGGATGCAGCTGCGCCAGCCGCGGCCGCGCCTGCTCGATCGACAGCGCGCCGCGCGCGGCGTAGATCCGGCGCAGCAACGGCGGCACCTGCTCCGGCCAGGCGCCGGCATCGGCGACGGGTGCGCGGCGTCGGATGCTGCGGAGGAGGCTCATGCCGCCAGATGCTGCAGTGGTCGCCGCCAGATGCGCCAGCGTTGCGGACGGGCGATCGCCCAGCGCGCGCCGTCGGCGAAATCCAGCACCAGCCGTGCGAGTTGTCCGCCGCAGGCCGCGTCGACCCACGCCGAGAAGCCGTCGTCGAACGCTGCCAGCGCACGATAGTCGACCAGCACGCTCCCGGCGTCGCCGCGCACTTCGTCGATGCCCGCTGCCAGCGCCAGCGACCCCAGCAGCGGTTCGTCGCTGCGCACCCGCGCGTGCGGGCTGCGCACCTGGTCGGGCAGCGCGCCGGCGCCCCAGAACCACAGCGAGTTGACCGGCGGCAGGCCGCGTTCGCCGCGCAGCGCGTTGTGCGGATGGTTGTGCAGCACGACCTGCGCCTCGCTCAGCAGCGCGCGCCACCGGCGTCCTTCCGGGCCGTCCGGCAGGTGGTCGAACAGGTCGGCGCCGAGCGCCTCGCCGGCGTCGGCGAACAGCGGCAGCCGCGCCTCGCGCGGCAGCCGCAGGTACCAGCGCTCGGGGGCCGCGGCGTCGATCGGGAAGCCGGCATCGCCGAACAGCGGGCGCAGCGCCGGCAGCAGCGCGTCGGCGTCCTCGCGCGCGAGCTGCAGCGATTCGCCGACGCCGAGCAGGCGCGCGCCGTTGATGTCCGGACGCACGAAGGCGGGGTCGGCGCGCAGCCAGCTCGCGCCGGCGGCGTCACCGGCGTCACGCTGGCGAGTCAGCGCGGCGACCGGCCAGCCGCGCGGCAGCAGGTCGAAGTGGCGCAGCAGTTGCGCGCGCTCGCCCGGGTTGCCGTCCGCCAGGCGGTCGGCGCGGCCCAGGGC
>DASRZN010000209.1:0-4730 GCA_035686325.1 Lysobacteraceae bacterium
TCCGACATCGGCTGGGGCAGCCAGATCCGCAACTACGTGCTCGACCAGTCGCGGATCAAGGACCTGCGCACCGGCATCGAGCGCAGCGACACCCAGAAGGTGCTGGACGGCGACCTCGACGAGTTCGTCGCGGCCAGCCTCAAGGCAGGACTGGCGGTGGGCGCGAAACGCAGCGACGCGGCCTAGGCCGCGTCAGCGCCAACATCGGCTCCCGCTGCCACGGGACGCGCAAACAGGAAACCTGACGCTTCATCCGGAGCAGAGCCAAACGCATGACCGAGCAGACGCCCGCGACTCCGCAGCAGCCCGCCGACGAGCATCACCTGATCGCGGAGCGCCGGGCGAAACTCGCCGCGCTGCGCGGGCAGGGTGTCGCCTTCCCGAACGACTTCCGCCGCCTCGACCACGCCGGCGACCTGCAGGCGCGGTACGCCGACGCCGAACGCTGGACCGGCGAGGCGCTGGAAGGCGAGGGGCGACGCGTCGCGCTCGCCGGGCGGCTGCTGGCCAAGCGGGTGATGGGCAAGGCCGCATTCGCCCAGGTCCAGGACGTGTCCGGGCGGATCCAGCTGTTCCTGCAGGCGAATGCGCTGGGCGATGCCTACGAGGCGTTCAAGGGCTGGGACGTCGGCGACATCGTCGCCGCCGAAGGCACGCTGATGCGCACCAGGACCGGCGAGCTGTCGGTCAAGGCCGAGTCGCTGCGGCTGCTGGTGAAATCGCTGCGGCCGCTGCCGGACAAGTGGCACGGCCTGGCCGACGTCGAGCAGCGCTACCGCCAGCGCTACGTGGACCTGATCGTGACGCCGGAGGCGCGCGAGGTGTTCGTCACGCGCTCGCGCATCATCGGCGCAATGCGCCGCTGGCTGGACGCGCGCCGCTTCCTCGAGGTGGAGACGCCGATGATGCATTACATCGCCGGCGGCGCCACCGCGAAGCCCTTCACCACCCACCACAACGCGCTCGACCTCGACCTGTTCCTGCGGGTCGCCCCGGAGCTCTACCTCAAGCGCCTGGTGGTCGGCGGCTTCGAGCGGGTGTACGAGATCAACCGCAACTTCCGCAACGAGGGCGTCAGCACCCGTCACAACCCGGAATTCACCATGCTCGAACTGTACGAGGCCTACGCCACGTACGAGGACATCATGGACCTGACCGAGAACCTGATCCGCGACGTCGCCCAGGAAGTGCTCGGCGCCACCGCGGTCACGTGGGAAGGCAACGCGATCGACCTCGGCCCGCGTTTCCGGCGCTGGAAGCTGGAGGAGGCGGTGCGCGAGAAGAACCCGGAGATTTCCGTCGCCGACTGCCGCGACCGCGACGCGCTGGCCCGCCACTGCGAGCGCTTGCGCATTCCGGCCAAGCCGGGCTACGGCTGGGGCAAGCTGCTGCTGGAGATCTTCGAGAAGACGGTGGAAGGCGGGCTGGTGCGGCCGACCTTCATCACCCACTACCCGGTCGAGGTGTCGCCGCTGGCGCGCGAGAGCGACAGCGAGCCCGGCATCACCGACCGCTTCGAGCTGTTCGTCGGCGGCCGCGAGCTCGCCAACGGCTTCTCCGAGCTCAACGACCCGGAGGACCAGGCCGCCCGCTTCCGCGCCCAGGTCGCCGCCAAGGAGGCCGGGGACGACGAGGCCATGCACTACGACGAGGACTACATCCGGGCCCTGGAGGTCGGCCTGCCCCCAACCGGTGGGCTCGGCGTCGGCATCGACCGGCTGGTGATGCTGCTCACGGATTCGGCCTCGATCCGCGACGTGCTGCTGTTCCCCTACATGCGGCCGGAAAACTGACGATATAGGGTGTATGGCCGGCCTGCCCGCGATCCCGCGTCGGATCGGGGCAGGGGAAAAGCCAGCCGGGGTTGCCTGCCGCCGCAAGGACGGCGAGGATGCCCCTGACCCGCCTTCGGGCGGACCACGGCACGACCACGTTCGGGGGTGCAGCGTGAACATCGTCATCGTGGACGACCAGACCTCCGCCCGCACCATGCTGCGGCACATCCTCGAGGACATCAGTCCCGAGCTGCAGGTCTACGACTTCAGCGAGCCCAGGCAGGCGCTGACCTGGTGCGACGACAACCGCCCGGACCTGCTGCTGCTCGACTACCGGATGCCGGGGATGGACGGGCTGGAGTTCGCCCGCCGCTTCCGCAAGCCGCTGATGCACCGCGACGTGCCGATCGTGCTGGTCACCGTGGTCGGCGACGAGCCGGTGCGGCAGGCGGCGCTGGACGCCGGGGTGATCGACTTCCTGGTCAAGCCGATCCGCCCGCGCGAGATGCGCTCGCGCTGCCGCAACCTGCTGCAGTTGCGCCAGCAGAGCGAGTCGGTCAAGCAGCGCGCGTTGTCGCTGGAGCAGCGCCTGCTGTCGAGCATGCACGAGGTCGAGGAGCGCGAGCGCGAGACCCTGTCGCGGCTGGCGCGCGCGATCGAATACCGCGACGCCGGCACCAGCGCCTACCTGGAGCGGATGTCGCACATCGCCGGGTTGGTCGCCGAGGAGCTCGGCCTGTTCGAGGACGAGGTGCGGCTGATCGAGGCGGCGGCGCCGCTGCACGACATCGGCAAGATCGCGGTGCCGGACTCGGTCCTGCTCAAGCCGGGCCCGCTGCAGGAGCACGAGGCGAAGATCATGCGCCGGCATCCGCTGATCGGCCACGAGCTGCTCAGCGGCAGCCAGAACCGCTTCATCCAGACCGCGGCGGTGATCGCCCTGCGCCACCACGAGCGCTACGACGGCAGCGGCTACCCCGACGGCCTGGCCGGCGACGCGATCCCCATCGAGGCGCGCATCGCCACCGTGGCCGACGTCCTCGACGCGCTGCTTTCGCCGCGGCCCTACAAGGACGCGTGGCCGCTGGACGAGGCGCTCGACTACCTGCGCGAGCAGGCCGGCCGCCACTTCGACCCGCGCTGCGTGGAGGCCCTGCTGCGCGCGCGCGACCGGCTCGAGGCGATCTGCGAGCGCCACGCGGTCGCCAGCGCCCGGCCGGGACTCGAGTGAACCTGCGGCCCGCCAGCGGCTGGCAGTGGGCGCGGGCGCGGCTCGCCAACCGCCCGGACAGCGAGCACGCGCAGAACTTCGTCCGCCTGGTCATCACCGGGCTGTTCTGCAGCTACCTGGGCTGGCGTTTCTTCGGCGGCGAGGGTGGCAACGCCCTGATGGTCACCTGGGCGATCCTGCTCGGCGAGCTGGCGGTCGCGTTCTGCCTGCTCGGCCTGCAGCTGCGCAACCCCGGCGTCTCGCATGCGCGGCGCTGGATCGGCATGCTGGCCGACTACGGCGCGATCGGCGCGATCATGTGCCTGGAGGGCGAGGTGGTCGCGCCGCTGTATTCGGTCTACCTGTGGGTGACCGTCGGCAACGGCATGCGCTACGGCAACCGCTACCTGCGCGCGGCCACCGCGCTGGGTTCGGCCTCGTTCCTGTGCGTGGTGCTGGTCTCGCCGTACTGGCGCGCCAACCCGTACCTTGCGTGGGGCCTGCTGCTCGGCCTGGTCGCAGTGCCGCTGTACTTCGATTCGCTGCTCAACGCGCTGACCCGGGCGATGGACGACGCCCGCCGCGCCAACGAGGCGAAGAGCCGCTTCCTCGCCCACATGAGCCACGAGCTGCGCACGCCGCTCAACGGCATCATCGGCATGGCCGAACTGCTGGCCGCGACCAGGCTGGACCGCGAGCAGCGCGAATCGGCGGAAATCATCCAGGGTTCGGCGCAGACCCTGCTCTTGCTCGTCAACGACGTGCTCGACATCTCGGCGATCGAGGCCGGCAAGCTGCGCGTGCAGGTGCAGGATTTCGACCTGCCCGCGGTGCTGGAACGGGCGCGGCGGATGGTCGGCCAGCAGGCCGCGGCCAAGCAGCTGGAACTGCGCAGCGAATGGGACCCGTCGCTGCCGCGCAGCGTGCGCGGCGACCCGCAGCACCTGCTGCAGGTGCTGCTGAACCTGCTCAGCAACGCGGTCAAGTTCACCCACCAGGGCTACGTGCTGCTGCGCGCCGAGCAGTTGCGGCGCGACGGCGCGACGGTGCGGGTGCGCCTCTCGGTCACCGATACCGGCATCGGTATCCCGCCGGATGCGCGCGCGCGCATCTTCGACGCGTTCGAGCAGGTCGACAGCGGGCGCGACCGCCGTTACGGCGGCAGCGGGCTGGGCGTCACCATCGCCCAGACCCTGACCCGGCTGATGGGCGGCAGCATCGGCGTCGAGGACAACCCCGGCGGCGGCACCCGCTTCTGGATCGAGCTGCCACTGGCCGTCGCCGAGGCCGCGCGGCCGTCGCCGGCGGCAAAGGCGGCGCCGACCGCGAAGGTCATCGCCTTCGACGACCCCTTCGTCCGCCACCGGGTGCGGGTGCCGACCCTCAACCTGCTGGTCGCCGACGACCAGGAGGCCAACCGCATCGTCCTGCGCCGGCTGCTGGAACGTGCCGGCCACCGGGTCAGCTTCGCCGAGGACGGCGAGGAGACCCTGGACCGGCTGGTCGCCGAATCCTTCGACGCGATCCTGCTCGACCTGCACATGCCGGGCATGAGCGGCTTCGACGTGATCCGCCAGGCGCGTGTGATGGAGGCAGGGCGCCCGCGCACGCCGATCATCGTGCTCTCGGCCGACGCGACGGTGGAGGCGCGGCGCGAGGCCGAGCGTGCCGGCTGCTACGCGTTCCTGACCAAGCCGGTGATCGTGCCGCGCCTGCTCGAGACGCTGGCGCGCGCTGCCGGGCAG
>DASRZN010000210.1:0-2676 GCA_035686325.1 Lysobacteraceae bacterium
GCGCCAGGCATTGAAACGGTCGATGAGTTCCCGTAGCGCGGTTGCCTCGGCGGGTCGGGCAGCGGCCACGCGCGCGGCCCAGGCGGCGGCCGGTTCGTGTGGCGCGCGGGCGAGACCGAGACGGGCATAGCGCGCGCCGAGGCGATGCCAGGCGCGCAGGACCGGGTCCCGCTCCCGCTCGGCGCGCGCGGTCAGCCACGCCATCCACAGGATCGCCAGCGCCGCGGCGATCGCGAACACCGACAGCAGCCGGCCGCCGCCGTCCAGGCCCAGCGGCTGCAGCAGGCGGCGCTGGCGCACCGCGTCGAAGCCGAGCACGAAGTCGTTCCAGCCGTGCAGCATCCAGTCGCCGAAGTCGCGCGCGCCGGCGATCGGCAGGCCGGCGAAGCCGTCCCCGGCGTCGACGCGATCGGCCAGCGTGTCATAGATGCGTTCGGGCGCGACTGCGGCGGTCGGGTCCACCCGCACCCAGCCGCGGCCCGCCAGCCAGACCTCGTCCCAGGCATGTGCGTCGGAGCGGCGCACGATCCAGTAGTCGCCGATCCGGTTGTGGTAGCCGCCGGCATAGCCGGTCACCACCCGTGCCGGGATGCCGGCCGCGCGCATCAGCACCGCGAACGCGGAGCTGAAGTGCTCGCAGTAGCCGGCCTTCTGTTCGAACAGGAATTCGTCGACCGCGTCGCGGCCTGGCAGCGGCGTGGTCAGGGTGTAACCGAACTCGGTGCGGATCCAGGCCAGTGCCCGCGCCACGATCGCGGCGTCGTCGGCGCCGGCCTCGGCGCGCCACTGCCGCGCCAGCGCGACGGTGCGCGGGTTGTAGCCGGGCGGCAGGGCCAGCGCCATCGCGCGCAGTGTGGAGTTCAGTTCCGGCTCGAAGGTCCGCGGCGGCGCCGACGACAGCTGCCAGCGCGTCACCGCGCTCAGCGGCTCGCGGGTGCGCAGTTCGTAGTCGTGGCCGGGCTGGCTGCCGTCCGGTGCGGACAGCGGCAGGTCGAGCGCGGGCAGCTGGCGGCGGTCGGTGGGTTCGACTTCCAGTTCGTAACGCCAGCGCGCGGACCCCGCCTGCAGCGGTGCCGGCGGCAGGCCGCGCAACCAGCGCGCCTGGCTCCAGGTGCGGCCGTCGAAGTTCCACAGCACCGGCCCGCGCCAGTACATCTGCTCGCGCGCCGGGGTCGCGCCGAAGAAGCGCGCGCGCAGGGCGATGGCGTCGTCGTTGAGCAGGTCCAGCCACTGTCCGGGCGTCATGTGGTCGGACAGCCCGGGCCTGGCCACCGCCCGGTCCGGCACGCCCCACAGCGGACTGGCCAGGCGCGGGAACAGCCAGAACACCGCCATCGCCAGCGGCAGGCCGATCGCGACCAGCTTCCACACCGCGAGCAGGCGCCGCCACGGCGGCAGCGGGTGGCGGCTGTCGCCCGACTCCAGTTCGGCCAGCCGGATCAGCGCGGCCAGCGCCAGGCTGGCGCCGACCAGCCCCAGCGCAAGCGCCAGCGGTCCCTGCTCGAGCAGGAAGGTGGCGAAGGGCGCGAACAGGGCGAAACCGAGCAGGCTCCGGGCGTCGCGCAGGCGCACGGTTTCCGCCGGCTTGATCGCCAGCATCGCGGCGAGCAGGCCGCAGGCGGTATCGCGCCCGAAGCTGAAACGGGCGTGGGCCAGCACGAGCCCGGCCAGCACCAGGGCGAGCAGCAGGCGCACCGGCGCCGCCAGCGGCCGCCGCCACGACGTCGCCGCGACCAGCAGCGCGGTCACGCCGGCGCCGGCCGCGACCGGGCCGGCCAGCTGCAGCAGCAGCGGCAGCAGGCAGGCGCCCGCGGCGGCCAGGGTCCAGGCGCGGCTGCGCGGATCCAGCAGCGGATCGCGGCCGCCGGCCATCAGCGCCCCTCCGGCAGCAGCGCCAGCGCGCGCAGGCAGGCATGGCGGTGGACGGCGCCCGACGCCGGGCCCAGCGGCGGCCGCGCGGGCAGGCGAAGCGTGTAGCGGCGGCCCTCGCGCTCGGCCTCGTCGACCCAGCGCGCGAGGCGGCGGATCCGCGCCTCATAGGCGAGCTCGCGGACGGCGTTCCAGTCGAGCACGACGTCGGCGCCGCGCGGCTGTTCGTAGGCGCGCACCAGCAGGGCGCCGTGGCGGGCCGAGGCCTTCCAGGCGATCGCCCTGCGCGGATCGCCGCGGCGGTAGGCGCGCAGGTGGTGCAGTTCCTCGCCGGCGGGATGCGGACGCATCCGCGCCTGCGCGCCCTGGCCCTGCGGCAGCGGCGGGCCGTGCGCCTCCGGCGCCGGGTAGACCAGCAGCGGCGTGTCCGGCCACACCCAGGCCCAGGCGCGGGCGAGGCCGAGCGGGCGGGTGGTCGAGATCCGGATGCGGTCGAGGGCGAGCCAGCCGCGCCGCGTGGTGGGCACCTCCAGCACCGCCTGCCCATGGCCGTCGGCCAGCGACAGGGTGTCGCTGGCGCCGGCGTGTTCCACCCGCAAGCCGCGCCGTTCGCGCCCCGGCGCCGCGCTGGCGTGCACGCGCAGCGCCAGCGGGGTGCCCGCCGGCACCGGGTCGGCGCCGATCGCGCCGATCCGCAGGCCGGTCAGCTGCAGGTGCGCGGCGAGCAGGCTGGTGTTGGCCGCGCCGGCCAGCAGCAGGCACAGCAGCAGCGCCGGGTTGTTGTTGTAGTTGAGCGCGCCCAGGCCC
>DASRZN010000211.1:0-3521 GCA_035686325.1 Lysobacteraceae bacterium
CGCGCTGGCCTCGATCAGGCTGCGGCCCAACAGCGGCGTGTCGAACACGGTCGCGCTCATCGCAGCCGCTCCGGGTCCGCCGGCCGCGCGCCGGACAACGCCGCGAACACTTCGGTCGCGGTGGCGGCGAAGCGCGCGCGCGCCGCCGCGTCGCCGTCGAGGAACGGATCGCGGCCGCGCAGCGCGATGCGCGTCGCCGGGCCGGCTTCCGCGCGGTCGGCCTGCCATTCGCTGCCCAGCCAGCAGTCGCGGGCGGCGCGCACCGCGGCGTGTTCGTCCTTCTCGTCCAGCACGCGCACGTAGCGGTAGCCCGCCTTCGGCAGGAACACCAGCGGCGCGCGCAAGGCCTGCTCGCGCACCGCCAGCAGCGATTCGAGGATGTCGGCCGCCTCCGCGGCGGCCAGCGCCGGCCGCGACGTCAGCGCAGGCGGTTCGCCCTTGGCTGGCACCGCGAGTTCATGCAGCGCCAGTCCCGCGCTCGCCGCGCACAGGTGGTCCAGCCCGTGGCGCACGACGTGGCCGCCGTGGACGCCGCCGGGGTTGAGCACGACCCGCAGCACGCGCCCGTCGTGCACGCCGTCCAGCGCGCCGCGCACCACGTGGCGACCGAGCGCGACCGCCACCGGCATGCGCGCGCCTTCGGCGCCGAAGCCCGCCTCCAGCGCGAGGGCGGCGAAGTGCGCGATGTCCTCCAGCGTATCCGCCACGATCGCGCGGCCGTCCGCGCCGGGCGCGACCAGCGCGCGGGCGAGCAGGCGGGCGTGCAGCGCGCGCGCCTCCGGGCGCGCGCCGCGCGCCAGCCAGTCGCGGAACACCGCGTGGCGCAGCGCGTGGTTGCCGAGCGCGTCGGGCGGGCCGAGCGGTTCGTGTTCGGGCAGCGGCGGCTCCTCCTCCGGCAGCCGCAGGCCCAGGCCCTCCTGCAGGTACACCGCATGCGGGCGCTGCAGCGTGCGGCGCAGGCGGTCGAGGCCAACGACCGCGCTCTCGTCCTGCTCGCGGCGCGGCAGCAGCAGGGTCGGAGGCGCGAACACCGGCGGCGCCTGCGCCGCGGCGGCGTCATGGGCGGCGCCCGCGAGGTGCCAGCGCGCGTCGTGGCTGAAGCGGCGCGGTTCGACGGCGAGGCCGTCCGGCAACCGTTCGCCTTCGTGCGCCGCGCCGAAGGCGGCCGGCGCGAACGGCTGCAGCGCGTGGCGCACGACCAGCGCCTCGCGCACCAGCGCGGGCTCGCCTGCATGGTAGTGCGCGGCGGCATCCAGCAACTCGCTGACCACAGCCGAGGGTTCGCGTCGCGTGTTGTCGCGCGGGTCCATGCCGCACCAGCTCAGGTACAGGGTGCGCCCCGCGGAGGACAGCAACTGCAGGAACAGATAACGGTCGGCGTCGCGGCGCGATGGATCGCCGACCCGCCGCTCGCGACTGTCCAGCGCGCGGGCGATGTGGTTGAGCGGATCGCGCGCGTCGCGCGCCGGGAACGACGCCTCGTCCATGCCGAGCAGGCAGATCACCCGGAACGGGATCAACCGCATCGGCACCATCCGCCCGAAGCAGATGCCACCGGACAGGAACGGCGCGCGTGCATCGGCCTGCGCGAGTTCGGCGCGCAGGTACTCGAGCACCACGGCGTGCGCGACCGGCGCGTCGTAGCCGGCCTGCCCCGCGCCTTCGGCGAAACCCGCGATCGCCTCGCGCAGGCGCCGCAGCACGGCCTCGTCGGGCGTGTCGCGCTCGGCCGCGAACGCGTCGTCGAGCAGCACCGTCAGCGTGTCCTGCCAGGCCTCCGGCGGCTGCGCCGCGGCGAGCCGCGCGCGCGCCTCGCGCAACAGGGCGAGGAAGCGCAGCAGCGCCTCCAGCGTGGCGGCCGCCTGGCCTTCGAGCTCCGGCCATGGCGCGACCGTGGCGACGTCCGCGTCGGCACCGGTGGCGTAGCCGAGCAGCAACCGCTGCAGTGCGAACTCGAAGGTATAGGCGCCATCGTCCGATGCTGCGTCGTGTTGCGCACGGTCGGCGGCGTCCAGCCCCCAGCGCGCGCCCGCGGCCTGCAGCCAGTCCTGCAGGCGGCCGCGCTCGGCATCGTCCACGCCGAAGCGGGCGGCGATCGCCGGCACCGCGAGCAGGTCGATCACGTCGCCCAGGCCGGGCGCGCGCAATGGCAGCTCGAGCAGCCGCAGGAACGCCTCGGCGACCGGTGCGCTCGCCAGCGGGCTGGTGTCGGCGATCGTGTAGGGCAGCTCGCGCGGGGTACCGAGGGCGCCGCCGAACACCGCTTCGACGTGCGGCGCGTACAGGTCGATGTCGGGCGCGAGCACCGCGATGTCGCGCGGCTGCAGCGCGGGTCGCCCGGGCTCGGCCGGCGCCTCCAGCAACGCGCGCAGCTGGTCGTGCAGCACCTGCACCTCGCGCAGGCGGGTATGGCAGGCGTGGAACTGCAGGCTCGCATCGTGGCGGTCGACCTGCGCGCGCGGCCACGCGTCGTCGGCGTTGCCTTCGAGCGGCGCGCGGTTGTCGAGGATGTCGGCCTGCAGGCGGCCGAGCAGGGTGTCGCGCGGCGGCTCGGCGAACGGCACCAGCTCGAAGGACGCGCGCACCGCCTCGCCGCCGCCCAGCGCCGCGATGAAGTCGCGTCCGGCCTGGCCCCACGCCGCCAGCAGCGGATTGGGGCGCTCGCCGAGGAAGGCATCGTCGTCCGCCGGCACGTAGTCCGCGGCCCAGCGCGCGAGGTCGCCCCAGTACGCGCGCGCCGGCGTGTGCAGGTAGAAGTGCTGGACGCCGGCGCGCGCCTGGCTGGCGATGACCTGCAGCACGTCGGGCGAGACGTTCTGGCAGGCGAACACGAACAGCCGCGGCGGCAGTCCGGCCGGCACCTCGCCTTCCGCGCCGAAGTGGCGCAGGTACGCATCCAGGCGGCGGGCGCGGTGCGCGCGGCCGCGGGCGACCCGCCGCCACAGCTCCGCCTCGAAGTCGCCGGCCTCGGCGCCGCGCTCCCAGCGCAGCAGCCAGTCGCGCCGCCACGCCTGGTACTTCTCGTAGATGTCGGCGAGCGCGTTGGCCAGCGACCAGGTCTTGCGTGGATCCCGATCGTCAAGGAATCCGGCGAGGCCCGCGGGCGGATGGCGATCGAATTCGCGCAGCAGGTGCCAGCGCAGCACCTCCGGCGCCAAGCGCTCGCCCTCCGCGGCCGGGCCGAGGTTGCGTTCCAGCGCCAGGTCGACGAATTCGCCGGGGGTCAGGAAGCGCAGGTTGGCGCAGATCCCGAGCCGCCCGGCCAGCGCCTGCTGCAGCCAGCGGCGCATCGAGTACTGCGGCACCAGCACCACGTCGGGGCGCAGCCAGTCGCCGTCGGCCGGGAGGCGCGCGACCTCGGCGGCGAGCAGCCCGGCCAGCACCTCCAGCGCATTGGAATGGTAGAGACGGAAATCGGGCGACGGCACGCCGCCATCTTGCCCGACGCGGTCGCAGGTGCCGAGATGCGCGAGCGCGAGGGCGCGTCCGCGCAGCACCGGGCGGCCGACAGGGCCCCGCCG
>DASRZN010000212.1:0-7787 GCA_035686325.1 Lysobacteraceae bacterium
CCCGGCATGGAGGAAATGGGCCAGCAGCTCAAGCAGATGTTCTCGCAGGTGGCCGGCAACAAGACCCACCGCAAGACCATGACCATCGCCGCCGCGCGCCCGCTGCTGGTCGAGGACGAGGCCGGCAAGCTGGTCAACGAGGACGAGATCCGCGACGCCGCGATCGCCGCCTGCGAACAGCACGGCATCGTCTTCATCGACGAGATCGACAAGGTCGCCAAGCGCTCGGAGGGCTACGGGGCCGACGTCTCACGCGAGGGCGTGCAGCGCGACCTGCTGCCGCTGGTGGAAGGCTCGATCGTCAGCACCAAGTACGGCCCGGTGAAAACCGACCACATCCTGTTCATCGCCTCCGGCGCCTTCCACCTGGCCAAGCCGAGCGACCTGATCCCGGAAATGCAGGGCCGCTTCCCGATCCGGGTGGAACTGTCGGCGCTGAGCAAGGACGACTTCGTGCGCATCCTCACCGAGCCGCGTGCCGCGCTGACCACCCAGTACATCGAGTTGCTGCGCACCGAGGGCGTGCAACTGCGCTTCACCGACGACGCGGTCGAGCGCATCGCCGACATCGCCGCCCAGGTCAACGAACGTCAGGAAAACATCGGCGCCCGCCGCCTGCATACCGTGCTCGAGCGGCTGCTCGATACCTTGAGCTTCGAGGCGCCCGACCGCGACGGCCAGGTGGTCACGATCGACCGCGCGTACGTCGACGAGCACCTGGGCGAGCTGCTGCAGGACCAGGATCTGTCGCGCTACATCCTGTGATGCCGCGCGCACCCGCGGTCCCGGCGTCCGGCTCCCCCCGGCACCACGGCAGCTGCCTGTGCGGCGCGGTCCGCTACGAGATCGCGGGCGAGCTTGGTCCCGCCTATTACTGCCACTGTTCGCGCTGCCGCAAGTCGAGCGGCACCGGGCATGCGGCCAATGCGGTGATGACGCGGACACAGTTCCTCGTGCGCGCGGGGCTGGACCAACTCCGTTCGTACGTCGCCGACAACGGCGTCGAGCGGCTGTTCTGCGGCACCTGCGGGTCGCCGCTGGCGGTGGGCCGGGGCGAACACCTGCGGCTGCGGCTGGGCAGCCTCGACTCACCGTTGGCGTTGGGGCCGCAGGTGCGCATCTTCGTCGGGTCGAAGGCAGCGTGGGAGGCGATCGACGACGACCTGCCCCGGCACGCGGAGCGCCCGGCGGTGTGGCCGCCCGTCGGGTAGCGGCGCGGCTAGCCGGCCGCGGCGGCCCGGATCATCCGCCGTCGCGTGGCGCCGCCGCGGGGAGCGGCGTCTGCTGGTGCAGGGCGAGTCGCCACGCGTCGTCCTCCCGCACGTAGACGGAGCTGCAGTCGGCGCGGTAGGCGGCCGCCTCCCCACCGCGTTGCGCGCGGGCGCGGTAAACGAGGAGCGCGATGCCCGGCGCCGGGGCGAGCACGCGCCGTGCTTCGAATTCCACTCCGGTCCAGCGCGTGGCGTCGCCCAGCGAGGCGAGGGTGGCCGCCCGGTCGAGCACGCCCGCGGGCGGCGGCAGCACCAGCAGCGCGTCGCGGGCGAGGTGCCGGCCGTAGAACGCCGCGCCCTCCAGCCAGAAGCCCCGCTCGAGATCCCAGTGTTCGCTCATGCCGCGTCTCGTTGCGCGTGCCGCGCCGCCCTTGCGTCCCTGTTTAGCCATGGCGCCGTGGCGGTACCGTCATGAATGCGGGGCGCGACAGGGCAAGCTCCGCTCCACCAGGCGGAGCAAGCGTCGCTGGACACCTGCGCGGGCCTGCGCCTGTGGCTCAAGGCGTGGGTGCGGCGTTGCGCGGGTCGTCCTTGGGATCGGCGTAGGTGATCTGGAACGGGCCCTCGCTGTGGATCTCGATCACCGCGCCGCCCTTGGTGCTCGCCTCGTGCTGCATGTTGGCGCGCAGGTTGATGTAGTCGCCGGCGGCGAGGGCCTGGTCGCTGGCAGCGTCGCGCATGCCCACCGAGAGGGTGAGGTCGCCGGAGATCAGGGTGACCTGCTCGTCGGCCGGGTGCGTATGGCGCGGGACGCGGTAGCCGGCCGGGGCGTTCAGGCGGATCGCGAAGGGGCCGGCCTTGCCGGGGTCGCCGTACAGCACCGCGGCCTGGGCGCCGGCCGGCAGCACCGGCGGGGCCGGGCCCCACTGGGTGGCGCTGGCGCGGACGACCGCGTGCGCGTGTTCGGACATGGCCTGCTGCGGGGCGTCGGCGGCGATGGCGAGGCCGGACGCGAGCAGGCAGACGGAAAGCAGGATCCTGGTCATGCGTCGTCTCCCGGGCTCCACCATGGAGCCTGTATCCGCGACAACGCGCGGGGTCGGGGTGGGCGGCCTTTCTTCACGCGAAGCTCCCTCCCCGCGCAGGGGGGAGGGTTGGGGTGGGGGTGGTCTTTCGCCAACAGCGGCAGCCCTCACCCTCGCGCTGCGCGCTCGACCTCTCCCGCAAGCGGGAGAGGTGACGGCAAGAGCCATCGTCGCGCGCTCCCCGCCGTTCCTCCTCTCCCGCTCGCGGGAGAGGGCCGGAGTGAGGGCGCTCCGGCTCCTTCCGCGGGCTTCCGCGAAGGCGAATGCGATAATCGCCACATGAACCGATCCGACCGCGGCGACACCACCCATTTCGGCTACCGCGAGGTGCCCACCGGCGAGAAGCAGAAGCTGGTCGGCGAGGTGTTTTCGTCGGTCGCCGGCAAGTACGACCTGATGAACGACCTGATGTCGTTCGGCGTGCACCGGGTTTGGAAGCGCTTCTTCGTCGCCACCGCGCAGGTTGGCCGCGGCGACCGCGTGCTCGACCTCGCCGGCGGCACCGGTGACATCGCCGCGCTGCTGCGCGAGCGGGTCGGCGACGCGGGCGAGGTGGTGCTCGGCGACATCAACGGCGACATGCTGCGGGTCGGCCGCGACCGCCTCACCGACCGCGGCCTGGTGCGCGGCCTCGAGTACGTGCAGTGCAATGCCGAGGCGCTGCCGTTCCCCGACGCGAGCTTCGACCTCGTCACCATCGCGTTCGGCCTGCGCAACGTGACCGACAAGGACGCCGCGCTGCGCGAGATGCAGCGGGTGCTGAAGGTGGGCGGGCAGGCGCGGGTGCTGGAGTTCTCGGCGGTGAAGGCGGACTGGTTCAGGCCGCTGTACGACTTCCATTCGTTCCAGGTGCTGCCGCGCCTGGGCCGGCTGTTCGCGCACGACGCCGACAGCTACCAGTACCTGGCCGAGTCGATCCGCCAGCACCCGCCGCAGGAGGAACTGAAGGCGATGATGGAGGCGGCCGGCTTCGCCCGCTGCCGCTATGGCAACCTCAACGGCGGGATCGTCGCGATCCATTCCGGCTGGAAGACCTGACCGCCGGCGTCCCGCTTTCGCGTTTCATCGATCAGGCCGCGTGCATGGCGCCGCGGTGGCTGCAGGGGGAAAACCAAGATGGGCATCCGTCGCGAGCTGTTCGCGGGTGAAGTGCTGTACCGCCAGGGCGAACCGTCCGACTGCGCGTGGCTGGTCGAGCACGGCGCGGTCGAGTTGGTGGCGCAGCAGGGGCGCCGCCGCATGTCGCAGGGCGTGCTGGGCGCCGGCGAACTGATCGGCGAGCTCGGCCTGCTCGAGGGCGCGCCGCGCAGCGCGACCGCGACCGCGTGCGAGGACACCGTGCTGCTGGCGGTGGACCTCGCCCAGTTCCGCGAGCGCCTGGAAGGCGGCGACCCGATCGTGCGCACATTGGTGGACAGCATGCTGCGCCGGATGCGCGCGCTCGCCGCCTACGTGCCGGAGGACGCGGTGCTGCCGGCCGAGGACGTGGCGATGGACGATCCGGGCGAGCGCAGCGGCGTCGGCCGGATCCGGCTGGAGTCGCAGCTGCGGCACGCGCTGGAGAGCGGCGAGCTGGAGGTGCGCTACCAGCCGATCCACGACCTGCAGGCTGGCGCGGTGCGCAGCTTCGAGGCGCTGGTGCGCTGGCAGCTGCCGGGCCGCGGGCCGGTGTCGCCGGCGGAGTTCATCCAGCTGGCCGAGGAAACCTCGCTGATCGTGCCGGTGGGCGAGTACGTGCTCGAGCGTGTCATCGGGGTGCTGACCGCGCTGCGCGACCAGGGGCTGGAGCCGCTGCCGTCGATCGCGGTCAACCTGTCGGCCAAGCAGCTGGTGGAGCCGGGCATGGCGCGCCAGATCGTGCAGCGCGTGCAGCGCGCGGGGCTGCCCACGGGCGCGCTCAAGCTGGAAGTGACCGAAAGCCGCATGCTCGACTACGCGCCGGTGGCGGCGGTGATGAAGCACTGCCGCGACAACGGCATCCCGTTCGCGCTGGACGACTTCGGCACCGGCTATTCCAACCTGACCCACCTGCACAAGCTCGACTTCGAGTACGTCAAGGTCGACCAGGCGTTCTGCCGGCACATGTTCGACGGCCCGCGGGCGATGGCGATCGTGGAAGCGATCGTGGACATGGCGCACCGGATCGGCGCGCAGGTGATCATGGAAGGCGTGGAGACCCACGACCAGCTGGGCCGGCTCGGCGAGCTCGGCGTGCGCCACGCGCAGGGCTACCTGATCGGCCAGGCCGCGCCGGTGGAGCAGGTGCTGTCCGGCGAGGTCATGCGCTGGCGCGAGCGGGAGGCGGCGGCGACCGCCTGAACCGCCCGCATCTTTACCCTGGCGGCGCGTGCTCCGCCGGCCGATGGCGGTTCCGCCACCGGCCGGTCGCGCGGCTCAGCCCGCCCGGCGCGCGAACAGGTAGTAGGCGAGGTTGCCCAGCCCGGTCGCGCCGAGCAGGATCGCCACCGACATCGGGGTGAACACGTCGAAGCCGCCGCCGAGGTCGAGCAGGGCGAAGCCGATCGCCAGCGCGACCAGCACGATGCCGCGCCGCAACGATTCGTGCTTGCGCCGCAGTTCCTCGCTTTCGAGCAGGGAGCGGACCAGCTCCTGCGAGCTGTTCGCGCCGATGATGCGTTGCCGCACGCGCGCGTCGACCACGACGCGGATCGCGTAGGCGATGCAGACGAAGAGGGTGATCGGGATCAGGATTTCGGCGTTCATGGAGGGCCTTGCGGTCGGCTGGGTTCGGAAACCGGAGATACGGGCAGGCCGGGGGCGGTTGCAGCCGGGCTGCCCGCGGCGGCCGCCGGTCGCCTTGCAACCGTGGCCCCTTCCGGCGTATCCCCGATCCCATGACCGACGATCGCGCCCTGGTGACCGCCGTGCTGGAGAACGCCCCGGGCGCCTTCGAGCGCCTGGTGCGCGAGTACCAGGGCCTGGTCTGGCACGTGGTCCAGCGCATGGTGCGGCACCCGGAGGACACCCGCGAGCTGTGCCAGGAGGCCTTCCTGCGCGTGCACCAGCGCCTGCACCAGTACCGCTTCGACGCGCCGCTGAAGTCGTGGATCGCCCAGGTCGCCTACTCGATCGCCAAGCGCCACCTGGAGCGCAAGCGCATCCCGCTGGCCGAGCCGCACGACGCGGAGGAGGGCGAGGACCTGCTGGCGCGCGTCGGCGACGGCTTCGACCTCGAGGGCGCGACGGCCGACGCCGAGGTCCAGGACCTGCTGCGCGCGGCGATCGAGCGCCTGCCGCCGGTGCAGCGCACCGTGCTGACCCTGTACCACCTCGACGAAGCGCCGATCGCGGAGATTTCACGCATCACCGGGCTTGCCGAGGGCACCATCAAGAGCCACCTGTTCCGCAGCCGCAAGCGCCTGCGCGAGTTGCTGGAACCCAGGATCGGAGTCGCCGCATGAACCAGCGCACCCAGTTCGACGAACACGAATGGCAGTTGCAGGAACGCGCCCTGCGCGAGGAGGACGCCGGCGCTCCGGCCGCGGACGAACGCGGCCTCGCCGCGTACCGGGAGATCGCGCGCGCGCTGCGGCAGCCGCCGCAGGCGGAGGGCCTGCCCGCCGACTTCGCAGCACGGGTCGCCGCTCTGGCGCAGGCGCGCGCGGCAATGCCGGAGTCGCGCCTCGAGCAATGGCTGCTGCACGCGCTGCTGGCGCTGCTGGCGGTGGCCGGCGCCGGCGCCTGCGTGCTGTACGGCGGCGCGCAATGGCTGACCGACGCGCAGGCACTGCTGCCCTCCGCACTGCGCGGCGCGGGCCTGCCGTGGCTGCTGACGCTGGGCGCCTGCCTGGCGCTGTCGTGGTCGGTCGACCCGCTGCGGCGCGGCTGGTCGGCGCGGCATCCGGGCTGACCCGCGGCGCCCCTGCGCGCCGCCCTCACGCCCGCCGGCCGATGCTGGGCGCGGTCCTGAATGGAGCAGGGCGATGCGTGCGCTTGCCTGGCTGGCCTGCCTGCTGCTGGTGTCCGGGTGCGGCGGCACCGCGCGCCTGAGCGTGCGCGACGGCACCGGCCCGCGGCCGGTGCTGCCGCCGCCGGAAAGGAATCTGATTCCCACGGTCCACGTCGCCACCGCGGTCGGCTGGCCGGACGGCGCGATGCCGACGCCGGCGCCGGGCTTCGCCGTGCAGGCCTTCGCCCGCGGCCTCGACCACCCGCGCTGGCTGCACGTGCTGCCCAACGGCGACGTGCTGGTCGCCGAGACTGACGCGCCGGTGCGCCCGGGCGATGACGATGGCCTCAAGGGCAAGGTCATGCACCTGCTGATGAAGCGCGCCGGCTCCGGCCATCCCAGCGCCGACCGCATCAGCCTGCTGCGCGACGCCGACGGCGACGGCGTCGCCGAAGTCCGCAGCGTGTTCCTGTCCGGCCTGCATTCGCCGTTCGGCATGGCGCTGGTCGGCGACACCTTGTATGTCGCCAACGCCGACGCGCTGGTCAGCGTGCCCTACGCGCAGGACGCCGTGCGCATCGCCGCCGAGCCGCAGGAGGTGGCGGCATTGCCGGGCGGGCCGATCAACCACCACTGGACCAAGAGCCTGCTCGCCAGCCGCGACGGAACGAAGCTGTACGTCGGCGTCGGCTCCAACAGCAACGTCGCCGAGCGCGGCATGGCGGCCGAGGCCGGGCGCGCGGCGATCTGGGAAATCGATGCCGCGACTGGAGCGCACCGCGTGTTCGCCGGCGGCCTGCGCAATCCGGTCGGGATGGACTGGCAACCGGACAGCGGCGCGCTGTGGGTGGCGGTGAACGAGCGCGACGAACTCGGCGACGACCTGGTCCCCGACTACATGACCTCGGTGCGCGAGGGCGGCTTCTACGGCTGGCCGTACAGCTACTACGGCCAGCACGTCGACGCGCGGGTGCAGCCGCCGCGCCCGGACCTCGTCGCGCAGGCGCTCGTGCCCGACTACGCGCTCGGCCCGCACACGGCCTCGCTCGGCCTCGCCTTCTACACCGGCACGCTGCTGCCTTCGCGGTACCGTGGCGGCGCCTTCGTCGGCCAGCACGGCTCCTGGAACCGGCGGCCGTTCAGCGGCTACCGGGTGGTGTTCGTGCCGTTCGCGAATGGACAGCCGGCCGGTCCGGTGGAAGCGGTGCTGACCGGCTTCCTCGACGAGGACGGCCAGGCGCGCGGCCGGCCGGTGGGCGTCGCGGTCGCGCGCGACGGCGCGCTGCTGGTCGCCGACGACGTCGGCGGCGCGGTCTGGCGGCTGGCGCCGGCGCGCCCCTGAGCGATGCACGGCTTCACCGCTGCTTGCCCGGCGCTCCGCTAGCGTGGAGCGCCCGCATCGCGGAGAGCACGCCATGACCCGCCTCGCGCCCCAGGTCCACGTCGATCGCCACACCATCGCCCGCATGGAGGCCTTCGCCCTGCAGCTGTCGCAGAACGAGCGGGTGCGCCTGCGCCTGGGCGACGGCCGCGAGCTGGTCGGAACGGTGACCCAGATGCCGACCGTGCAGACCTTCTACG
>DASRZN010000213.1:0-2577 GCA_035686325.1 Lysobacteraceae bacterium
GCGGGCCGGGGCGCGGCCGGGCCGGGCTGGGGGTTCAGGGGCCCGGAGCAGGGCCGCGGTAGCGGCAGCCGGAGGTGCAGGTCTCGTGCACCACCACCTCGCTCAGCAGCGGCAGCTCCGGCTTCAGCCGCGCCCAGATCCACTCGGCCAGGCGCTCGCTGGTCGGGTTGTCCAGACCCTCGATCTCGTTCAGGTAATGGTGGTCCAGCTGCTCGTACAGCGGCCGGAACGCGGCCTTGAGCTCGGCGAAGTCCATGATCCAGCCGCTGTGCGGATCGGGCTCGCCGGACACGTGCAACTCGACCCGGAACGAATGCCCGTGCAGGCGCGCGCACTTGTGCCCGGCGGGCACGTTCGGCAGCCGGTGCGCGGCCTCGAGGGTGAAGCTCTTGAAGATGTCCATGCGTGCGGCCGGGATCCGGGCAGTGTGAGCGTCCGCGGCGGAAGCCGGGCGCGAAGGATATCAATGCGGCGCGCCCGGCCGCAGGCGGGCGTTCAGTCCCCAGCGCGGGTGGTGCAGCAGGCGAGGACGCGCGCGCCGGGCCGGCGCCGGCGGATCGCGCGGCGCCGCGGGCAGACGCCTACTGCAACAGCGAGCGCAGCATCCAGGCGTACTTCTCGTGGATCTGCAGGCGCTGGGTCAGCAGGTCGACCGACGGATCGTCGCCGGCATCGTCGGCGGTCTTGAGCACCTTGCGCGCGGTGCGGCAGACCGCTTCGTTGCCGAGCGTGAGCCGGCGCACCATGCCGCGCCAGTCGGTGTTGTCCTCGAGCGGGCCTTCCTCTTCGATGGACGACAGCCTGGCGAACTGCGCATACGACCCGGGCGCGCTGAAGCCGAGCGCGCGGATCCGTTCGGCGACCTCGTCCAGCGCGGTCCACTGTTCGGTGTACTGGGTTTCGAACATCACGTGCAGGGTGTTGAACATCGGCCCGGTGACGTTCCAGTGGAAGTTGTGGGTCATCAGGTACAGCGTGTAGGCGTCGGCCAGGAAGCGCGACAGGCCATCGGCGATCTGCCGGCGCTGGGCATCGCTCAGGCCGATGTCGATCGCCGGCGCGCCGGCCGCGTCGGCGGCGGCACGGTTGCTGGAAACGGATTTGCGGGTCGTCTTCCTGGTGGCCATGGACATGCTCCTCGCTGGGCTTGCGTCCACAATAGGCGGCCGCGACGGGCCTGGGAAATGGATTGTCGCTGTCGCCACGATCGAACGAATCTATGGAAGCAGACGTCAGCGCCGCGTTAGCCCGGTCGCGGCGCGCCATCGACGGTGCGCTGTCGCGCGACCGCGGGCGCCTGCACGGGTTGTGGTCGCGCTGGAAGGGCCGGCCGGCCGACCCCGCCGCGCAGGCCGCCTTCGCGCAGGCGCTGCAGGCCTCGGTCGCGGCGCGCGAGGCACGGGCGGCGGCGCTGCCGCAGGCGCCGGCCGATCCGGCCCTGCCGATCGCCGCGCACGCCGAGCGCATCGTCGACCTGATCCGCGCCCACCAGGTCGTGGTGGTCGCCGGCGAGACCGGCTCCGGCAAGACCACCCAGCTGCCCAAGCTGTGCCTGGCCGCCGGGCGCGGCGCCGCGGGCATGATCGGCTGCACCCAGCCGCGCCGGATCGCCGCGCGCGCGGTGGCGCGGCGGGTGGCGGAGGAACTGCAGGTCCCGCTCGGCGGCGCGGTCGGCTACCAGGTGCGCTTCACCGAGCACGTCGGCGAACGGACCGCGGTCAAGTTCATGACCGACGGCATCCTGCTCGCCGAGATCCAGTCCGACCGCTGGCTGTCGGCCTACGACACGATCATCGTCGACGAGGCGCACGAGCGCAGCCTCAACATCGACTTCCTGCTCGGCTACCTCAAGCAGCTGCTGGCCAGGCGCCGCGACCTCAAGCTGATCGTCACCTCGGCGACGATCGACACCGAGCGCTTTGCCGCGCATTTCTTCGACGCGCCGGTGGTGGAGGTCGAAGGCCGCGGCTATCCGGTTGAGGTGCGCTACCGGCCGCTGGAAGGCGAGGGCGAGGACGAAGGCGACCGCAGCGTGCTCGACGGCATCGTCGGCGCCTGCGACGAAATCGTGCGGGAGTCGCGCCTGGGCGACGTGCTCGTCTTCCTGCCGGGCGAGCGCGAGATCCGCGACGCCCACCAGGCGCTGGAGCGCCGTAAGTACCGGCACACCGAGGTGCTGCCGCTGTACGCGCGGCTGTCCGCGCGCGACCAGGACCGGGTGTTCAACCCGGGCCCGCAGCGGCGGATCGTGCTCGCGACCAACGTCGCCGAGACCTCGCTGACGGTGCCGCGCATCCACTACGTGGTCGATCCCGGCTACGCCCGGGTCAAGCGCTACAGCCCGCGACAGAAGCTCGACCGCCTGCACGTCGAGCCGGTCAGCCAGGCCAGCGCCGACCAGCGCAAGGGCCGCTGCGGGCGCATCGCGCCAGGCACCTGCTACCGGCTGTATTCGGAAGCGGACTTCGAGGCGCGGCCACGCTACACCGATCCGGAAATCCGCCGCGCCGCGCTGGCGGGCGTGATCCTGCGCATGCTGGCGCTCGGGCTCGGCCGCATCGAGGATTTCCCGTTCCT
>DASRZN010000214.1:0-7398 GCA_035686325.1 Lysobacteraceae bacterium
CGCCCGCCGATCCTGCTCGCCGACGAACCCACCGGCGCGCTCGACTCGAAGACCGGCGAGGAGATTCTGGCCTTGTTCAAGCGCCTGCGCGACGACGACCACACCGTGGTGCTGATCACCCACGACGCCGAGGTCGCCGCGCACGCCGACCGCACCTTCGTCATGCACGACGGCGCCCTGCACCCGCAGGCGGAGGCCGCATGAGCTTCCTCGACATCCTGCGCACCGCGGTCTTCGCCCTGCGCGGCAACTGGCTGCGCAGCGCGCTGACCTCGCTGGGCGTGATCATCGGGATCGCGGCGGTGATCGTGATGGTGTCGGTCGGGCAGGGCACCCAGCAGGAGATCGACAAGCTGGTGTCGGGGCTGGGCTCGCAGCGGCTGGACGTGTCGCCCGGTTCGCAGCGCGGCCCGGGCGGCGCGCGCATGAGCGCCGGCAGCTTCTTCACCCTCACCGAGGGCGACGTCGACGCGATCCGCGACGAGATCCCGGAAGTGCAGTACGTGGCCGGCGCGTTGCGCGGCAGCACCCAGGCGGTATTCGCCGAGAACAACACCGCGACCAGCTGGCAGGGCGTGCAGCCGGACTGGTTCGCGATCAACGACTGGAAGCTCGCCGAGGGCGCCGGCTTCGAGCCGCAGTCCTATTCCGGCGCGGCCAAGGAAGTGGTGATCGGCGAGACCGTTCGGCGCACGCTGTTCGGCGACGACAGCGGCATCGGCCAGACCATCCGCCTGGACCGGGTGCCGTTTACCGTGGTCGGCACGCTGGCGCCGAAGGGGCAGGGCGGCTTCGGCCAGGACCAGGACGACGTGGTGATGGTGCCGCTGGAAACCGCGCGCCGGCGCCTGCTCGGCAACATGGGCCTGCCGCCCGGGGCGGTGATGCAGGTCGCGCTGACCGTCGCCGACGCGCGCGACCTCGGCTATGCGCAGACCGAGGTCGAGGGCCTGCTGCGCCAGCGCCACCGGATCAAGCCGGGCGAGGACGACGACTTCCGCGTGCGCAACATCAGCGAGATCGTCGCCACGCGCACCGCGACCACCAACCTGATGTCCAAGCTGCTCGGCGCGGTGGCGACGATCTGCCTGATCATCGGTGGCATCGGCATCATGAACATCATGCTGGTGTCGGTGACCGAGCGGATCCGCGAGATCGGCCTGCGCATGGCGGTCGGCGCCGGTCCGTCGGACGTGCGCCGGCAGTTCCTCGCCGAGGCGATGCTGATCTCGCTGATCGGCGGCGTCATCGGCATCGCGATCGGCGTGGTCGGCGCGCTGCTGGTCGGCCGCTTCAGCGAACTGCCGGTCGCACTCAACGGCCAGGTCGTCGGCCTGGCCGCGGCCTTCTCGATCGCGACCGGCCTGTTCTTCGGCTACTACCCGGCGCGCAAGGCGTCCCTGCTGGATCCCATCGAGGCCTTGCGGCAGCAGTAGACGGGAGACGGGAGACGGGAGACAGGAAGCGTGCCGTAGAGCGGAGCTTGCTCCGCTGGACGAGCGCGAAAGTGGTCGGGGTTGCGTCGGGTGGGAGAGGCAGGCAGGACCGTATGCGCCATGGATGGCGCATCCGAGCCTCCATGGATGGATCCACGGCGTGTCCTGCCTGCCTCTCCCGCCCGGCGCGCTCGCGGGGCGCTTTTCCGCGACAGCTCGGATTCGGTGACTGAGTGGAGTCGCCCGCGAGCATCAACCACACCGTGGCCTGCGCGAAGCCGCGTTCCGCCCTATCCTCGACCCTCGTTCTCCGGAGCACCTTGCCGATGCGCCTCGCCACCCTCTTCCTGCTCAGCCTCGCCGCCATGACCGCCCACGCCGCCGAACCGCCGAAGACCGCCCTCGTGATCCATGGCGGGGCCGGCGTGATCGAGCGCGGCTCGCTGTCGCCGGAAGACGAGCGCGCGATCCGCGCCGACCTCGGGCGCGCGCTGGACGCCGGCAACGCGGTGCTGGCCAAGGGCGGGCCCGCGCTCGACGCCGTGCAGGCCGCGATCCAGGTGCTGGAGGATTCGCCGCGCTTCAACGCCGGCAAGGGCGCGGTGTTCAACGCGGTCGGCGGGCACGAGCTAGACGCCTCGATCATGGAAGGGCACACCCGCCGCGCCGGCGCGGTCGCCGGGGTGACCACGGTGCGCCACCCGATCCAGCTCGCGCGCGCGGTGATGGAACACAGCCCGCACGTGATGCTGGCCGGCGCCGGCGCCGAGGCTTTCGCCGATACCCGCCCGGAGATCGAGCGCGTGGCCAACACCTGGTTCGACACCGACACCCGCCGGCGCCAGCTGGAGAAGGCGCAGGCGGCGGAGCGGAAGCAGGCCGCGCTCGGCCTGCCGCCGCCCAAGGGCACCTACTTCGGCACCGTCGGCGCGGTCGCGCTGGACGCGCAGGGCCACATCGCCGCGGCCACCTCCACCGGCGGCATGACCAACAAGCGCTGGGGCCGGATCGGCGACTCGCCGGTGATCGGCGCCGGCACCTGGGCCGACGAACGTTGCGGCGTCTCCGGCACCGGCTGGGGCGAGTACTACATCCGCAACGCCGTCGCCCACGACATCTGCGCGCGCGTCGCCTATCGCGGCGACAGCCTGGCGGCGGCCGCCGAGGAGGTCGTGAACCGGATCGTGCCGGAGGCCGGCGGCGACGGCGGCGCGATCGCGCTCGACCGCGACGGCCACATCGCCATGCCCTTCAATACGTCGGGCATGTACCGCGGCTGGATCCATCCGGACGGCAGCCGCGGGGTGGCGATCTACCGCGACGAGCGGTAGGCCGCCCCGGGCCGTTTGCAGGCCGCGGCGACGGGCCGCCTGCTACAGTCCGCCGCCTGACCCCGGAGGACGCGTGAACGCCAGCGCCAGCGAGCTGCCCGGCCACGAGGCCGTCGAACCCGCCGCCGACGAGCGCATCGTCGCGCTGCTGGTGGAGCGGGGCCGGCTGAAGGATGCCGACCTGGCCCGTGCGCGGCGCCTGCAGGAGGACAGCGGCGGCAGCCTGCTCGGCCTGCTGGCGCGGCTCGGGCTGGTGTCCGAGCGCGACCACGCGGAAGCCGCGGCCTCGGTGCTGGACCTGCCGCTGGTCAGCGCCAAGGACGCGCCGGAGCTGCCGCCGGACACCAGCGCGCTGTCGGTGAAATTCATGAAGCAGTTCCACGTCGTGCCGGTCGCCGAGGGCGAGGACACGGTGGACGTGTTGGTCGCCGACCCGCAGGACGTGTACGCGCTCGACGCGGTGCGCCTGGCCACGGGTCGCGAGGTGCGCGCCGCGATCGCGTTGCGTTCGGAGATCGACGACCTGATCGAGCGCTGGCACGGCCAGGGCCGCAGCGCGATGGGTGCGATCGTGGAAACCGCGGAAGGCGAGGGCGGCGACCTCGACGACGTCGAGCACCTGCGCGACCTCGCGTCCGAGGCGCCGGTGATCCGCCTGGTCAACCTGGTCATCCAGCGCGCGGTCGAGCTGCGCGCGTCCGACATCCACATCGAGCCGTTCGAGAACCGGCTGAAGGTGCGCTACCGCATCGACGGCGTGCTGGAAGAGGCGGAAAGCCCGCCCGCCAACCTGACCGCCGCGGTCATCTCGCGCATCAAGATCATGGCGAAGCTCAACATCGCCGAGCGCCGCCTGCCGCAGGACGGCCGGATCATGATCCGGGTGCAGGGCAAGGAACTCGACCTGCGCGTGTCGACGGTGCCGACCGCGCACGGCGAGAGCGTGGTGATGCGCCTGCTCGACCGCGAGACGGTGGTGTTCGACTTCCACCGGCTGGGCTTCACCGACGAGTTCCTGCCGCAGTTCCAGCGCGTGCTGGAACAGCCGCACGGCATCCTGCTGGTGACCGGCCCGACCGGGTCCGGCAAGACCACCACGCTGTACACGGCGCTGAGCAAGCTCAACACGCCGGACGTCAAGATCATCACGGTCGAGGACCCGGTCGAATACCAGATCGAGGGCATCAACCAGATCCAGGCGCGGCCGCAGATCGGCCTCGACTTCGCCAATGCGTTGCGCTCGATCGTGCGCCAGGACCCGGACATCATCATGATCGGCGAGATGCGCGACCTCGAGACCGCGCGCATCGCGATCCAGTCGGCGCTGACCGGGCACCTGGTGTTGTCAACGCTGCACACCAACAACGCCGCCGGCGGCATCACCCGCATGCTGGACATGGGCGTGGAGGACTACCTGCTGACCTCGACGGTCAACGGCATCCTCGCCCAGCGCCTGGTGCGGCGGCTGGAGCCGACCCACGCCGAACGCTACCCGGCCTCGCCGGAGGAGATCGAGAAGTTCGGCCTGCGCAAGTACCAGCCGCAGGGCGAGGTCTTCCTGTACCGCCCGCGGCCGTCCGCGCTCGCGCCGACCGGTTACCTCGGCCGCACCACCATCGTCGAGTTCCTGGTGATGGACGACGAGCTGCGACGCGCGGTGATGCGCCACGCCGGGATGGGCGAACTGGAGCAGCTCGCCCGCCAGGCCGGCATGCGCACCATGTACGAGGACGGCATCGCCAAGGCGCTGGCGGGGCTGACCACGATCGAGGAAGTGCTGCGCGTGACCGAGGACGCGTAGGCCCGCCATGCCCCTGTACCGCTACAAGGCCCTCAACGCGCGCGGCGAAGTACTGGACGGCCAGATGGAGGCCGGCAGCGACGCCGAGGTGGTCGCGCGCCTGCAGGAGCAGGGCAGCATGCCGATCGAGGCGAAGCTCGCCAGCGAGGCGGGCGGCGAATCGCCGTGGCGCGCGCTGTTCAAGCCCAGGCCCTTCGCCGGCCAGCGGCTGGTGCAGTTCACCCAGCAGCTGGCGACGTTGCTCGGCGCCGGCCAGCCGCTGGACCGCGCGCTGACGATCCTGCTCGAGCTGCCCGAGGACGAGGCCGCGCGCCGCACCATCGCCGACATCCGCGACGCCGTGCGCGGCGGCGCGGCGCTGTCGACCGCGCTGGACCGCCAGCACGGCACCTTCGGCAAGCTCTACATCAACATGGTGCGCGCGGGCGAGGCCGGCGGCAGCCTGCACGAGACCCTGTCCCGGCTGGCCGACTACCTCGAGCGCAGCCGAGCGATGCGCGGCCGCGTCGTCAATGCGATGATCTACCCGATCATCCTGCTGGTGATGGTCGGGCTGAGCCTGATGTTCCTGCTCGGCTTCGTGGTGCCGCAGTTCGCCTCGATGTACGACAGCCTGGACGCGCAGCTGCCGTGGTTCTCGCGGATCGTGCTCGGCGTGGGCATGTTCGTGCGCGACTGGTGGATCGTGCTGCTGGTGGTGCCGGCGGCTGCGCTGTGGTGGTTCGACCGCAAGCGGCGCGAGCCGGCCTTCCGCGCGGCCTTCGACGCCTGGCTGCTGCGGCAGAAGTTCGCCGGCCCGCTGGTCGCGCGGCTGGAGACGGCGCGGCTGGCGCGCACCCTCGGCACCCTGCTGAAGAACGGCGTGCCGCTGCTCACCGCGCTCGGCATCGGCCGCAACGTGCTCGCCAACAGCACCCTCGCCGACGCGGTGGACGCCGCCAGCGCCGACGTCAAGAACGGCATCGGCCTGTCCACGGCGCTGGGCAAGGCCAAGGTCTTCCCGCGGCTGGCGCTGCAGATGATCCAGGTCGGCGAGGAGTCGGGCGCGCTGGACACGATGCTGCTCAAGACCGCCGACACCTTCGAACAGGAAACCTCGCTCGCGCTGGACCGCCTGCTGGCCGCGCTGGTGCCGGCGGTGACCCTGCTGATGGCCAGCATCGTCGGCGTGGTGATCCTCGCCGTGCTGACGCCGATCTACGACCTGACCAACGTGATCGGCTAGCGCGAACGAAACGTTTGCATGCCTTCGCGGCCATCCGTGGCAGGATTGCCGGCTGATTCCCACCCAGGACCCCTTCATGCGCAAGTCCCGCCCGCTCACCCGCTCGCCCCGGCCCGCGCAGGCCGGCTTCAGCCTGATCGAGATCATCCTCGTCGTGGTGCTGATCGGCGGCATCGTCGCCTTCGCCGCCAGCCGCATCCTCGGCGGCGGCGACCGCGCCCGCTTCAACCTCGCCAAGTCGCAGGTGCAGACGCTGGCCGAGAAGGTGCAGCAGTACCAGAACGACACCGGCACCCTGCCGACCTCGCTCGACGAGCTGGTGACCCAGCCCGGCAACGCCGCCGGCTGGCTCGGGCCGTACGCGAAGACCGCCGAGCTCAAGGATCCCTGGGGCCACGCCTTCGTCTACCGCGCGCCCGGCGAGGGCCAGGCCTTCGACCTGGTGAGCCTGGGCGCCGACGGCCAGCCCGGCGGCACCAGCGTGGACGCCGACATCAAGTACGAATAAGGCCATGCACGCGGTCGCGCGCCGGCCGCCGCGCGCGTCCGGCTTCTCGCTGCTGGAGATGCTGCTGGTGCTGGCGCTGATCGCGGCGGCGACGGCGCTCGCCGCCACCGCGATGACCGGCGGCATCACCGGACTGCGCCTGCGCGCGGGCGCCAAGGAGATCGCCGCGCAGCTGCGCTACACCCGCGCGCAGGCGCTGGCGACCGGCGAGGCGCAGCGCTTCGTGATCGATCCGCGCGCGCACACCTGGCGCGCGCCGCGCGACCACCACGGCGAGGTCCCGCGCAGCCTCGGCGTCGCCTTCATCGGCGCGCGCGAGACCCAGCCCAGCCGCGGCGAGGGCGCGATCGTGTTCTTTCCCGACGGCGCCTCCACTGGAGGCCGTGTGCAGCTGAGCGCGAAGCGGGCGGCCTGGAACGTGGACGTCGCCTGGCTCACCGGCGAGGTGCGCATCGCGCGCGCGGAGGCGCAGCAGTGACCGTGCGCGCGCGCGCCGCCGGCTACACCCTGATCGAGGTGATCGTCGCCTTCGCGATCCTCGCGCTGGCGCTGACCCTGCTGCTCGGCACCCTCTCGGGCGCGGCGCGGCAGGTGCGCTGGGCCGACGAGGCCGGGCGCGCGGCGCTGCACGCGCGCTCGCTGCTGGACCAGACCGGGGTCGGCGAGACCTTGCGGCCCGGCCACAGCGAGGGCGTGTTCGAACAGGGCCGCTATCGCTGGTCGCTGGAGGTGACGCCGTACGCCGACCGCAGCCGTCCGCCGTCGCCGCTGGTCGACCCGGCCGCGCCGCGCCTGCTGCAACTGGCGCTGACGGTGCAGTGGGGCCGCGACGACGCGCCGCGCGATCGCCTGGTCGTGCACGGCCTGCGCCTGGTGACGCCGAACGTGCAGCAGGACGGTGCGCCGTGAGGCGGGCTGCCGCGCAGGCCTCGCGCACGCGCCACAGCGCACCGGCGCCGCGCGTCGCCACCGGCTTCACCCTGATCGAGGTGCTGCTGGCGACGGTGCTGCTGGCGTCCGGCCTCGCGATCGCGTTCGCCACCCTGCGCGCCGCCACCGACACCGCCACCCGCGGCGAGACCCTGGCCGCACGCAGC
>DASRZN010000215.1:0-22792 GCA_035686325.1 Lysobacteraceae bacterium
TGCCCCCTCCCCCGCTTGCGGGGGAGGGCTGGGGTGGGGGTGCGTGGCGTGGATCGACCCCGCCGCCGGCCACTCGGTTGCGCCAGCGCAGGGCCAGCCAGTATCATACGCGGCTCGCCCGGTCCGACTGGGCCGGTTCCCGCTACGAGATCCCTATGCCCAGCGTCAAAGTCCGCGAAAACGAGCCCTTCGAGTTTGCCCTGCGCCGCTTCAAGCGCACCTGCGAAAAGGCCGGCGTCCTCGCCGAGACCCGCAAGCGCGAGTTCTACGAGAAGCCGACCCAGGAGCGCAAGCGCAAGGCCGCCGCCGCGGTGAAGCGCCAGGCCCGCCGCGTCTCGCGCGACGTCACCAAGCGCCAGCGGCTGTACTGAGCCGCGCCGCCCGGTCCGCCGGGCGTCCCGCCGCCGCAGCTTCCGGAGCCGGCACGCGCGAGCGTCGCCGGCTTCTTGCGTTTGCGCCGCGGGCTTGTCGCCGCCGTGGCGCCCGCCCTGCGACGCTTCCCCCTTCCCGATCGACCCACCGGTGGCCCATGAGCCTCAAGACCCAGCTCAACGACGACATGAAGGCCGCGATGAAGGGCGGCGACAAGACCCGCCTCGGCGTGATCCGCCTGATCAACGCGGCGATCAAGCAGAAGGAGGTCGACGAGCGCGTCGAGCTCGACGACGCCCAGGTGATCGCGGTGCTGGAGAAGATGGTCAAGCAGCGACGCGACTCGGTGTCGCAGTACGACGCCGCCGGCCGCAACGACCTGTCGCGGATCGAGCGCGACGAGATGGCGATCATCGAGCACTACCTGCCGGCGAAGATGGGCGAGGCCGAGATCCTCGACGCGATCGACGCGGCGATGGCCGAAACCGGCGCCGCCGGCCCGGCCGACATCGGCAAGCTGATGGGCGTGCTCAAGCCGCGCCTGGCCGGCCGCGCCGACATGGGCGACGTGTCGAAGCTGGCCAAGCAGCGCCTGTCCGGCCAGCGCACCGACGCAGACTGAGCCCCGCTTGGCTCCCTCCCCCGCGCAGCGGGGGAGGGTTGGGGTGGGGCGGGTCACAGCAACGCAAACGCCGCGCCAAGCACCCCCTATCATCCCCCCATGGCCCGCCTCTCCGACGCCTTCATCGACGACCTGCTCGCGCGCACCGACATCGTCGAGGTGATCGGCGCGCGCGTGCCGCTCAAGCGGCAGGGCAAGGAGTACGCGGCGCGCTGTCCGTTCCACGACGAGCGCTCGCCCTCGTTCACGGTGTCGCCGACCAAGCAGTTCTACCACTGCTTCGGTTGCGGGGCGAACGGCACCGCGATTTCCTTCCTGATGAACTACGACCGCCTCGAGTTCCTCGACGCCATCGAGGAACTCGCGCGCCGCGCCGGCATCGAGGTGCCGCGCGAGACCCGGCAGAAGAACGAGAACGGCGAGACGCGCGACGTCTATGCCGCGCTCGACGCCGCCGGCAAATTCTTCCAGAAGCAGCTCGCCGGCAGCGCCAAGGCACGCGCGTACGTCGAAAAACGCGGCCTCAGCGACGACATCGTCGCCCGCTACGCGATCGGCTATGCGCCCGACGGCTACAGCGGCCTGAAGGACGCGCTCGGCACCGACGCGCGGCGGATGGCGCTGCTCGAGCGCGCTGGACTGTTCTCGAAGAACGACAAAGGCCACGTCTACGACAAGTTCCGCGACCGGCTGATGTTCCCGATCCACGATCGCCGCGGCCGCGTGATCGCGTTCGGCGGCCGCGTCATCGACCCGGAAGATTCGCCGAAATACCTCAACTCGCCGGAGACCCTGGTTTTCCACAAGGGCCGCGAGCTGTACGGCCTGTGGCAGGCGCGGCAGGCCAACACGAAGCTGGCGCGGCTGATCGTGGTCGAGGGCTACATGGACGTGGTCGCGCTCGCGCAGCACGGCGTCAGCGAGGCGTTGGCGACGCTCGGCACCGCGACCACGCCCGACCACGCCGAACTGCTGTTCCGCAACGCGCCGGACGTGTTCTTCTGCTTCGACGGCGACCGCGCCGGCCGCGGCGCGGCGTGGAAGGCGGTCGAATCGGTGCTGCCGCGGATGAAGGACGGCCGCCAGGCCTTCTTCCTGTTCCTGCCCGAAGGCGAGGATCCGGACACGATCGTGCGCCAAGAAGGCGGCGAGGGCTTCGCCGCGCGCCTCTCGCAGGCGACGCCGCTGTCGGAGTTCTTCTTCGCGCAGATGGGCGAGGGGGTGAACCTGTCCAGCCTGGACGGCAAGGCGCGCCTGGCCGAACGCTGCAAGCCGCTGCTGGCGCAGCTGCCCGACGGCGCCTTTGCCGACCTGATGCGGCAGCGCCTGACCGAACTCACCGGCGTCGGCGCGCGCGCCAGCGCGCCGCAGACCCACGTGCCGGTACAGCGCGCGCGCGGCGTGGCGCCGACCCACGCGCCCCGGCGCAGCCTGGTGCGCAGCGCGATCGCGCTGCTCCTGCAGCAACCGTCGCTGGCGCTCGCGCTGCAGCCGCCCTACCGCTTCGCCGAACTGCGCCAGCCAGGCGTCCCGCTGCTCGCGGAGCTCATCGCGCTGGTCAAGTCGCGGCCCGACATCAGCACCGGCGTGCTGCTCGCGCATTTCGAGGAGCGCGAGGACGCGGCCGCGCTGCACAAGCTCGCCACGCAGACCATGCCCGGCGACGCCGAGGCCTGGCAGGGCGAGTTCCTCGACGTGATGGCGCAGCTGGAGAAGCAGACGCTGCAGCAGCGCGTGGACGAACTGCAGGCCAAGCAGCGCGAGAGCGGCCTCGACGAGGCCGACAAGGACGAGCTGCGCGCGTTGTTGCAGGCGCGACTGGGATAGGGGCAGGGGCATCACGCCCGCGCGCCGGGCGGCAGAGGCGGTCAGGACACGCCGTGAATCCATCCATGGAGGCTCGGATGCGCCATCCATGGCGCATATGGTCCTGCCCACTCTCCCACCCGGCGCGCCCACCGCCTTCCCGTTCGTGGCTTCGTTTTTCGGCTACCGGCTACCGGCTACCGGCTACCGGCTACCGGCTACCAGAAACAAAAACGCCTGCCGCGAGGCAGGCGTCTTCGTCTTGAAGCGCGTGAGCGGCCGCGCCGCTACTCGGCCCAATGCAGCGCCGTGCCCGTCTCCGGCAGCACCTGCGCGGTCAGCTGCTGGTTGTTGACCAGCAGGCGGGTCGCGTCGGCGAGGATCGCGGCGGACTCGCGCAGCAGCGGGTCGGGGCGCTTCTCGGCGGCCTTTTCGCGCGCGGCGTCGGCGGCGATGTCGCGTTCGCTGGCCTGCAGGCCGTCGTCGAGCAGGTCGTCGGCCAGCGGATCGAGTTCCAGCCCCAGCGCCTTGCGCTCGGCCTGGCGCTGCGCGCGCTTGGCGTTCTCCTTGTCGCGCTCGGCGCGGCGCTCGGCCTCGTTGAGCGAGACGTACTTCTTCGCCTGCTCGGTGCGGAAATCGGCCACGTCCTGCGCCCACCACTGGAATTCCTTGTCCTTCGCCACCCGCGCCTTGTGCAGCGCCTCCAGCTGCGGCAGCAGCGGCGCGAAGTTGCCGTAGCGCACGTGCGAGACCGCCGCGATGCGCGTCCACGGCAGCGCGTTGTCGTAGGTGCTCTCGCCGAACTCGCTGGCGTCCACCGTCACCGGGAAGGCCACGTCCGGCACCACGCCGCGGTTCTGGGTGCTGCTGCCGCCGGGCAGGAAGAACTGGGCGATGGTCAGCTTGAGCTGGCCGAAGCGCGCTTCCTCGTTGGCCGGCCAGCGGTCGAGGTCCACCAGGTTCTGCACCGTGCCCTTGCCGAAGCTCGGCTCGCCGATCACGAGGCCGCGGCCGTAGTCCTGGATCGCGCCGGCGAAGATCTCCGACGCCGACGCCGAACCGCGGTTGATCAGCACCGCCAGCGGTCCGTCCCAGGCCACGCCCGGCTTGTCGTCGCCGTTGACCAGCACGCGGCCGCCGGATTCGCGCACCTGCACCACCGGGCCCTTGTCGATGAACAGGCCGGTCAGTTCGACCGCCTCGTCCAGCGAACCGCCGCCGTTGTTGCGCAGGTCCATGACGACGCCGTCCACCTTCTGCGCCTTGAACTGCTGCAGCAGGCGGGCGACGTCGCGGGTCGCCGAGACGTAGTCGCCGTCATGGCTGCGGCGCGCGGCGAAATCCTGGTAGAAGCCCGGCAGCTTGATCACGCCGATCCGCTTGGCCGGCGCTCCGTTCGCGCCCGGGATCGTGATCGTCTCGGCCTTGGCCGCGTCCTCGGCCAGCTTGACCTTGTCGCGCTTGATCACGATCCGGTTCGGCTTGGCGTCGAGGCCGGCCTCGGGCGGCACGATGTCCAGCCGCACCAGGGTGTCCTTCGGGCCCTTGATCTTGTCGACCACGTCGTCGATGCGCCAGCCGACCACGTCCTCCATCGGCCCGCTCGCGCCCTGGCCGACCGCGACGATGCGGTCGCCCGGCACCAGCTTCTCGCTGCGCGCGGCGGGGCCGCCCGGCACGATCTCGCGGATCACCACCACGTCGTCCTGCTTCTGCAGCACCGCGCCGATGCCTTCCAGCGACAGCGACATCGACTGGTTGAAGCGCTCGGCGGTGCGCGGGTTGAAGTAGTTGGTGTGCGGGTCGATCGAGCCGGTGTAGGCGTTGAGGAAGCTCTGGAAGGCGTCGTCGCCGTTGAGCTCGTTGACCGTGTCCGACAGGTTGGCGTAGCGCTTGTCCAGCGTCTTGCGGATCTCGTCGGGCTTCTTGCCGGCCAGTTCCAGGCGCAGCCAGTCGTTGCGCACCGATTGCTTCCACAGCGCGTCCAGCGCGGCGCGGTCGGCGGCCCAGGCGGCGTCCTCGCGGTCGTAGTACCAGCGGTCCTTCCCGGTGAAGTCGAAGATGTCCTGCTTGAGCAGCTTGCGCGCGTAGCTGGCGCGCTCGTCCACGCGCTGGCGGTACAGCGCGAACACCGCGAACGCCGGATCGAGCTTGCCGCCCTTGATCGCGTCGTCGAGCGTGGTCCGGTAAGGCGCGAACTTCGCCACGTCCTGCGCGGTGAAGAACATCTTGCTGCCGTCCAGCGATTCCAGGTAGCGCTTGAAGATGTCCTGCGACAGCGCGTCGTCGAGCGCGCGCGGGCGGTAGGCGAAGCGGCTGTCGGAGAGCCAGCCGTAGACCATCTTCGCGGTCGTCGCCTGCACCGGGGTCGGGCCCGCGGTGATGCTGCTTTCGGCGGACGCGACCCGCGACGTGTCGGCGGCGGCGCCCGCGTCGGCGGGCGCGCGCGCCATGAGCGCGAGCGGGGCGGCAAGGGCGAGGACCAGCAGGGAATGGTGCGCTTTCATCGGGGCTCTCACGGCCGGCATGGCCGTCTGTGGGACAGGCTGGGGCGTGCTGGGACCGGCGGACAGTGCCGGAAGTTGCGGGCTCCCCGGAACCCAATGTAAGGGCGCCACCTCGCCGCGATGTGAACGCTGGCCGTGCCGCGCGCCGGCCAGTCGCCCGTTCAGGCGGCGACGCCGGCTTCCGCGGCCTGGCGGTCGGCGTGGTAGGACGAACGCACCAGCGGGCCGGACGCGACGTGGGTGAAACCAAGCTCCATCCCGAACACTTCCAGCGCCTTGAACTCGTCCGGCGTCCAGTAGCGCAGCACCGGGTGGTGGTGCGCGCTCGGCTGCAGGTACTGGCCGATCGTCACCATTTCCACCGCGTGCGCGCGCAGGTCGCGCAGGGTCGCGTGCACCTGCTCCAGCGTTTCGCCGAGGCCGAGCATGATCCCGGACTTGGTGGGAATGTGCGGATGTTGTTCCTTGAACTTGCGCAACAGGGTCAGCGACCACTGGTAGTCGGCGCCCGGGCGCACGTTGCGGTAGAGGTCCGGCACCGTCTCGATGTTGTGGTTGAACACGTCCGGCGGATTGGCCGCGAGGATCTCCAGCGCGCGCTCCATCCGGCCCTTGCCGCGGAAGTCGGGGGTCAGGATCTCGATCTTGGTGCCGGGGCTGAACTCGCGGATCGCGGCGATGCAGTCGACGAAGTGCGCCGCGCCGCCGTCGCGCAGGTCGTCGCGGTCCACGCTGGTCACCACCACGTAGCGCAGGCCCATGTCCTTGACCGTCTGCGCCAGGTGCAGCGGCTCGGCGGGATCGGGCGGCTTGGGCCGGCCGTGGGCGACGTCGCAGAACGAGCAGCGTCGCGTGCAGACCTCGCCGAGGATCATGAAGGTCGCGGTGCCGTGGCCGAAGCACTCGTGGATGTTCGGGCAGCTCGCTTCCTCGCACACGGTGACCAGGCGGTTCTCGCGCAGCTTGGCCTTGAGCTTCTGCACCGCGTTGCCCGGCGGGATCCGCACCCGGATCCACGACGGCTTGCGCAGCACCGGCGCCTCGGCGAACTGCACCGGCGAGCGCGCGATCTTGTCGGCGCCGGCCTGACGCGCGCCGGGCACGAGCTCGGGCGTCTCGCCGATCACGGCGAGGGGGATGCTGCGGGAAGTCGGATCGGTCATGGCGGTGGGCGGTGACTCCCTCCCCCGCGCAGCGGGGGAGGGTTGGGGTGGGGGTGCGTGCCGCGAAAGGCCCGCGGAACCGCCATTGTCCCGCTCCCGCCCCCGAAACCCAAATCGCGGGTTTTGGAACACCGGGTTCCGCCCGGCCGCACGTTCAGGCCGGGACCGCCTCCGCCGGCAGCACGCCGTCCGCCGGCAGCACGCCGTCCGCCGGCAGCGGCTGCAACCCGAACTGTTCCGCCAGGTGCCCCAGCAGCACCGGCTTCACCGCGTCCAGCCTGGCCGGGCCGCCGAGGTCCAGCATCGCGGTCACCGCCAGCCCGGCGTAGCCGCAGGGATTGATCCGCGCGAACGGCTCGAGGTCCATCGCGATGTTGAAGGCCAGCCCGTGGAAGGCGCAGCCGCGCCGCACGCGGATGCCGAGCGCGGCGATCTTCGCGCCGTTCACGTACACCCCCGGCGCGCCCTCGCGGCGCGCGGCGTGGATGTTCCAGTCGGCGAGGGTGTCGATCACCGCCTGCTCGATCAGGCACACGTACTCGCGCACGCCGAGCTTGAGCCGCCGGAGGTCGAGCAGCGGGTAGGCGACGATCTGACCGGGCCCGTGGTAGGTCACCTGGCCGCCGCGGTCGACGTGGACCACCGGGATGTCGCCCGGCGCCAGCACGTGCTCCGGCCGCCCGGCCTGGCCGAGGGTGAACACCGGCTCGTGCTCGACCAGCCACAGCTCGTCGGGGGTGTCCTCGCCGCGCGCATCGGTGAAGCGCTGCATCGCGCGCCAGACCGGCTCATAAGGCTGGCGGCCGAGGTCGCGGACGAGGCAGGGGCGCAAGACGACGCTGCGCTCCGCGGCGGCACAGACTTCTCCCTCCCCCGCGTGCGAAACGCTCACAGCGTCCACTTCACTTCCGGATGCTCGCGCAGCACCGCGTGCGCGACTTCGTACTGCTCGCGCGATTCCGCGCCGAAGCTCAACCGCACCGACACGAACTTGCCGCCGCTGGATTCGCGCGTGCTCACCGTCTCGCGCAGCACGGTCAGCCCGGCCGCTTCCAGCAGCGAGGGGATTGTGTCCTCCAGGCCGCTGCCGGCCGGGCCCATCGCGGTGATCTCGAACACTCCGGGAAACTGGAAGCCGTGCTCGGGATTGTCGGATTTGATTTCCATCCGCCGATTATGGGCGCGCCCCGGCGTGAACCCAACCTCACGCCGCCGCATGCCGGCCGCGAAAAACGCTTCACGCCCCCGTGTCAGGCCAGCCTGCCACCATCCGCGCCAACGTCGAATGGACCCCGGACATGACCCCGTTCCCTGCTTTCGGACGGCGTCGCGCGAAGGACCTGCGCACCGCCGCCGCGTTCCCGGCCCCCGCCTGGGCCGGCCCGTCCATCGCGCGTGCCCCGGCGCGCCGCGAAACGCCCCGCCCCGGGCGCACGGCGCGATGAGCGCCCAGCCCGCCCCGGCGCCCGCGCCCCGCAAACCCAACGTCTTCCTGGTCGGCGCCCCGAAGGCCGGCACCACCTCGCTCGCGCGGGTGCTGGCGGCGCATCCCGACTTCTACATGTCGCCGATCAAGGAGCCCTGCCACTTCTGCACCGACGTGCGCCAGCAGCTGGTGCCGTGGTTCGAAGGGCAGCGGCAGATGGACCTCGCGGCGTACCTCGCCTTGCCGGTGCGCGAACCGGTCCATTTCCACCTCGTGCATTCCGCCGCCGACTACGCGCGCCTGTACGAAGGCGCCGGCGACCAGCCGCTGGTGGGCGAGTGCTCCACCCAGTACCTGTCCTCGCACGACGCCGCGCGCAACCTCGCCGCCTACGCGCCGGACGCGCGCATCATCATGATCTTCCGCGACCCGGTGGAGCGGATCCTCTCGCACCACGCGATGGAGGTCAGCCAGGGCCGCACCGTGGAGCCGCTGCTGCGGCTGGTGGAGAAGGAGCGCGCGCTCGGCGCCGCGGCCGACTGGGGCAACAGCTGCTTCTACCTCGGCACCAGCCGCTACCTGCCGCAGCTGCGCCGCTACCTCGCGCACTTCCCGGCCAGCCAGGTCTGCGTGCTCTCCTTCGAGCGCCTGTGCGAGGAGCCGAACGCCACCCTGCGCCACCTGTTCGCGTTCCTCGGCCTGCCCCCCGACACCGCGCCGGCCGAACTGCCGCGCGCCAACGGCGCCCGCACCCCGCGCTTCCCGCGCGCCAACCGCCTGCTGCGTGCGTCCGGCCTGCGCCCGTGGCTGGGCCGGCAGGCGCGCGCGTACCTGCCCGAGGCATGGCGCCAGCGCGTGGCCGCCGCCCTCTTCCCCGGCGGCAAGCAGCCGGTGAGCGACGAGGTGCGCGCACGCCTCGAAGCGATCGTCCGGGAAGAAGGCTTGCGCGAGGAATGGCTGCAGGCGCTCGCCCTCGGCGGCGCGCCCTGGGCCGGCGTGCTCGCCACCCGCGCGGGCGGCGAGCGGACGGCGGACGAGGAAGACGAAGACCTGTCCCGCGCCCGCGCGCACTGACCGCCGCGGGCCGCCTGCACCGAGCGATCGCGCTGTTCCGGCGCCCGCGCGCGCCGCGGCCTGACCGCACGCGCGCCTTTCACGCGTTCCTCACACCGAAGGCTTGCGGCCGAGGCCGCAGGCCACGGCTTCCCCTTGCCATCGATGAGGTTCCGCATGAGTCCGTCCCGCCTGACCGCCGCCCTGATCGGCGGCCTCGCCGTCCTCGCCGCCGCGCAGCCCGCCACCGCCGCCAGCGCCCAGCAACAGCGCGCGCAGAAGACCGCGCAGATCCCGCAGTGCAGCCGCAACCTCGGCACCATCGCCGTGGTCGAGCCCGAATCCAACTGGTGGACGCAGAACCAGCTCGGCTCGCCGACCTCGGTGATCAAGGTGTTCGTCAACCGCTCGCGCTGCTTCACCCTGCTCGACCGCGGCAAGGGCATGGCCGCGGCCAGGGCCGAGCGCGAACTCGCCAGCGACGGCGACCTGCGCCCCGGCTCCAACCTCGGCAAGGGCCAGGTCAAGGCCGCCGACTACGTGCTGGTGCCCGACCTCGTGTCCTCCAACAGCGACTCCAGCGGCAACAACATCGGCGCCGCGCTCGGCGGCCTGGTCGGCAACCGCAACGTCGGCGCGCTGATCGGCGGCCTCAACATCAAGCGCAAGACCGCCGACGTCGTGCTCACCGTCACCGACGTGCGCTCGTCCGAGCAGCTGGCGATGACCGAGGGCCACGCCAGCAAGACCGACCTCGGCTGGGGCGCGGGCGCCGGCGTGTTCTGGGGCGCCTTCGGCGGCGTCGGCGCCACCGGCTACAACAACACCGAGATCGGCCAGGTGATCACGCTCGCCTACCTGCAGGCCTACACCGACCTCGTCGCCCAGCTCGGCGGCCTGCCCGCCAACGCGTCCGAGGCCAACGTCCAGCAGGCCGTGTCCATGCAGAAGCCCGGCCGCCTGTTCGCCGCCCCCGACGGCAAGACCGCCGTCCGCCCGCTCGAGGTCGGCATGCTGCTGTATCCGACCGGCAACAAGCAGGGCGTGATGTGGGAGGTCGAGGACGAACTGGGGAACAGAGGGTGGGTGTCGTCGAATTTGTTCGGATTGGCGCGGTAGAAAGCTGCGCGTGTTGACCGCATTACACCTCGTTCGCGGGGTGTAATACTTTTAAGGCGACGATTTTCGCCGAATTGGCGTTAGGCGGTTCCGCTTGGCAAGCGCCAACATCACCCCAAAGCGCCACACTGCAAGTTGCTTAGCTCAGCCCGGCCTAGTGATAGCGCGGACACGCAGCCCGTACGGCTTGTAGTTGCACAGTACGTAATTACGGTGTAGTCTTGGCGCTACTGTATTACTGGAGAGTTACTGTGTCAGGCCCACTTACGACGGCGATGTCCAAGGTTGTAGAGCTTCTCAGCCCCCTCAGCAGCGAAGAAAGAAAGCGCGTTGTGCAAGCTGCCTTCGCTCTCCTTGGTGAGGATGCGACGCCAAATCCATCGAGCCCATCGGACAAAAATCATGCCGACGACGCTTCATCAGATGCGCTCCCAATAGCGCACCCTACCGCCAATCAGTGGCTCAAGAGGAACGGAATCACGCAAGAGCAACTGGAACAGCATCTGTATTTCGATGGTGGTACGGCGAAAGTCATATCCCTGCCTGGTAATGCATCCAAGCGAATTCATCAGGTTATGAACACTTACCTGATGCTCGGCTTTGCTGCATTCCTATCGACTGGAGAGGCTTCTTTCACCGACAAGGACGCGCGAGAACTCTGCGAGCACTTTGGGTGTTACGACGCTACCAACCATGCAAAGTACATCAAGGAATTCGGCAACAAGATTACTGGATCCAAGAGTTCCGGCTGGAAACTCACAGCTCCGGGCCTAACCGCCGCCGCTGAGCTGGTGAAATCCTGAGAGGAGCCAGCCTGCGGGGAGCATGGGGAGGATGAAGCTTGTTAACGCTTGAACAGCTAAAGGTTGTGGTGCATCAGAAGGGGCTCACCAAGACCGATACTTGCTTGCTTTGCGTGGCGGCCGGCGGTGGGGCGCGCGTGCACACCACGGCAGCAAAGAAGTACGCGATCGACGCCGGAGTTAAAGGCGCAAAGAAGTGGAACTTTGGTGCGTTCTTGTCGGCTGTAGATGACAAGGTGTTCAAGACACCTGATGGCTGGGAGCTCACCGAAGTAGGGAAAAGCCATATTGCTTCTGTGGCTGGTGAGAACTTGTCCGTGTCACCTGCGGCAAAGGAAGCGCAGGATCTTCGTGCAATTCTGCCGAAACTCAAACATGAGGACGTCAAGGACTTCCTTTCGGAGGCCATCGTATGTGCCGAGCAGTCTCTCCCTCGCGCGGCGATTGTTCTTTCCTGGGTTGGGGCAATGGCGATTATGCAACGCGAGGTAGTCGACAAGCATCTGATAGCGTTCAATGCTGAGACGTTAAAGCGAGACCCTAAGTGGAAGGCCGCAAAGACTACGGATGATCTTGGCCGATTGAAGGAGAGCACGTTCCTTGAGATTGCGCAGTCCGTGGGCCTAATCGGGAAGAACGTAAAACAAGAGCTTGATGCTTGCCTTAAACTCCGAAACGGTTGTGGTCATCCAAACTCTCTAAAAGTTGGTTCCAACAAAGTCGCAGCCCACATCGAAACCTTGGCCCTCAATGTATACGTCGTCTTCAGCTGAAGATTGTTGAGACCAACGGTTCGTTGTTGAGCCCGTACGCCCACGGCCTAACAATACGTTCAAGCCGAAATTGCATCGCTACGCCGTCAACATGGCAGAAAGAGCTTGCCATGTCGCCAGCTACGCGCTGCAATTCGGCTCAACTTGAGCGTTGAGCCACATGAAAAGGTTTGCGCCGATTGCAGTGCTCTGGCTCTCGGCAGGCGGGGCCTTGGCCCACGAGGATCGCATCTTGCCGATCAAGGCAGATGGAACCTTGGGCGGCCTTCCTGTCACCTACCAGAAGAACGGTGTCAGGTTCATTTCCGCGCTAGCGCATGGGGTTGGCACTAGGTCATCCGCCCGCCGTCCGCCGACCAGTCGGAGAACTCGTTCTCCTCGAGACAGATCAACACGTCATCGCCGCGGATGTCCGCGGCCTGCACCAGGTTGGCGGCGATGCGCGCATGGAGGTCGCGCTTCATCGCGTCGCTGCGCCCGCGCCGCCGGGTGATCTGCACAACCATCAAGAAGGCCGGCTCGGCTTCGCGGCTCGGCCTAACTCAAGCGTCAGGTCCCACATGAAGCCATGTACAGCCATCGTGCTCCTGGTTCTCCCGATGCACGCCTTCGCTGGCGAATGCCTGGATGCAGCAATCACGGACACGGCGATCGAAGCGTGCGCCGCCCGGGAACTGAATCGGGCGGATGCCGCCCTGGATTCGGCCTACGCGGCCGCGCTAACCCAGCTGGACAAGATGGCCGCGGACGGCGACAAGGGCGCAGCCCAGGCCAGGGAGCAGCTGGTATCGGCGCAGCAACAATGGGACGACTTCCGGAAAGCCGATTGCGACGTCACCTTTTTCCTGAACGTCGACGGCGCGCTCCGCATTCCGGCCACCATGCAATGCATGGCGGACCATGCGGACCGCCGCCGCGAAGTGCTGCGGCATCTGTTCGACTGAACCATCGCGCAGCGCGGCCCGGCGATGGGTGTCCGGCGGTCCCGGTGGCCAATCCGGGGCGCAAAAAAAGGCCGGCTTGCGCCGGCCTTTGTTCCTTCAGCGAGGCGGCAGCCTCACACCGACTCCCACCACATCATCAGCTCGTCCCACAGCCGCTTGAAGAAGCCGCCTTCCTCGACGGCTTCCAGCGCGACCAGCGGGCGCTGGGCGATCACCTTGCCGTCCAGCGCGACCTTGACGGTGCCGATGCGCTGGCCCTTCTGGATCGGCGCGGCCAGCGACTTGGGCACGTCCATGCTCGGCTTGAGCTGGTCGTACTTGCCGCGCTGCACGGACACCAGCAGCGGCTGGGCGACGCCGAGCTTCACCGTGTCGGCGGCGCCCTTCCACACCTTCAGGTCGGCGACCGGCTTGCCGGCGTCGTACAGCTTGTGGGTCTCGAAGAAGCGGAACGCCCAGTTGAGCAGGGCGCGGCTGTCGGCGATGCGCGCCTTCTCGCTGCTGTCGCCGAGCACCACGGTGATGATGCGCTGGTCGCCGCGCTGGGCGGAGGCCATCAGGCAGTAGCCGGCGTTGGCGGTGTGGCCGGTCTTGATGCCGTCCACCGACGGGTCCAGCCACAGCAGGCGGTTGCGGTTGGGCTGGGTGATCGGGCCGACCGTGAGTTCCTTGATCTTGTTGTATGAGTACGCGAGCGGGTAGTCGCGGATGAGGGCGCGGCCGAGCAGGGCGAGGTCGTAGGCGGTGGAGTAGTGCTCTTCGTTGGGCAGGCCGTGCGGGTTGACGAAGTGGGTCTGCTTCATGCCGATGCGCTTGGCGTACGCGTTCATCAGCTGGGCGAAGGCTTCCTCGCTGCCGGCGACGTGCTCGGCCAGGGCGATCGCGGCGTCGTTGCCGGACTGCACCACCATGCCCTTTTCCATCTGGACCAGCGGCGCGGTCTGGTTGACCGGGAAGCCGCTGTAGCTGCCGTCGGTGCCGGCACCGCCGGTGCGCCAGGCGTGCTCGGTCATCATCACCTGGTCGTCGGGCTTGACCTTGCCGGCGGCCATCTCGGCGGCGATCACGTAGGACGTCATCACCTTGGTGATGCTGGCGGGCTCGCGGCGCGTGTGGATGTTGTCGCCGGCGAGCACCTGGCCGGTGGCGTAGTCCATGACGATCCACGCGGCGGCGTCCTTGGGCGCGGGCGCGTCCGGCACCGGCAGGGCGTCGCTGAGCGCGGCGGGCCTGGGGGTGGCGGGCTGCGGCGTCGGCGCCTGGGCGAAGGCGAGGCCGAACGCGGCGGTGGCGAGGCAGGCGACGAGGAAGCGGACGGGCTTCGGACTATTCATCAGGACAGCGGACTCCGGGAAAGCGCCGGCCGTCCGTGACCGGTCTGCAAGTGAAGGCGCGCAGGCGCGCCGGGACGGCGAGAGGGCCGCAGTTTACTCGCGCACGCGCTGCGGCTGGCCGAAGCCGAGACCCTGCAGGCGGCTGCCGAGTTCCGCCACCGCGTCGGGCTGCACCGGGCCGATGCGCAGTCGCCAGACCTGGCGGCCGTTGGCGTTGGCGTCGAGCAGGCGCGCGTGGGCGATGCCGGCGCCGCTCACCATCGCCAGCGCGCGTTCGGCGTTGGCGCGGGCGGCGAAGCTGGCGACCTGCAGGGTGATGGCGTCGGCGGCGGGCGCGGGCTCGGGCGACGTCGCGGGCGCGACCGGGCTCGCCGGCGCGGGCGTCGCGGCGAGCGCGGGCCGTGCGGCCGCGTCGGGCGGCGCACCGCGCGGCGCGACTTCCGCCGGCTTGCCGGTGGCGACGCGGGCGCGGCGCGCGCGCATCCAGGCGTCGAACTCGTCGGCGGTCATGGTGCGGCCGTCCTGGCGCATGTCGAAACGCCAGTCGGTGTTGGTCGCCGGCGACGCGGCAGTGCTGGCGGACGCCAGCGTGGCGACCGCGTCGTTTGCGGGCGCGTTGGTTGCGGCGCCCGTTTTCGCCGGCAGCGTGGCGACCAGGCCGTCGAGCGCGCTCGGCGTGCTCGCCTGCGCGGTTGCGCTGGTTGCGGGCGTCTCCACCGCGCCGCGCGCGGGCGCGGTGTCGTCCGTGTTCGCCATGCGGCGGTCGGCGTCGAGCATGTCGGCGGCGGTCAGGCCGCGCACATCCACCCTCGCGGTGCCGCGCGGATACACGCCCAGCTTGACCGCGGCGGCGAAGCTCAAATCGATCACGCGGCCGTCGTGGAACGGGCCGCGGTCGTTCACCCGCACGATCACCGACTTGCCGTTGGCGAGGTTGGTGACGCGGGCGAAGCTCGGCAGCGGCAGCGTCTTGTGCGCGGCGGTGAAGGCATACATGTCGTACACCTCCAGGTTGGACGTGCGGCGGCCGTGGAACTTGTTGCCGTAGTAGGAGGCCAAGCCGACCTCGTGGTAGCCCTCGGCGCTGTCCAGCACGCGGTAGGACTTGCCGAGCACGGTGTAGGGCGAGCGGTTGCCGTAGCGCGAACGCGGCAGGTCCTCGACCTCGGGCTCGGGGATCTGGTCGACGTCGTGCAGGCCGCCGTCGGGCACGCTGTCGGCGACGCCCGGCGCGTACAGGCCGCCGGCGGTGTAGTTGCCGCGCTTGCTCGGATCTTCCTGCGCCGGCGCGTAGGGCGAGCGGCGCGGCTGCGACGGGCCTGGCGCGGGCGCGTCGACGCGCGCGCCGGCGGCGGGCGTTTCCTTTTTCGGTGAGCCCGCGCAGGCCGCGAGCAGCAGCGACGCCGCGATCGCGACCGTGGCGCGCGCGGCCCTCACGGCCCGCTGCCCGCGCGGATCGCCTGCGCCAGCTGGTGCACCGCCAGCGCGTACATCGGCGAGTGGTTGTAGCGGGTGATCACGTAGAAGTTGCGATAGCCGAGCCAGTACTCCTTGCCGGCCTCGCCTTCGAGGGTGAGCAGGGTGGCGCCGGCGGGCGCGTCGGCGGGCGGCACCGGCTCGCCGGGCTGCGGCGTGTAGCCGCGCGCGGCCAGCGCGCTGAGCGGGTGGATCGGCTGGACGTCCGCGGGCACGTAGTCGGCCGCGGCCGGGTCGCGCACCGCGCGCGCGGCGACCGCCCCGCCGCGTTCCCAGCCGTGCACGACGAAGTAGTTGGCGATCGAGGCGAAGATGTCGTCGCGGTCGCCGATCAGGTCGCGCTTGCCGTCGCCGTCGCCGTCCTTGCCCCAGTTGCGCCAGCTGGACGGCATGAACTGCCCCCAGCCCATCGCGCCGGCGTAGCTGCCCTTGAGGGTGGCGATGTCGATGCCTTCGTCCTGGCCCAGCGCGAACAGCTGCGCCAGCTCGCCGGCGAAGAACGGGGCGCGCTTCGGGTACCCGAAACCGAGCGTGTACAGCACGTCCAGCACGCTGTAGTTGCCGGTGTTCTTCCCGTAGTTGGTCTCCACGCCGATGATCGCGACGATGTATTCCGGCGGCACGCCGGTTTCCATCGCGATCCGGTCGAGGTCGGCGCGGTTCTCGCGATAGAAGGCCACGCCGCCCTGGATGCGGGCGTCGTTGAGGAAGATCGGGCGGTAGTCGCGCCACGGCCGCACCGCTTCCGCGGGCCGGCTGATGATGTCGATGGTGCGCTGCAGGTACTGCGCCTGGGCGAGCTTGGCGCGGATCGCCTCCGGGGCGACGCCGTAGGTGGTCGCGGTGTAGTCGACGAAGGCGTCGATCCGCTGCTCCAGCGGCAGCGCTGGGTCGGTGACCGCGGGCGGCGCGACCGGGCGCTCGGGCGGCTGCGGCACGGGCGGCAGCACGGCTTCCTGCACCGGCGCGGCGTCCGGCGCCGGTTCGGCACTGGCGACGGGGGCGGGCGGCGGGGTGGGGGTGGCGCAGCCGGCGAGGGCCAGCGCGAGCGCGAGGGACAGCAGCGAGCGGGACGTCATCGCGCCGAGGGTAGCCCCGATTTGGCCCGGGTCAAGGGCTTCGCGCGTGTTTTTCGCGTTCAGTGCGAGGTCGCGGTTCCCGAAGTTTCCCTTCCCCGCTTGCGGGGGAGGGCTGGGGAGGGGGTGAGTCTCAGCCCTGCCGCCCCGCCTTCCGGATCTGCGCCTCCACCGCCGCGATCGCGGTCATGTTCGCCACCCGGCGCGGGGTGGAGGCGGCGGTGAGGATGTGCGCGGGCTTGTCCAGGCCCATCAGGATCGGGCCGATCGCCACGCCGTCGGTCATCACCCGCACCATGTTGTAGGTGATGTTGGCGGCGTCCAGGTTCGGCATCACGTACAGGTTGGCGCGGCCCTTGAGCGTGGTGTCGGGGAAGATCCGCTCGCGCAGGCCCTCGTCCCAGGCGGTGTCGGCCATCATCTCGCCGTCCACGTTCAGGCGCGGCGCGCGCGCGCGGATCAGGCGCAGCGCCTCGCGCATCTTGCGCGCGCTCGGGTCGTCGTGGCTGCCGTAGTTGGAGTGCGACACCAGCGCGACCTTGGGCTCGATACCGAACAGCTTGAGCCGGTAGCTCGCCTGCAGGGTGCTCTCGGCGATCTGCTCGGCGGTCGGGTCCGGCTGCACGTGGGTGTCGAGGAAGAACCACACGCCGCGGTCGTTGATCACCCCGGTCATCGCCGAGGTCGCCTGCACGCCGCGGTCGAAGTCGAACACGCTGCGCAGGTAGCCGAGCTTCTTGTGGTAGCGGCCGACCAGGCCGCAGATCAGCGCGTCCGCCTCGCCGCGTTCGACCATCATCGCGGCGATCAGGGTCGGCCGCGAGCGCATCAGGTTCTTCGCCGCCGCCGGGGTCACGCCGCGGCGGCCGGTGAGCGCGTGGTACTGCTGCCAGTACTCGTCGAAGCGCGGGTCGGAATTGATGTTGGTCAGATCGAAGTCCACGCCGGCGCGCATGCGCAGGCCGAGCCGTTCGATCCGCGCCTCGATCACTTCCGGCCGGCCGATCAGGATCGGGAACGCGAACTCCTCGTCGATCACCGTCTGCACCGCGCGCAGCACGGTTTCCTCCTCGCCCTCGGCGTACACCACGCGCTGGCGGTCGGCGCGCGCGCGGTCGTACACCGGCTTCATCAGCAGGCCGGTGCGGTAGATGAACTGCGCGAGCTTCTCCTCGTAGGCGTCGAAGTCGGCGATCGGCCGGGTAGCGACGCCGGAGTCCATCGCCGCGCGCGCCACCGCCGGCGCCAGCATCACCAGCAGGCGCGGGTCGAACGGGCGCGGGATCAGGTACTCGGCGCCGAACTGCGGGACCTCGCCGCCGTAGGCGCTGGCCAGGTCGGAGGATTCCATCTTGGCCAGCGCCGCGATCGCGCGCACGCAGGCCAGCTTCATGTCCTCGTTGATCTCGGTCGCGCCGACGTCGAGCGCGCCGCGGAAGATGTACGGGAAGCAGAGCGCGTTGTTGACCTGGTTCGGGTAGTCCGAGCGGCCGGTGGCGATGATGCAGTCCGGGCGCACGCGCCTGGCGTCTTCCGGCAGGATTTCCGGGTTGGGGTTGGCCAGCGCGAGGATGATCGGCCGGTCCGCCATCGTCGCGACCATCTCCGGCTTGAGGATGCCGCCGGCGGACAGGCCCAGGAACACGTCGGCGCCGCGCACGATCTCGGCCAGCTCGCGCTTGTCGGTGTCGGCGGCGTAGCGGGCCTTGTCGGGGTCGAGGTTGGGGCGGCCCTTGTGGATCACGCCCTCGCGGTCGAAGGCGGTGATGTTCTCCTTTTTCACTCCCAGCGCGACCAGCATGTCGAGGCAGGCGATGCCCGCGGCGCCGGCGCCGGTGGTGGCGAGCTTGACGTCCCCGATCTGCTTGCCCGCGACTTCCAGCGCGTTGAGCACCGCGGCGCCGACGATGATCGCGGTGCCGTGCTGGTCGTCGTGGAAGACCGGGATCTTCATCCGCTCGCGCAGCTTGCGCTCGACGATGAAGCACTCCGGCGCCTTGATGTCCTCGAGGTTGATGCCGCCGAAGGTCGGCTCCAGCGACGCGATGATCTCGACCAGCTTGTCCGGGTCGCGCTCGTCCACCTCGATGTCGAACACGTCGATGCCGGCGAACTTCTGGAACAGCACGCCCTTGCCTTCCATCACCGGCTTGCCCGCGAGCGGCCCGATGTCGCCGAGGCCGAGCACCGCCGTGCCGTTGGTGATGACGGCGACCAGGTTGCCGCGCGCGGTCAGCTCGCTGGCCGCGGTCGGGTCGGCGACGATCTCCTCGCAGGCGTAGGCGACGCCCGGCGAGTAGGCCAGCGCCAGGTCGCGCTGGGTCACCATCGGCTTGGTCGCGACCACCTTGATCTTGCCGTGCGGCAGGTGCCGGTGGTACGCGAGCGCGGCGGTGCGCAGGTCGTCCTGCAGCTTGGCGGGATCGGTCTCGACGGCGCTGGGCGCGCCGCCGGGCGTGGCGTGGTCGGACATCGTGGGGCTGCCGCGGGCGGGCGTTCGATTCTAGCGAATCGGCCGGGAAAGGCAGGCCGGCGGCTCACACGTCCGGCAACACGTCCTCCTCCAGCGCGTCCAGCCGGATCCGGTTGGCGAACAGCGAGAAGGCCAGCATCCCCGCCAGGCCGTTGGCCCGTTGCACCCAGTGCGGCAGCCAGCGCGGCGGCGCCAGCACGCCCTCGTCGAACAGCGGCTCGAAGCGCTGCACGTCGCCCAGCGTCATCTTGCCGGCGAACAGCAGCCGGCACAGCCGCAGCCGACCGTGCTTGAGCGCGCCGCGGAAAAAGGTGTGCACGCCGATCAGCCCGCGCAGGTACACCGCGTCCTTGGTGAACGCGGCGCCGCCGGTCGGCGCGACGCCACGGAACACGCGCTGGGTCGAGGTGAAGCTTTCGGCCGGGGTCTGCCCTTCCTCGAGGAAATAGCGGAACACCTCGACGAAGTCGGCGCCGTCGAGCGCGCGCGCGATCGCCTCGATGCGCAGGCTGATCCGCTTCATGCGCTCGATGTCGATGCTGCCGGTGATCTGCTCGGCGAAGGTGGCCAGGCCCTCCTGCGCCGCGGTGGTGCGCGGCGAGGACAGCGCCAGGCTGGCCAGCACCGGCTGCGCGCGGCCGTTGAGCGCGGTCAGCGAATGCACGAAGGCCTCGTGCTGCAGCAGCTGCTGGCGGTCGTAGTCGCTGAAGGCGGCGCCGCCGCGCAGGCGGATGCGGGTGGCGCCGGCGGCGGCCTTGGCGATCAGCTCGGGGTCGATGACGACCTCGATCATGCGGCCGTCGAAGAAGTCATCGAGCGCGGCCTGCAGCTGCAGCTGCAGCGCGGTGGCGGAAATCTCGACGTGCTCGGCCGGGGAGATCAGCTCGCGGTCGAGCTCATTGGCGATCTCGATGAAGCGCCGGGCGGCCGCGCGGGTGGTCGGGCCGTTCCCCGGCAGCGCCTCGTCGGGCCGGCCGAACAGCCCGATCGAGCACGCGGTCACCTGCGGCGTGCCCAGCGATTCCAGCAATTCCGCGGCCAGCGACCAGCTGCGCGCGGCGTCGATCAGGTAGTGGCCGAGCGGATGGTCGGGATCGGCGGCGGCCGCGATCGCTTCCAGCCCGCGCCGGGTCTCGGTGAAGTCGTGGCGCGCGTACTCGACCACCGGCAGCGCGGTGTCGCCGCGCTCCCAGCGCGCGAGGAACTGCCGCTGCACGTCCGCCGGCCAGCTGACCAGGCTCAGCAGCCGGATGTCGCGCGCGACCGCGACCAGGCGCTGGTCGAGCGCGGCGTGGTGGGCGATGGGGTCGCTGCTTCTCACGCTCTTAGCCCCTTCCCCCGTTCACGGGGGAAGGCTGGGATGGGGGCAAGCGGTGAGCGACGTCACTCACCCCCACCCCGACCCTCCCCCGCTCCGCGGGGGAGGGAGAGAGTCGCAGCTCAATGCCTTCCATACTTCTCATCCAGCCGCTTCCCCAGCGCCTTCGTCTGCACCTTCGCCTCGCCCTTCTGCGCGAGTCGCGATGCGAGGCGGTCGGCGGCGCCTGCGACCTCGTCGCGCAGCTTGGCGTAGTTGGCCAGGCGGCCGGGGTCCAGCGTGCCGGCCTCGACCGCGGCGCGCACCGCGCAGCCGGGCTCGCGCTGGTGGCGGCAGTCGCGGAAGCGGCACTGCGCGGCCAGCGCTTCGATGTCCTCGAAGCTCTCGGCGACGTCTTCCTCGCCGGTCGGCTTGAGTTCGCGCATGCCGGGCGTGTCGATCAGGCAGGCGCCCGAGGGCAGCGGGATCAGCGCGCGGTGGGTGGTGGTGTGGCGGCCGCGCGCGTCGTGTTCGCGCACTTCGCCGGTCTTCATCCGCTCGATGCCGAGCAGGCTGTTGGTGAGGGTGGACTTGCCGGCGCCCGAGGAACCGACCAGCACCGCGGTGTCGCCCGGCTGCAGCCAGGGCGCGAGCGCGGCGACGCTGGCCGGGTCGCGCGCGTTGAGCGCGAGCACCGCGACCTCGCCCGCGACGTTGCCGGCCAGCGCGTCGCGGGTCGCCGCCACGGCGGCGTCGCCGGCCTGGTCGGCCTTGGTCAGCACCACCACCGGGGTGGTGCCGCTGCCCTGCACCAGCAACAGGTAGCGTTCGATCCGGCGCGGGTTGAAGTCGCCGTCCAGCCCGCACACCACGAACACGGTGTCGACGTTGGCCGCGATCAGCTGCTGCCGGTAGTGCTCGCCGGCGGCGCCGCGCTTGATCGCCGAATGGCGCGGCAGCAGGGCGACGATGCGCGGGCTCGCGGGCTCGCCTTCGACCAGCACCCAGTCGCCGACCGCGGCGCGTTCCTCCGGCGCGACCTTGCCCTTGCGGTAGCCGGTCGCGCGCTGCCATTCCGGCGGCGATTCCGCGGCGGCGGCCTGGTCCGGCCCCTCGGCGACGACGTAGCCGCTGCGGTGCTGCTCCACCACCCGCGCCGGCCGCGCCCGCGGATGCGCCGCGAGGCAGGCCGCCCACTGCGGATCGGCGACGTCGCCGGCATAGGGCCAGCCGATCGCGCGCAGCGGGGTCATGGAGGAGTGGACGCAGGCATCGCCGGATTCTAAGCGGCCGCGCGGAGCGCCGCTTTTGCTCCCTCCCCCGCAAAGCGGGGGAGGGTTGGGGTGGGGGTGCGTCAGACGCGAATAGCCGCACCCTCACCCCTCGCGCTGCGCGCTCGACCTCTCCCGCCAGCGGGAGAGGTGACAGCACCGCCGCGCCACGCCCCGCCGTTCCCCCTCTCCCGCTCGCGGGAGAGGGTTGGGGTGAGGGCGCTCTTGGCTTTACCCCCTCCCCCCGCGAGGCCCGCGTTTCCGCTAGGCTGACCCGCCCTGCCTGCCGCCCCGTTCACGATGTCGCCGCCGCTCAAGACCCGTGCCCGCCTGTCCGAAGTCCGTTACGAGATCCGCGGCGAGCTGGCCCGCCGGGCACGCGAGCTGGAGGCCCAGGGCCGGCAGCTGATCAAGCTCAACATCGGCAACCCGGGCGCGTTCGGCTTCCGCGCGCCGGAACACCTGCAGCAGGCGATCGCCGGTCGCATCGGCGCCACCGATCCCTACACCCACCAGCAGGGCCTGCCCGCCGCGCGCGAGGCGATCGCCGCGTTCCACCGCGCGCGCGGCACGCCCAACGCGTCGCCCGAGCGCGTGTTCGTCGGCAACGGCGTCAGCGAACTGATCGACCTGTCGCTGCGCGCGCTGCTCGATCCCGGCGACGAGGTGCTGCTGCCCGCGCCCGACTACCCGCTGTGGTCGGCCGCGACCATCCTCAACGACGGCCGCCCGGTCTATTACCGCTGCCTGCCGGAAAACGGCTTCCTGCCCGACCCCGACGAGATCGAAACGCTGGTCACCCCGCGCACCCGCGCGATCGTGCTGATCAATCCGAACAACCCGACCGGCGCCGCCTATCCGCGCGCGCTGCTCGAGCGCATCGTCGCGATCGCCGCCCGCCACGGCCTGCTGCTGATGGCCGACGAGATCTACGACGGCATCCTTTACGACGACGCGTCGTTCCAGCCACTGGCCCCGCTCGCCGGCGAGCTGCCGTGCCTGTCCTTCGGCGGCCTGTCGAAGGTGCACCGCGCCTGCGGCTGGCGCGTCGGCTGGGCGGTGCTCGGCGGTGATCCGCTCGCGACCGGCCCGCTGCACCACGCGATGGACCTGCTCGGCGCGCTGCGCCTGTGCGCGAACGTGCCCGGCCAGTTCGCGATCGAGGCCGCGCTGCACGGCGAGGACACGATCGGCGCGCTGACCGCGCCCGGCGGCCGCCTGCACGAGACCCGGCGCGCGCTGATCGACTGCTGCGCCGCCAGCGAGCACCTCGCCCT
>DASRZN010000216.1:0-2821 GCA_035686325.1 Lysobacteraceae bacterium
AGGCCGGCCGCCTCCACGTCTTCGGGTTCGTACAGGTTGCGGCCGTCGAACACGACCCGGTCGTGCAGCGTCGCCGCCAGCCCGGCGAAATCCGGGCTGCGGAACTGCTTCCACTCGGTGACCACGACCAGCGCGTCGGCGCCCTGCACGGCCTCCTGCGCGGAATCGCACAGCACGAGGTCGGCGCGCTCGCCGAAGATGCGCCGGGTCTCGTTCATCGCTTCCGGGTCGTAGGCGCGCACGGTCGCGCCGCCTTCCCACAGCTGCGCCAGCAGGCGACGGCTGGACGCTTCGCGCATGTCGTCGGTATTCGGCTTGAACGCGAGGCCCCACACCGCGAAGGTCTTGCCGCGCACGCCCTCGTCCTCGCCGAGGTCGTAGTGGCGCTGGATCAACTCGAACAGGTGGCCCTTCTGCGCGTGGTTGACCGCTTCCACCGCGTTGAGCAGGCGCGGCTCGCAGCCGACCTGCTCGGCGATGCGCGCCAGCGCCTGCACGTCCTTCGGAAAGCAGGAGCCGCCATAGCCGGCGCCCGGGTAGATGAAGTGCCAGCCGATGCGCGGGTCCGAGCCGATGCCCTGGCGCACATGCTCGATGTCGGCGCCGACCTGCTCGGCGATGCACGAGATCTCGTTCATGAACGAGATCTTGGTGGCCAGCATCGCGTTCGCCGCGTACTTGGTCAACTCTGCCGAGCGCACGTCCATCGCGACGATGCGTTCGTGGTTGCGGTTGAACGGCGCGTACAGGCGGCGCAGCCTGTCGATCGCGGCCGGGTTGTCGGAGCCGATCACGATGCGGTCGGGGCGCATGCAGTCCTCGACCGCCGCGCCCTCCTTCAGGAATTCCGGGTTGGACACCACGTCGAAGGCGATGTCGGCGCCGCGCGCCTGCAGCGCCTGCGCGATCGTCGCCCGCACCTTGTCGGCGGTGCCGACCGGCACGGTCGACTTGTCGACCACGATCGCCGGCTGCCGCAGGTGCTCGCCGATGGTCCGCGCCACCGCCAGCACGTACTTCAGGTCGGCGCTGCCGTCCTCGTCCGGCGGCGTGCCGACCGCGATGAAGATGATGTCGCCGTGGGCGATGCCGGCGGCCGCGTCGGTGGTGAACCTCAGCCGGCCAGCGGCGTGGTTCGCCTTGACCATCGGCTCCAGGCCCGGCTCGTAGATCGGGATCACGCCGCGGTCGAGGCCTTCGACCTTGGCCTTGTCGACGTCCACGCAGACCACGTCGTGGCCGACCTCGGCCAGGCAGGTGCCGGTGACCAGGCCGACGTAGCCGGTGCCGAAGATGGTGACGCGCATGGAGTCTCCTTCACTGAATGCGGGGCGGCATAGTGTCGCAGCCGATCACGTCACGCGCGGGTGACGTGATCGCGTGAGCGCCCGCTTTACTTCGGCTGCTTGACGATGTCGAGCAGTTCGACCTCGAACACCAGGGTGGCGTTCGGGCCCATCGGCGCGCCCGGCGGCACCTTGTCGCCGTAGCCGAGCTTGCCGGGGATCCAGAAGCGGTACTTGCTGCCGACCGGCATCAGGGTCACGCCCTCGCGCCAGCCCGGCACCACCGCCTGCAGCGGGATCTCGGCCGGCCCGCCGTTGCGCGCGGAGTCGTCGAACACCTTGCCGTCCAGCAGCATGCCCTTGTAGTTCACGCGCACGACGTCGTCGGCCTTGGGCTTGGCGCCCTTGCCCTCCTGCAGCACTTCGTACTGCAGGCCGGAGTCGGTGACGTGCACGTTCGGCTTCTTGGCGTTGGACGCGAGGAAGGCGGCGCCGGCCTCCTCGTTCTTGCGCGCCTCGGCGGTCGACTTCTCCAGCTGCTTGGCCTGCATCTTGCGGCCGAAGGCCTCGCCGGTCTCGATCGCCTGCTGCTCGGTCATCAGCAGCGTCTCGCCCTTCAGGCTCGAGCGCACCGCCTTCATCATCACGTCGAGGTCGATCTCGTCCTTCATCGGCTCGAGTTGCTTGCCCAGCGCCATGCCGACCATGTAGCTCACCCGGTCCTTCTCGGTCGGCAGGCCGGCGATCGCGTTGGCGTCCTTCGCGTCGGCGCCGGCGGCGGGCTGGTCGGCGGCGGTCTTGTCCACCGGCTTGTTGCAGGCCGCGAGGGCGACGGTGGAGGCGGCCAGGACGGCCAGGGCAAGGCGGGAGTGTTTCATCGGGGGAGGCTCCAGGAGGCGGGCGCGGGGCGTGGCGTTATTGCACGATGGCCTGCAGCTCGACGTCGAACTGCAGGGTGGCATTGGGACCGATCTGGCCGTCCGGGGTTCCGTGCTCGCCGTAGCCGAGCTTGCCCGGGATCCAGAAACGGTACTTCGCGCCGACCGGCATCAGCGTGACGCCCTCGGACCAGCCGGGGATGACCTGGTCCAGGCCGAACTCGGTCGCCTGGCCACGCTCGTAGGAACTGTCGAAGACCTTGCCGTCGAGCAGCTTGCCCTCGTAGTTGACGCGCACCCGGTCGCCCGGCTTCGGGCGCGGGCCGGCGCCCTGGCGCAGGACCATGTACTGCAGGCCGGAGGGCGTGGTGAACACCCCCTTCGTCGCCTTGTTCTTCGCCAGGAAGGCCTCGCCCTCCTTCCTGTTCTTCTCCCCCGCGGCCGCGGCCTCGGCCTGCATGCGCGCGCGCATGCGCTCGCCGAACGCGGTGAGCTCGGCCTTCAGCTGGGCGTCGTCGAGCAACGGCTTGCCCGACAGCGTGTCGCGCAGGCCCTGCATCATGCGCGGCAGTTCGATCTCGTCCTTGATCGGCAGCAGCGATGGCCCGACCAGGTAGCCGCCGACCATCTGCCCGACCTTGGTCTTGTCGATCGCGG
>DASRZN010000217.1:0-9527 GCA_035686325.1 Lysobacteraceae bacterium
GCCCTGGATCCGAACCTGCCCGGCGCATGGCGCGCGATCGGCGACCACCTGACCGCGATCGGCGACACCGCCGGCGCCGATCGCGCCTACGCCGCCCACGTCCGCCATTCGCCCGGCGACCCGGCCCTGCTCACCGCCGCAGCGGCGCTCGCCGACAACCGCATTCCCGAAGCCGAGGCGCAGCTGCGCGCCCTGCTCAAGCGCACGCCGACCGACGTCGCCGCCATCCGCATGCTGGCCGAGGTCGCCGCCCGCCTGGGCCGCGACGAGGACGCCGAAGTGCTGCTCGCGCGCTGCCTGGAACTCGCGCCCGGTTTCCACGCCGCGCGCCAGCAGCACGCACTGGTGCTCAACCGCGGCAACCGCCACGCCGAGGCGCTGGAGGAGATCGAGCGCCTGCTGGCGATCGACCCGGCCAACCCCGGCTACCGCAACCTGAAGGCGGTGGTGCTCGGCCGCATCGGCGACTACCCGCAGGCGATCGCGCTGTACGACCAGCTGCTCGCCGAATACCCGCAACACGCGCAACTGTGGATGAGCTGTGGCCATGCGCTCAAGACCGCCGGCGAGACCGCGCGCGCGATCGACGCCTACCGCCGCAGCATCGCCCTCGACCCCGGCTGCGGCGAGGCGTACTGGTCGCTGGCCAACCTCAAGACCTTCCGCTTCGACGACGCCGACGTCGCCGCCATGCGCGCCCAGCTGGCGCGCGCCGACCTCGGCGAGGACGCGCGTCTGCACTTCGCGTTCGCGCTCGGCAAGGCGGAGGAGGACGCGGGGCGCTACGACGCGGCGTTCGCGCACTACGCCGCGGGCAACGCCCTGCGTCGCAGCCAGCTGCCCTACAGCGCCGACGACAACCACGCACGGGTCGAACGCGCGCGCCAGGTCTACACCCGCGACTTCTTCGCCGCGCGCGCCGGCTGGGGCGCGCCCGATCCGGACCCGATCTTCATCGTCGGCCTGCCGCGCGCGGGGTCCACCCTGCTCGAGCAGATCCTGTCCAGCCACCCGGCGGTGGAAGGCACGATGGAGCTGCCCGAGGTGATCGCGCTCACCCGCGAGCTGCGCCGGGCCAGCGGCGCGCCGCAGAGCACGTCCTACCACGACGTGCTGGCCACGCTGGACGCGGATGCCGTGCTCGCGCTCGGCGCGCGTTACCTCGCGCGCACCCGCATCCAGCGCCGTGGCGGCGCGCCGCTGTTCATCGACAAGATGCCGAACAACTTCGCGCACGCCGGCCTGATCCACCTGGCCCTGCCGAACGCGAAGATCATCGACGCCCGCCGCCATCCGCTGGCCTGCTGCTTTTCCGCGTTCAAGCAGCACTTCGCGCGCGGCCAGGCCTTCAGCTACGACCTCGCCGACCTCGGCCGCTACTACCGCGACTACGTCGCCCTGATGGCGCACTTCGACGACGTGCTGCCCGGCCGCGTGCACCGCGTGATCTACGAGCGCATGGTCGACGACACCGAGGCCGAGGTGCGGCGCCTGCTCGACTATTGCGGACTGCCGTTCGATCCGGCCTGCCTGCGCTTCCACGAGAACGCGCGCGCGGTGCGCACCGCCAGCTCCGAGCAGGTGCGCCGGCCGATCTACCGCGATGCGGTCGAACACTGGCGCCACTTCGAGCCCTGGCTCGCGCCGCTCGCGGACGCGCTCGGGCCGGTGCTCGCCGCCTACCCCGATCCACCCACCGCCTGACCCACGAGGAGAACGGCTCCATGCCACGCAGTGCACGCAAGACGCCCCGACGTCCCCTGTCCCGCCTGCCGCTGGCGGTGGCCATCTACCTCGCCTGCGGTTCATTGGCCTGGGCGCAGGACGCCAGCCAGCCACCGCCGCCCGCCGGCGACGCCCAGGACGCGCCCGCGCAAGCCGCGCAGCCCGCGCCCGCCGCGCAGCAGGGCGAGGGCACGGCCACCCTCGAGACCATCACGGTCACCGCGCAGAAGCGCGCCGAGAACATGCAGAAGGTGCCGATCAGCATCCAGGCGATCAGCGAGGCCAAGCTGACCGAGCAGGACGTGCAGAGCTTCGACGACTACGTGAAGCTGCTGCCCAGCGTGTCCTTCGGCACCGCCGGCGGCGGCGTGTTCTCCGGCCCGGGCTTCGCCCAGGTGTACATGCGCGGCGTCGCCAGCGGCGACAACGGCAACCACTCCGGCCCGCAGCCGACGGTGGGCATGTACCTGGACGAGGAGCCGATCACCACCATCCAGGGCGCGCTCGACATCAACATCTACGACGTCCAGCGGATCGAGGCGCTGGCCGGCCCGCAGGGCACCCTGTACGGCGCCAGCTCGCAGTCGGGCACGATCCGCATCATCACCAACAAGCCGGACCCGACCGGCTTCGCCGCCGGCTACCAGCTGCAGGCCAGCACGATCGAGGACGGCGGCACCGGCTACGTCGCCCAGGGCTTCGTCAACGCGCCGCTGACCGACGCCGCCGCGATCCGCCTGGTCGGCTGGAAGCGGCGCGACGCGGGCTACGTGGACAACGCGGTCGGCACCCGCACCTTCCCGACCTCGGGCATCACGATCGACAACGCCGACCGCGCCGAGGAGGACTACAACTGGGCCGACACGGTCGGCGCGCGCGCCGCGCTGAAGATCGACCTCAACGACAACTGGTCGATCTCGCCGACGATCATGGGCCAGCGCCAGGAAGCCAACGGCAGTACCGGCTTCGACCCGACCGTGGGCGACCTCGAGGTCACCCACTTCTACCCGGAAACCTCCGACGATCGCTGGACCCAGGCCGCGCTCACCGTGCAGGGCCGGGTCGGCAACTTCGACCTGGTGTACGCCTACGCCCACCTCAAGCGCGACGTGGATTCGCAGTCGGACTACAACGACTACGGCTTCTGGTACGACACCCTGGCCGGCTACGGCGCGTACTTCTACGACAACGACGGCGACCTGATCAATCCGTCGCAGTACATCCAGGCCACCGACGGCTACACCAAGTCCAGCCACGAGCTGCGCATCACCTCGCCGAAGGAGCACCGCCTGCGCTTCGTCGCCGGCCTGTTCTGGCAGCAGCAGTCGCACCAGATCTTCCAGCGCTATCGCGTGGACGACCTCGCCGACGCGCTCGAGGTGCCGGGCTGGCCGGACACCATCTGGCTGACCTCGCAGCGCCGCCTGGACCACGACGAAGCGCTGTTCGGCGAGGTGTCCTTCGACATCGTGCCGACCCTGACCGCGACCGTGGGCGGCCGCTGGTTCCGCAACGAGAACAGCCTGAAGGGCTTCTTCGGCTTCGGCACCGGCTACAGCAGCGGCACCGGCGTCGGCGCCTGCTTCTCCGCGGAACCCGCCTACGGCGCGCCGTGCACCAACCTCGACAAGGAGGTGAGCGAGAACGACCACATCGGTCGCGCCAACCTCACCTGGCAGATCACCGACGACAAGATGATCTACGCGACCTGGTCGGAGGGCTACCGCCCGGGCGGCATCAACCGCCGCGGCACGATCCCGCCCTACCACTCGGACTTCCTCACCAACTACGAGCTCGGCTGGAAGACCACCTGGGGCGACAACCGGCTGTCGTGGAACGGCGCGGTGTTCCAGGAGGACTGGGACAACTTCCAGTTCTCCTACCTCGGCGCGAACGGCCTGACCGAGATCCGCAACGCCGCGCAGGCGCGCATCCGCGGCCTGGAGACCGAGTTGCGCTGGGCGGCGACCTACAACCTCGCGCTGTCCGCCGGCGCCGCGTTCTACGACGCCAAGCTCAGCCAGAACTACTGCGGCTGGCTGCGCGAGGACGGCAGCCCGGAGACGGTGTGCCCGCCGGGGACGCTCGATCCGCGCGGCACCTTCGACGACCCGTCCGACGACATCGCGGTCGATGGCCCGCAGGCGCCGCAGGGCACGCGGTTGCCGGTGACCGCGCGCTTCAAGGGCAACCTGGTCGCGCGCTACACCTTCGACCTGTGGGGCGGCGAGGCCTTCGGCCAGGCGGCGGTGATCCACGAAGGTTCGCGGCGCGCCGACCTGCGCGTGGCCCAGGGCGAGATGCTTGGCGACCTCGGCGCGTACACGCTGACCGACCTGTCGGCCGGTTTCCGCCGCGACAACTGGTCGCTGGACTTCTTCCTCAAGAACGCGTTCAACACGCGCGCGGAACTGTCCCGCTTCGCCCAGTGCGCGGTGGACACCTGCGGCAACCAGCCCTACACGGTGGTGGCGCAGCCGCGCACCTTCGGGGTGCGGTTCACGCAGGAGTTCTGACGCAGGATCGGTGGACCGGAAAACGCCCGCGCACGCGGGCGTTTTCCTTTGGGCGGATCGTCAGCGCTTGCCGGCCTCGCGCACCGGCAGCGGCACGTTGCACAGGTCGATGTGGCCGGCCGGGACCAGGTACCAGTCGTCGCGGCGGTTGCGGCGCGATTCGACGACCTGCGCGAACAGCGGGGTGTCGGTGCGCAGCACTTCGAGCTTCTCGCGCTCGGCTTCCGGTACGTCGCTGGCGAGGCGGATCGCCTTGATCGGCGTGCGCTGGTCCGGTTTCTCGTAGAAGCCGAGCGGCCCGGTGCCGCGGGGCAGGGTGGACAGCCGCTCCATGCCCTGCACGACGCGGCCGACCACGGTGATGTTGCGGTCCAGCTGCCGCGGCGACTGGCCGATCACGACGTACAGCTCGGTGCCGTTGCTGGAGTCGGGCGCCATGTCGCGGCCGGCGCCGACCATGCCGTAGCAGTGCGCCAGCCAGGCCTGGCCGGACTGCGGATCGCGCGCGGCGGGGAAGCCGCCGCTGAAGCCGACCTGCGGCGCCCAGCCGTCGGCGTCGGGCAGGCGGTCGAAGGGCAGGTCCTTGGCATCGCGGGTGAATTCGGCGGGGAGTTTCGCCTTCACGTCGCCCAGCGGCTTGCGCGCGGACTCCTCCTCGGCCGGGTCGCCCCACTGCACCACGAAGTTGTCCTGCGCGCGGTTGATGCTCAGGCCGTTCCAGTAGCCGGCGTGGGCGAGGGTGTGGATGTTGGCGACGTGCGCCGGCGCGAACGCGGGCGCGAGTTCGATCACCACCCGGCCGCTGGCCAGTTCGAGGTAGAGCGTGTTGGCCGGATCCAGCGCGCGCCAGTCCGACGGCTGCGACGCGTCCAGCAGCTCCTGCATGGACTTGGGCTTGGCGGTGTCCGCGGACGCCGGCGCGGCGACGGCGAACAGGGCGGCGAGCAGCGGAAGGGCGAGGGCGGCAGGGCGCATGCGGTGGGCTCCGGAGTCGGGACCGGGCGATTGTGTCGCATTCATGCGGTGCGTGCGCCCTCACCCCAACCCCTCTCCCGCAAGCGGGAGAGGGGGAACAGCTTCGGAGCGCGGCGCTTGCTCTTGCTGTCACCTCTCCCGCTTGCGGGAGAGGTCGAGCGCGCAGCGCGAGGGGGAGGGAGCGGCTTTTCGCGAAAGACTCACCCCCACCCCAACCCTCCCCCGCAAGCGGGGGAGGGGGAGCAGCGGCGCAGCGGACTCAGTGGTGCGAGCGGCCCGAGCCGGACTTCTTGCCGCCGCCGTCCTGCTTGTTGACGGTCGCCCACGCGATGCGCTCGGCGTCGTCCTTGGACTTGCCTTCCTTGCGCTCGCTCTTCTCGATGTGTTCGGCCTGGCGCTTCTGCTTGTCGGTGTAGCTGGATTTGTCGCCGCGTGGCATGGGCCTGTCTCCCGGCCCGGGCAGGCGGGCCGCAGGCGGACGCTAGCGCGCGGAATGTTCAGCGCGCGCAAAGCGGTGCCGCATTCAGCGGAACGCGGAGCCGTGGAGCGGGAGGCGGCGGGAGCGGAGTGGACGCCTCAGGAATCGAACGCCTCCGCGTCCAGCGCCATCAGCGTCGCCGCGCCGCTCTCGATCGCGGCGCGGTGGGCCGCGATCCGCGGCAGGATCCGCCCGTAGTAGAAGCGCGCGGTCTCGCGCTTGCCGGCCTTGAACGCCGCCGGCAGCGACGACGCCTCCGCCGCCGCCACGCTGCGCGCCCACCAGTAGGCCAGGGTGACGTAGCCCGACAGCATCAGGTAGTCGTAGGACGCCGCGCCGACCTCCTCCGGGTTCGCCGCCGCGCGCCGGCCGATCTCCTGGCTCAACGCCAGCCATTGCGCCAGCGCGTCGGCCAGTGCCGGCACGAACTCCGCCGCCGCGCCCTGCGCCTGTTCCGCGCAGAACGCCTGCGCGCGCTCGGCGAACGCGCGCAGCCCGGCGCCCTGCTGCTGCAGCAGCTTGCGGCCGACCAGGTCCAGCGCCTGGATGCCGGTGGTGCCCTCGTAGAGCGTGGTGATGCGCGCGTCGCGGGCGAGCTGTTCCATGCCGTGCTCGCCGATGTAGCCGTGGCCGCCGAAGCACTGCAGCGCGTCGTAGGTGCACTCAACGCCCCACTCGGTCAGGCAGGCCTTGACGATCGGGGTGAGGAAGCCGAGCTCGGCCTCGGCGCGCGCGCGCTCGTCGTCGCCGCCGCCGTGCGCGGCGACGTCCACCAGCGACGCGGCGTGGTAGGCCAGCGCGCGGCCGCCTTCGACCAGCGCCTTCTGGGTCAGCAGCATGCGCCGCACGTCGGGGTGCACGATGATCGGATCGGCCGGCTTGTCGGCCGCCTTCGGGCCCGACAGCGAGCGCATCTGCAGCCGCTCGCGCGCGTAGCGCAGCGCGTTCTGGTAGGCGCGGTCGGCGAGGCCGAGGCCCTGCAGGCCGACCGCCAGGCGCGCGGTGTTCATCATGGTGAACATCGCCGCGAGCCCGCGGTGCGGTTCGCCGATCAGCCAGCCCTGCGCGCCGTCGAAGTTCATCACGCAGGTCGCCGAGCCGTGGATGCCCATCTTGTGCTCGAGCGCGCCGCAGCGCAGCGCGTTGCGCTCGCCCACCGTGCCGTCGCGCGCCACGCGCAGCTTGGGCACGATGAACATCGAAATGCCCTTGACCCCGGCCGGCGCGTCCGGCAGCCGCGCCAGCACCAGGTGCACGATGTTGTCGGTGAAGTCGTGCTCGCCTGCGGTGATGAAGATCTTGGTGCCGCTGATCGCGTAGCTGCCGTCGGCCTGCGGCTCGGCGCGCGTGCGCAAGAGTCCCAGGTCGCTGCCGCAGTGCGCCTCGGTCAGGCACATCGTGCCGGTCCAGCGGCCCTCGACCAGCGGCTTGAGGAAGACCTCGCGCTGCCAGTCCTCGCCGTGGTGCAGCAGCGCCTCGGTGGCGCCGTGCGAGAGCAGCGGGAAGTTGCCCCAGGCCAGGTTGGCGGCGTCGATCATCTCCTTCAGCGGCACCCCGGCGAGGTGCGGCAGGCCCTGGCCGCCGAAGTCCGGCTGCGCGGTCAGCCCACTCCAGCCGCCGTCCACGTATTGCGCGTAGGCCTCGCGGAAGCCGGGCGGGGTGGTGACTTCGCCGGTGTCCACGTCGAGCCGGCAGCCGAAGCGGTCGCCGGCCGCGTTGAGCGGCGCCAGCACCGCCTCGGTGAAGCGCGCGCCTTCCTCCAGCACCGCGTCGAGTACGTCGCGCGTCGCGTCCGTGTAGCCCATCCGCGCGAACAGCGGCTCCGCGCCGAGCACGTCGAACAGGACGAAGCGCATGTCGCGCAACGGGGCGTGGTAGCTGCTGCTCATCGGGGCTCCGGGCTTCCAGTCGGTGGCGTATGGTGGCCACGATAGCCCAACCGGCAGGCGGCGGGGAGCGCCCCGGGACGGTTAAGCTGCGCCGGGGCCCGACCACCGGGCAGGGGGAATCCGACCGCATGACCGCCAGCACGCCGCTCGTCGCCACCTTCGCCGTCTACCTGCTCGCCATGGTCGCGATCGGTTTCCTGGCCTGGCGCTCCACCCGCAGCTTCGACGACTACATCCTGGGCGGGCGCTCGCTCGGCAGCTACGTCACCGCGCTGTCGGCCGGCGCCTCGGACATGAGCGGCTGGCTTCTGCTCGGCCTGCCGGGCGCGCTGTTCCTCGGCGGGGTGTCGGAGGCGTGGATCGCGCTCGGGCTGGCGATCGGCGCGTGGTGCAACTGGAAGTTCGTCGCGGGTCCCTTGCGCGTCTATACCGAACACACCCGCAACGCGCTCACCCTGCCGGACTACTTCACCCACCGCTTCGGCGACCGCAGCAAGCTGCTGCGCGTGCTCGCCGCGCTGGTCATCCTGGTGTTCTTCGCGGTGTACTGCGCCAGCGGCATCGTCGCCGGCGCGCGCCTGTTCGAGAGCGTGTTCGGCGTGCCCTACGCGCAGGCGCTGTGGTGGGGCGCGGCGGCCACGATCCTGTACACCCTGGTCGGCGGCTTCCTCGCGGTGAGCTGGACCGACACCGTGCAGGCCACGCTGATGATCTTCGCGCTGCTGCTCACCCCGGTCGTGGTGATCGCCAGCAGCGGCGGCCTCGGCGAGAGCCTGGCGCTGGTCGAGCAGGTGGATCCCGCCAAGCTCGACTGGTTCAGGGGCGGCGCGCTCGGCGTCGTCGGCATCGTCTCGCTGCTGGCGTGGGGCCTGGGCTACTTCGGCCAGCCGCACATCCTCGCCCGCTTCATGGCCGCCGACGACCTCGCGACGATCCCCAAGGCGCGCCGCATCGGCATGACCTGGATGGTGCTGTGCCTGGCGGGCGCGATGGCGGTCGGCTTCTTCGGCAACGCCTACTTCGCCGCGCACCCGGGGCAGGGCGCGGCGGTGCAGGACAATCCGGAGCGGGTGTTCATCGCGCTCGCCACGCTGCTGTTCAACCCGTGGGTCGCGGGCGTGCTGCTGTCGGCGATCCTCGCCGCGATCATGAGCACGCTGTCGTGCCAGCTGCTGGTGTGCTCGAGCGCGCTGACCGAGGACTTCTACCGCGGCTTCCTGCGTCCGCGCGCGAGCCAGCGCGAACTGGTCTGGTTCGGCCGCGCGATGGTGCTGGGCGTGGCGCTGCTGGCGATCTGGATCGCGCGCGACCCGGACAGCCGCGTGCTCGGCCTGGTGAGCTACGCGTGGGCCGGCTTCGGCGCCGCGTTCGGGCCGGTGGTGCTGTTCTCGCTGTTCTGGAAGCGGATGACGCGCAACGGCGCGCTCGCCGGCATGGTGCTGGGCGCGGTCACGGTGATCGCGTGGAAGCAGGTCGCGGTGGACCAGTTCGGCTCGGCCCTGTACGAGATGGTGCCGGGCTTCGCCGTCGCCTGCGTGGCGATCGTGGTCGCGAGCGTGCTCGACCGGGTGCCCGCCGAGGACATCCGCGGCCGCCACGACGCGGTGCAGGCGCAGCTGGCCGGCGGGTATTGACGGCGCCGTACCGGAACAAAAAGGGGCGGGAGTCTCGCGAGCGTGCGCCGGGCGGGAGCGGCGGGCAGGACACGCCGTGAATCCGTCGATGGAGCTCTTCCGCGGCATCCATGCCGCGGAAGGCCCTGCCCGCCGCTCCCGCCCGGCGCACCCCATCCGTTTTCGCGATCTGGCCGTAGAGCGGAGCTTGCTCCGCTGCCCATCGCGCGAAAAGCAGCGGAGCAAGCTCCGCTCTACGGAGGCGAGGGAGCGAAGCGACGCCTGATCCGGGGCACTTCGCGCAGACGCCGGCGCAGGCGACAATCCGCGC
>DASRZN010000218.1:0-2488 GCA_035686325.1 Lysobacteraceae bacterium
CGTGCTTGCCCGGACGCCACGCGCGCGCAGACAGGGGGGCGCTTGAACAACGAGGACATCCGGACCAGTCCGGCGACGGGGGCCGCGCGGCAACTCGAGGGGCTCGGCGAAAGCGAGCGCCAGTTCCGGCTGCTGATCCAGAACGTCACCGATTACGCGATCTACATGCTGGACCCGGAGGGCTATATAGCCACCTGGAACCCGGGCGGCGCGCGCATCAAGGGCTATGCGCGCGAGGATGTCATCGGCGAGCACTTCTCCCGTTTCTACACCGAGGAGGACCGGCTCGCCGGCGAGCCGGCGCGTGCGCTGGAGACAGCGCGCACCCAGGGACGCTACGAGAAGGAAGGCTGGCGCGTGCGCAAGGACGGCAGCCGCTTCTGGGCCAGCGTGTTGATCGACCCGGTCCGCGACGAGAACGGCCGCCTGATCGGCTTCGCGAAGATCACCCGCGACGTCACCGAGCGCCGCCAGCAGGCGCAGGCGCTGGAGGTCGCGCACCAGTCGATGATGCAGGCGCACCGGATGGAGGCGATCGGCCAGCTCACCTATGGCGTCGCCCACGACTTCAACAACCTGCTGACGGTGATCAGCAACACCCTCGACCTGCTGGCTTCGAGTGCCGCCGACGATCCCGGCCGCCGCCAGCGGCTGGTCGCCGGCGCCCAGCGGGCCGCGGCCCGTGGCGCGAGCCTGACCCGCCAGCTGCTCGCTTTCTCGCGCCGGCAGACGCTGCGGCCGGAGCGGCACGACATCAATGCGCTGATCCATGCCGGCGAGGCGGTGCTGCGGCGGGCGGTCGGCGAGGACATCGAGGTGGAACTCAGCCTCGGCAAGCAACTCGGGTCGGTCGAGGTCGATGCCGCCGAGCTGGAGGTGGCGCTGCTCAACCTGCTGGTGAACGCGCGCGACGCGATGCCCGGGGGCGGTCGCATCCAGCTGCGCACGCGCGAGCGCGAGTTGCCCGCCAAGTACGATCCCAAGGCCGGCGAGGACGAACGAGGCACCGGTCGCTACGTGATCATTTCCGTGGAGGACAACGGCAGCGGCATGTCGCCCGAGGTGCGCGCGCGGGCGATGGAGCCGTTCTTCACCACCAAGGAAGTAGGCCGTGGCAGCGGCCTCGGGCTGAGTCAGGTGTACGGCTTCGCCGCGCAGTCCGGGGGTTACGTCACCATCGACAGCAGCGAGGGCCGCGGCACCACCATCGAGCTGCACCTGCCGGTGCGCGAAGGCGAGGGCGAAGCCGAGCCCGAGCCGGACGCGTCGCCCAAGATCCTGCTGGTGGAGGACGACCCGGACGTGCAACTGGTGACCGTGGAGGCGCTGCGCTACATGGGCTATTCGGTGGTGACCGCCGACGAGGGCGGGGCGGCGCTGGAGATCCTGCGCCGCGACCCAGGGGTGGACGTGCTGTTCACCGACGTGGTCATGCCCAAGGGCGTGGACGGCCTGGAACTGCTGCGGGAGGCGCGCAAGCTGCGACCCGGTCTGCGCGTGCTGCTCGCCAGCGGCTACGCGCGCGGGCGCCTGCCGGTGGTGCCGGAGGGCTGCGACTTCATCGCCAAGCCGTACCGCATCGAGGACCTGGAAGGCCGCCTGCGCTCCCTGCTGCAGCGAACGGACCCTTCCGCAAGGTGAGACCGCACTGCCGGTAGCCCGCTGCGCTCGCAATTTCGGGGACAGGCGAGCGCGCCGGGCGGGAGAGGCAGGCAGGACACGCCGTGAATCCGTCCATGGAGGCTCGGATGCGCCATCCATGGCGCATACGGTCCTGCCCACCTCTCCCACCCGACGCGCCCCCACCTCTCTCGCGATCGGGTAGGACGGAGCGATTCCGCTCTAGCAAGCCGCGAAGATCTGTCCGAGCGCCCGGGAGGGCGGGGGTGTTGCGTCAGCGCGCCATGGATGGCGCGCGCCCGCATCTGGGCATGGATGCCCAGCTAAGGGAAAAGCAATACCCCCGCCCTCCCGGGCGCGGGCCCGTGTCGGAATCCATGAGCCCGCAATCCGTAAACGGCGAAGGACCTGCGCGGAGGCAGGTCCTTCGGGTGCCGCATGCCGGTCGGCGTGCGTCAGTTCGCCTTGTGGATCGCCCGCTTGTCGACCGCCATCGCGGCGTCGTGGATCGCTTCCGAGAGGGTCGGGTGGGCGTGGCAGATGCGCGCCAGGTCGTCGGCCGAGCCCTTGAACTCCATGGTCAGCACGCCCTCGTGGACCAGCTCGGACACGCCGACGCCGACCAGGTGCAGGCCGAGCACGCGATCGGTCTCCGCGTGCGCGATCACCTTGACGAAGCCGGCCGGCTCGCCCATCGCCACCGCGCGGCCGATCGCCGCGAACGGGAAGCTGCCCGCCTTGTATGGGACGCCCTCGGCCTTGAGCTGCTCCTCGGTCTTGCCGACCCAGGCGATCTCCGGCTCGGTGTAGATCACCCACGGGATGGTGTCGAAGTTGACGTGGCCCGGCAGGCCGGCGATCAACTCGG
>DASRZN010000219.1:0-8515 GCA_035686325.1 Lysobacteraceae bacterium
TGCGCGTGCCGACCGGCGACGGCACCAGCCGCGCGCGCGCCGCCGCCGGCAACACCGGCACCGGCGTGCTGGAGACCGCGCAGGTCACCGACCCGGCCGCCTGGAACGGCGCCACCCTGACCCTGCGCTTCACCGGCGCGAACGCCTACGAAGTCGTCGATGGCAGCGGCAACCCGCTGTCGCCGCCGGTGGCCGGCACCTTCACGCCCGGTCAGTCGATCACCGCGCAGGGCGCGGAATTCCAGGTCTCCGGCACGCCCGCGGCCGGCGACAGCTTCACCCTGCAGCGCGCGCCCAACCAGGACGTGTTCGCCACCCTGCAGCAGTTGGCCGACGCGCTCGACGCGCCGGCGCCGACCGACGCCGACCGGGTCCGCCGCCGCAACGCGATCACTGCCGGCCTGAAGGACATCGACCAGGCCCAGCAGCACTTCCTCGACCTGCGCGCCGACACCGGCGTGCGTCGCAAGGACCTCGACCAGGCCGCCGACCGCCGCCTCGCCGACAACGAGAACTTCAGCAAGACCCTGTCGGACCTGCGCGACACCGACCTCACCGAGGCGATCAGCCAGCTCAACCTGAAGATGGTCGCGCTGGAAGCGGCCCAGCGGCTGATGGTGCGGATGCAGGCGGGCTCGCTGTTCGACCGGCTGTAGCGCGACGCCCGCCGGCGGCCGGGCGCCGACAGGCCGGCGCTGGAACGCGGATTGCATGGAAGGCCTCGTCCCTTCCGCAGCGCGTGCCGATGACCGCCTTCACTCCCCTGGAGATCCCCGCCGAGGACACGGTGTCCGTGCGCGCGCTGCCGCGCCTGCTGGACGACCATCCCGACGTCAAAGTCCTGTCGCTGGACTGCTTCGACACCCTGCTGTGGCGGCGGGTGCACAAGCCGACCGACGTCTTCTTCGGCCTGCAGCAGCGCCCCGCCTTCGCCCGCGCCGGGCTGGACGCCGGCCAGCGCCAGCGCGGCGAGCAGCTGGCCCGGCGTATGGCCTTCGTCCGCACCGGCGGCTGGGAAGTGTCCCTGCGCGACATCCTGCGCACCGCGGCGCCCGGCCTGGACGACGCCTCCATCGCCGAAATCGAAGAGGAAGAACTGCAGGCCGAATGCGAGGCCTGCTTCCCGCTGCCCGCGGCGATCGCATTGCTGCGCGACGCCGCCGCGCGCGGCATCCCTGTGGCGATCGTCAGCGACACCTACCTGCGCGAGGCGCAGCTGCGCCGGCTGCTGGCGCATTGCCTGCCGGCGGACGCGTACGCCGCGATCGATCGCGTGTTCGTCTCCTGCGAACACGGCGCCAGCAAGGGCACCGGCCTGTTCGAACGCCTGTGCCGCGCGGGTGCGCTGTCCGCCGCCGACACCCTGCACGTCGGCGACAACCCCGACGCCGACCTGCGGGCGCCGCTGCAGGCTGGCCTGCGTGCGCGCGTGCTGCATCGCTTCCCGAAGCACGTCGCGCACCGGATGGAGGACCAGGGCACCGCCTTGCGGCTGGTGGATCCGGAAGTGGAACGCAGCCGCGGCATGCCCTCGCCCTGGCACGCGGTGTACGCGCAGCTGGAGCTCGACGGCGAGGACGCCGCGCGCGACCTCGGCCAGGTGAGCCTCGGCCCGATGATGCACGGCTTCGCCAGCTGGATCCTGGCGCGCCGGCGCGAGGCGCTCGCCGCCGGCCGGCGCCTGAAGATCGCCTTCCTGATGCGCGACGGCCACCTGCCCTGGCGCGCCTGCACCGCGCTCGCCGGCGAAGAGGTCGGCACCCCGGTCTACATCTCGCGCTTCACCGCCTTCGCCGCCGGCTTCCGGTCGCAGGAGGACATCGACCGCTACCTGGCGATGCACGCGCGCAGCCGCCAGTACGCGACCCTCCTCAAGCAGTTCGGCATCACCGGCGCGGCCGCGGACGAGATCCTGCGCAAGGTCGAGCGCGCCGGCGGCGGTCATGACGTGTTCGTGGCGCAGGTGCGCGCGCCGGCGACGACGCAGCGCATCCTGCGCTGGTCTGCCGGTTTCCGCGAGCGCATGCGCCGGCACCTGGCCGCCACCCTGGACCTGCAGCCCGGCGACACGCTCGCGATGGTCGACCTCGGCTACTTCGGCAACATCCAGCGCGCGCTGGCGCCGGTGATGCGCGAGGAGTGGAAGGTCGACCTGCGCGGCTGGTACCTCATGTGCTATCCGCAGGCCGGCGACGGCGGCGAACGCACCGCGCTGATCGATCGCGCGCGCCACGGCGAGCAGGCGATCCGCAGCCTGATCCCGTTCATGGCGACGCTGGAAACGCTGTGCACCGTCGACAGCGGCTCGGTGCGCGACTACGCCGAGGACGGCACGCCGGTGCTGGAGGCGCAGGTGATCGCGCCGCAGCAGGCCCAGGCCGTCGCCCGCATCCAGGAGCACGCGATCGCCTTCGTGCGCGCGGCGGCCGCGCACGCCCCGCCGTGCGCGGAAGAGGCGTTGCGCGACGCCACCCTGGCCGAACTGGTGCGCCTGCTGTACCTGCCCACCCGCGGCGAGCTGTCGCTGTTCCAGTCCTTCTCGATGGACGAGAACATGGGCTCGGACACCGCGGTGCAGATCGCCGACCCCGAGCAGGCGATCGCCGACCTGCGCCGCGACGGCATCTTCTTCTCCACCCGCATGCGGCCCAAGCTGCGCCGCAACCTGGCCCACGAACTGCGCCATTGCGGCGTGGAGTTGAGCCTGGCGACGCTCGCCGTGCACCGCGACCGGCTCAGCCTGCGCTCCTCCGACTGGAGTTTGCGCGAGGACGCGCTGCCGGTGCTCTACACCGATGCGCGCGACGCCACGCGGCAGGCGGTGGCCGCGCAGTACACCTACGACGGCTTCTGCCGCGCGCGGGTGCCGCTCGGCGTCGGCAACGCCCACGTCGGCCTGCTGTTCGGCGAGCGTCATCGCTGGCTGCAGCTGCTGGAGGCGCGGGTGCTGCCGGTGGACCAGCTGGCCGGCGCCGAACAGGGCTACGACGTGCGCGACCGCCTGCTCCACGACCAGCTCGTCGACCACGGCGACGGCATGCTCGAGTGCGCGTCCGGCAGCGCCTTCGCCATGTTGCCCGCCGGCAGCGTGCCGCTGGCCGGCCCGCTGGTGCTGGAACTCGTCTACCGCCCGATCGTCGCACGCACGGCCGCCGTGGCCGAAGGGCATGCCGCATGAACACCGACCACGACCAGATCTGCGTCGCCAGCTGCTTCGCGCTCAGCGACCCGCGCTGCGCCGCCTTCCTCAACCGGCTCGGCGACGCCCTTGCCGAGCGCGGCACCCAGCTGGTGGTGCTCGCCACCCGGCACGCGCCGGAGCTGGAATACCCGCAGGTCCAGATCCCCTATTCGATCCTCGGCTTCGACCGCGAGATCCAGTTGCAGGATCTCGCGCCCTTCCACGCGATCGCGCCGGTGGCACTGGCCGAGCGCGCCTGGTCGGGCAGCATCGCCGGGCCCGACACCTACGCGCGCGCCACCGCCAAGTGCGAGTGGTTCTACCAGGCGGTCGCCGAGGAGCTGCGCCCGGCCGGCGCGTTGTTGTGGAACACGACCCATCCGCACAGCCGGGTCGCGCGCAACGTGCTGCAGGCCAGCGACGTGCCGGCCTGGTGCTTCGAGCGCGGCCAGCTGGCGGGCACCTACCAGGTGCAGGCCGGCGAGGTGAACGCCTGGGACGACAGCCGGGTCGCCTTCGCGGTGCACGCCGGCCTGCGCATGGACCTCGCGCGCCAGACCGGCGAGGCCTTCGAGGCCGCGCGCGCGCTGTCGCTGTCGGCGCCGGTGGACCGCCATCCGCTGCGCGAGGCCGCCGACATCGCCGGCCTGCCGCGCGGTAACGGGCCGACCGTGCTCGTGCTGACCAGCGCGGTCGGCTCCTCGATCGAGCCCACCGCGCTGCGCACCATCGGCCTCAGCCAACCGCTGTGGCCGGACCTGCAGGCGATCGTCGCCGCGCTCGACGCGGTGCTGCCGGCGAATGCGACCGTGCTGTTCCGCGACCACCCGATCAACCGCGAGGTGCTCGGCCATCCGCTGCGGCTGCCGGCGCGCTTCGTCGAGGCGCACGGCGTGCCGATCGCCGAGCTCATCGCGCGCGCCGACCGCGTCGCCTGCATCGGCACCACCACCCTGCAGTACGAGGCGCTGCTGCGCGACAAACCGCTGCTCGTCCTCGGCCGCAGCCCCGCCACCGCGGCGGAGGCGGCCTACGCGCCGGCGCGCGCCGCCGACCTCGGCGACTGCGTGGCCGCCTGGCTCGAGGACCGCGACGGCGCGCGACGGCGCGCCAACGCCCGCGCGCTGGTCGGCCTGTTGTGCGAGCGCCACCTGATCCGCGAGGACGAGCGCGCGCTGCACGTGCGCAACGGCGTCGCCGAACTCGCCGACTTCCTCGCCGCGCAGGCGGTGCCGCAGGCCGAGCCGGTCGCCGACCGCATCGACCGCTTCGCGCAGCGGATCCTCGCCGCCTGCTCCATCGGAGAACCCGCATGAAGACCGTCGCCTTCCTTCCCGCCAAGGGCAACAGCGACCGCATCGGCAACAAGAACGTGCGCCTGCTCGACGGCAAGCCGCTGTTCCTGCACACCCTCGACAAGCTGCTGGCCTGCGACTTCATCGACGAGGTCTGCCTGGACACCGAGTCGGCGGAGATCGCGGCGATGGCCGCCGAACGCAGTTGCCGGGTGCTGATGCGCGACCCGACGCTGGCCAGCAACGCGACCGACGGCAACCGCCTGTTCATGAACCAGGTCCGCCAGGTCGAGGCCGACATCTACATCCAGACACTGTGCACCAGCCCGTTCATCGAGCCGGACACCATGCGCCGCGGCGTCGAAACGCTGGCCCAGCCCGGCACCGCGCACGACTCCGCGGTGCTGGTGCGCAAGGAGCGCCTGTACACCTGGCGCGACGGCCGCCCGAGCTACGACATCGCCAACATCCCCAACAGCTTCACCCTCGACGAGACCGTGATCGAGACGATGGGCCTGTACATCGTCCGCCGCGACGCCGCGCTGCGCCTGGAGCGCCGCATCGGCGACCAGCCGCTGCTGCTGGAGGCGAGCCCGCTGGAGGCGATCGACGTGAACTGGCCGGAGGACTTCGCGCTGGCCGAGCTGATCGAGGCCGGCCGCCGCGAACGCGACCGCTGCCTGCTCAACAACCTCAAGGCCCTGCTGTCGAGCCCGATGCTGTCGGACATCCTCGACGACCACGGTTATCCCGACCAGGTGATCCGCGGCCTCGCGCCCAACCTGCCGGACGTGCGCATGCTCGGCCGCGCCAAGACCCTGCGCCTGCGCAAGCTCGAGGACGGCGAGGACTTCCGCGGCATCTACAAGGCGCTGGACAGCTACGCGACGGTGGTGCCCAACGACGTCATCGTGGTCGAGAACGAGATCGGCCAGTACGCCTACTTCGGCGAGCTCAACGCCAACCTCGCGATCCGCCGCGGCGCCGCTGGCGTGGTGGTCGGCGGCATGACCCGCGACAGCGCGGACGTGGTGCGCCTCGGCCTGCCGGTGTTCGCGCAGGGCTATTCCTGCCAGGACGTGCGCAAGCGGGCGACCCTCGACAGTGTCAACAAGCCGGTCACGATCAACGGCGTGCGGGTCGCGCCGGAAGACCTGGTGTTCGGCGACCGCGAAGGCCTGGTGGTGATCCCGCGCCGGGTGGAGGCGTCGGTGCTGGACGCCGCGCTGCGCGTGGCCACCAACGAGAAGCGGATCCTGATCGACATCTCCGAAGGCGCGGAGGTCGAACGCCTCACCCGCGAATACGGCTTCTTCTGAGCGAGCCACCCTCGAACCGTAGAGCGGAGCTTGCTCCGCTGCCTTTTGACCGGACGCTGGTACGCAGCGGAGCAAGCTCCGCTCTACGGCCCAGGGGCAACATCCAAGGCCTCTCCCCGGCCCTCCGCCCGGAATTTCCCTGCGACGCATCACAAAAATCGCACGACAGGCGCTAAAGCCCGCGCCGCCCTGGCCGTTATCTGGCACAGCAGAGGACGGGGCCACCATCGGCATCTTCTGCGGTAACCCCGGCCGTGGCCCTGCCCGCCGGCAACCAGTCCAGGAGACCCAACATGTCTGTCGTCAATACGAACGTGATGTCGCTGAACGCTCAGCGCAACCTCTACACCAACAACCTGGGCCTGGCGACCTCGATCCAGCGCCTGTCGTCGGGCCTGCGCGTGAACAGCGCGAAGGACGACGCCGCCGGCCTCGCCATCGCCGAGCGCATGAACGCCCAGATCCGCGGCTCCAACGTCGCGATCCGCAACGCCAACGACGGCATCTCGCTGGCGCAGACCGCCGAAGGCGCGCTGGGCAAGATCGGCGACGCCCTGCAGCGCATGCGCGAGCTGGCGGTGCAGTCGGCCAACGCCACCAACAGCGACGGCGACCGCAGCAACCTCGACCTCGAGTTCGCCCAGCTGCAGTCGGAAATCTCGCGCGTCGTCGACGGCACCACCTTCAACGGCACCTCGCTGTTCACCGGTTCCTCGTCCTTCGCGTTCCAGGTCGGCGCCGGCACCACCACCAACGACGTGGTCTCGGTCACCCGCAACCAGCTGTCGGGCGGCACCGCCGGCACCAGCGGCGCGCTGACCAGCACCGACACCGCGCAGGACGTTCTGAAGACCGTCACCGGCACCTCCGACATCGCCGCCGACGCCACCGCCGCGACCAACGCGATCAAGGACATCGACATCGCGCTGGACAAGATCAACGCCGAGCGCGCCACCTACGGTGCGGCGCAGAACCGCTTCGAGTCGGTCATCGCCAGCCTGCAGATCTCGGTCGAGAACGTGTCCGCGGCGCGCAGCCGCATCATGGACGCCGACTTCGCCAAGGAAACCGCGGAGCTGACCCGCACGCAGATCCTGACCCAGGCCGGCACCGCGATGCTGGCCCAGGCGAACCAGGCGCCACAGAGCGTGCTCAGCCTGCTGCGCTGATGACATCGCACCCGCGGTGACACCCGGGGAGGCCGCCCACGCGGCCTCCCCTTCCGCGTTTCCGGCAGGCCGCCATGCCCGACATCGCGCCCCTCGCTGCACTCCGCGCCCACGCCGCGCAGGCGCGGGCGTCCGCGTCCACGCCGCGGCCTGCCGACCCGGCGGCGACGCCCGCCGACACCACGCCCGCGGCGCGCGCCGCACCCGCCAGCCCGCACGCGCTGCAGCGGCAGCTCGAAGCCCTGGTCGAACCCACCCGCACCCGCCTGCGCTTCAAGGTCGAGGAAGACCTCGGCCAGGTCGCGGTCAGCGTGATCGACGAACGCACCGGCGACGTGATCCTGCAGGTCCCCAGCGAAACCGCGCTGCGCATCGCCCGCCGCCTGCGCGAGCACGGCCGCCTGCTCGACGAGCGCGCCTGAACGCCGACGCGCGCTGGCACGCCGCTTGCACGCCTCAAGATCGCGACGGCCGCGCCGTTACCCCCTTCGAAGCAACACGTTCGCGCCGCAGGAGGACTCGTGGCCAGCATCGTCAGTGCAGGAATCGGCTCCGGCCTGGACGTCAACGCCCTGGTGTCCGGCCTGGTCTCGGCCGAGCGCGCGCCGACCGAGAACCGGCTGAAGGCCACCGAGTCCAGCACCCGCGCGCAGATTTCCGCCTTCGGCGCGCTCAGTGGCGCGCTGTCCGGCCTGCAGACCGCGCTGGACGCCTTCAAGGCCGCCGGTGCCGACCCCGGCCGCAAGGCCACTGTCGGCGAAGGCGCCGGCTTCACCGCCAGCGCCGGCACCACCGCGCCGCTCGGCAGCTACGCGGTGCGCGTCGAACAGCTGGCGACCACCCACAAGCTGCAGTCGGCCGCGATCGCCGCCGACACCCAGGTCGGCTACGGCAAGCTGACCCTGCAGGTGGGCAGCGACGACCCGATCGAGGTCGACATCGCCGCCGGCGACGGCACCCTCGCCGACATCCGCGACGCCATCAACGCCAAGGCCGGCAGCCAGGGCATCGCCGCGAGCATCGTCCACGGCGACGCCGGCGACGTGCTGGTGCTGACCTCCTCGCGCAGCGGCGCCGACGGCGCGATCACCGTCAGCGCCAGCGGCGGCGACGGCGGCCTGTCCGCCCTCGGCAACGCGTCGCTGACCGAGGTCACCGCCGCGCAGGACGCGGAAGTCTGGGTCGACGGGGTCAAGCGCACCAGCGCATCCAACCACCTCACCGACCTGATCGACGGGGTCACCCTCGACCTCACCAAGGCGCAGCCGGGCCAGGCCTTCGACCTGGCGATCGCCGGCGACGGCGGCGCGCTGCGCACGCGGATGGAGGCCTTCGTCAAGGCCTACAACACCGCGATCAACGCCTTGCGCACGCAGAGCGCGGCCGGCGACAAGGACACCAAGGGCGCCGCGCTCAGCGGCGACGCCGCGCCGCGCGCGCTGACCCAGGCGCTGCGCACGGCGATGGGCAGCGCCTACGCGGAAATGTCGGCGCTGGGCCTGAGCACCAGCAAGGAAGGCACGCTCACCCTCGACGGCGCCAAGTTCGACG
>DASRZN010000220.1:5000-10672 GCA_035686325.1 Lysobacteraceae bacterium
CGCTCAGGAAACGTTCGCGCTTGACTTCGAGGGCCGCTGCGTCCAACCGTTGCGATTCCCGGGAACGGAGCGCGGCGATGGCGGCAGGACGCATGTGGTGGGTGGCGATGGCGGCCTGCGTGCTGGCCGGCGGCTGCGCCGCGGGTGGACGCTGGGTCGAGCTCGGCGGACAGCGCTACCAGGTGGAGATCGCCGACACGGATGCGGAACGCGAGCGCGGCTTGATGTTCCGCGACGAGCTGCCCGCCGGCCACGGCATGCTCTTCATCCACGAGCGCGAGGAGCCGCAGGCGTACTGGATGAAGAACACCCGCATCCCGCTCGACATCCTGTACTTCGACGAGGCGCGCCGCCTGGTCGCGCAGCAGCGCGACGTGCCGCCGTGCTCGCTCGGCGACGCCTGCCCGCCGTATCCGAGCAACGCGGCCGCGCGCTACGTGCTCGAACTCAATGCCGGCGAGGCGCGTCGGCTCGAGCTGCGCGATGGCGCTTCGCTGCGCTTCGGCCCGGGCATCGGCGATGTCAAGGCGCACTGAACTGGCAGCGCGCGGGGCTTGCACGACGCCCACCCGCGGCGCAGGCTTGCGGCCATGAGCACCGGTGCCGGTTTCGACCTTCCCGACTGGAATGCGCTCGCGGGCCTCGACGACGACGGCCTGCCGTTGCTCGGCACCGCGCTGCTGATCGCGCGCGACGAGTATCCCGAACTGGAGCCCCGGGCCTACGACGCCATGGTCCAGCGTTACGCCGACGATCTGCGCGGGGAAGTCGAAGCGATCGACCAGTGGCCGCTGAAGATGCGCGCGATCAACCAGCACCTGTTCGACGAGGTGGGCTTCTCCGGCAACCAGACCGAGTACTACGACCCGCGCAACAGCTACCTCAACGAGGTGTTCGAGCGCCGGCTCGGCAACCCGATCTCGCTGGCGATGGTGCAGATGGAGGTGGCGCGCCGGCTCGGCATGCCGCTGGACGGGATCTCGTTCCCCGGCCATTTCCTGGTGCGCCTGCCGGTCGGCGACAGCGTGCTGGTGATGGACCCCTTCAACCGCGGCCGCCCGCTCGACGTGGAGGAGCTGCGCCAGCGCGCCAAGCCGCACCTGGGCGGCGAGATGCCGGACGACGAGGCGCTGTTCCGCATCCTGCACCCCGCGACCCACCGCGCGATGCTGATGCGCATGCTGCGCAACCTGCACGCGGTGTACGCCGAACGCGACGACTGGGAGCGCGCGGTGCGCTGCGCCGACCGCCTGTTGAAGCTGGCCCCGGACAACGCCGAGGCGCTGCGCGAACGCGGCCTGGGCTACCTGCGGCTGGGCCACCGGCACGGCGCGCGCCAGGACCTCGACCGCTACCTGCAGCGCTACCCGGACGCGGCGGACGCGGGCCCGCTGCGCGAGCGGCTGGTCGAACTCAGCGCGAGCGCGGTGCGCCCGAGCTGAGCGTCCCCGTTCAGACCACCATCATCTCGAAGTCGTCCTTGGTGACCCCGCAGTCCGGGCAGGTCCAGGTGTCCGGGACGTCCTCCCAGCGCGTGCCCGGCGCGATGCCTTCCTCCGGCAACCCCTTGGCCTCGTCGTAGATGAAGCCGCAGACGACGCACATCCAGGTGCGGTAGGCGGTGGCGGTCTCGGTCATCACGGGCAATGCGGTTCCTGGGAAACCCCCATTGTCCCACCCGCGGCGCGCAGCCGGAAGCGATAATCGGCGATCCTCCCGGTGGACCCGCGCATGACCGCCTCCGGCCGCCCCACGCCGCTGCGCCGCGGCCTGTACCTGGTCACACCCGAGCCGCTGCCCGACCCGGCGCTCATTGCGCGCCTGCTGCCCTTCGCGACCTGCCTGCAGTACCGCAGCAAGCAGGCGGATGCCGCCACTCGCCGACACGAGGCGGAGGCGCTGCAGGCGCTGTGCGCGCGGGCGCGGGTGCCGTTGATCGTGAACGACGACGTCGCGCTGGCGGCCGCCGTCGGCGCCGCCGGCGTCCACCTGGGTGAACACGACGACATGGTCGGCGCCGCGCGCGCGGCGCTCGGGCCGCACGCGATCCTCGGCAGCTCCTGCTACGACGATCCGGCGCGCGCCGACGCCGCCGCGCGCGCCGGCGCCAGCTACGTCGCCTTCGGCGCCTTCTTTCCTTCGCCGACCAAGCCGCAGGCGCGCCGCGCGACCCCGGAGCTGCTGCGCGACGCCGCCCGCCTGGGCTTGCCGCGGGTAGCGATCGGCGGGATCACGCCGGACAATGCTCCGCCGCTGGTCGCGGCAGGCGCCGACCTCGTCGCGGTGATCAGCGGCGTGTTCGCCGCGCCCGACCCCGTTGCCGCGGCGCGCGCCTGCGCCGCCCTTTTCGACTGACGAGAGCCCCATGGACACCAGCCGTTCGCATGCCCTGTTCACCCGCGCGCAGGACCTGATGCCGGGCGGCGTCAACTCGCCGGTGCGCGCGTTCAAGTCGGTGGGCGGCGAGCCCTTCTTCGTGCAGCGGGCGGAAGGCGCGTACCTGGTGGACGTGGACGGCAACCGCTACGTCGACTACGTCGGTTCCTGGGGGCCGATGATCGTCGGCCACAACCATCCGGCGGTGCTGGAGGCGGCGATCGCGGCCGCGCGCGACGGCCTGTCTTTCGGCGCGCCGAATCCGCTCGAGGTGACCATGGCCGAGACCATCCGCCGGCTGGTGCCCAGCTGCGAGATGGTGCGCATGGTCAATTCCGGCACCGAGGCGACGCTGTCGGCGATCCGGCTCGCGCGCGGCGCTACCGGGCGCGCGCGCATCGTCAAGTTCGAAGGCTGCTACCACGGGCACGGCGACAGCTTCCTCGTGAAGGCCGGCAGCGGCGCGCTGACCTTCGGCGTGCCGACTTCGCCGGGCGTGCCGAAGGCGCTGGCCGACCTCACCCTGACCCTGCCCTACAACGACTTCGACGCGGCGACCGCGCTGTTCGACGAATGCGGCGGCGACATCGCCGGCCTGATCATCGAGCCGGTGGTCGGCAACGCCAATTGCCTGCCGCCGCGCGAGGGGTATCTCGCGCACCTGCGCGCGCTGTGCACGCAGCACGGCGCGCTGCTGATCTTCGACGAGGTGATGACCGGCTTCCGGGTCGCGCTCGGCGGTGCGCAGGCGCGCTACGGCGTGACCCCCGACCTGACCACCTTCGGCAAGGTGATCGGCGGCGGCATGCCGGTCGGCGCCTACGGCGGCCGCGCCGAGCTGATGCGGCAGATCGCGCCGAGCGGCCCGGTCTACCAGGCCGGCACGCTCAGCGGCAATCCGGTGGCGATGGCGGCCGGACTGGCGATGCTCGGCCTGGTCCAGGCGCCGGGCTTCCACGAGGCGCTGGAAGCGACCACCCATCGCCTGTGCGACGGCCTGGAAGCGGCCGCGCGCGAGGCCGGCGTGCCGTTCACCACCCAGCGCGTGGGCGGCATGTTCGGGCTGTTCTTCAGCGCGACGCCGGTCGACACCTACGCGCAGGCGATCGCCTGCGACACCGCCGCGTTCAACCGCTTCTTCCACGCGATGCTGGAGCGCGGGGTGTACCTGGCGCCGTCGGCATTCGAGGCGGGCTTCGTCTCCAGCGCGCACGGCGAGGACGAGATCGCCCGCACCCTCGCGGCCGCGCGCGACGCCTTCCGCGCGGCGAGGGGCTGAGCGTGGCCGCCGGCCAGCTGCACCCGGCGACGCTGGCGGTGCACGCCGGCGCCCGGCCCGACCCGGAGACGGGCGCGGTCGCGCCGCCGATCCACCTGTCGACCACCTTCCGCCACGGCCCGGCCGGCGAACGCGTCGCCGGCTACGAGTACCAGCGCGAAGGCAACCCCACCCAGGACCGCCTCGAGGAAGCGCTGGCCGCGCTGGAAGGCGGCGCTGCGGCGCTGGCCTTCGCCTCCGGCATGGCGGCGATGGCCGGCTTGCTGGAATCGCTGCCGGGCGGCGCGCGCGTGCTGATCCCGGACGACTGCTACAGCGGGCTGCGTTACCTCGCCGGCGAATTCCTGCCCGAGCGCGGCGTTACGGCGACGGCGGTGGACATGGCCGACCTCGCCGCGGTCGAGCGCGCCTGCGCGCGGGGCGCGGCCATCGTCTGGGTGGAAACGCCGTCCAACCCGCGCATGAAGATCAGCGACATCGCCGCGCTGGCGCAGGTCGCGCATGCGCACGGCGCGCTGCTCGCCTGCGACAACACCTTCGCCTCGCCGGTGCTGCAGCAGCCGCTGGCGCTGGGCGCGGACGTGGTCATGCACTCGACCACCAAGTACTTCGGCGGCCACAGCGACGTGCTCGGGGGCGCGCTGGTGTTCGTCCGCCGCGACGCGCTGTTCGACCGGGTCGCGCACCGCCGCCACGTCACCGGCGCGGTGCTGTCGCCGTTCAACGCCTGGCTGACCCTGCGCGGCTGCCGTTCGCTGCCGGCGCGGATGGCGCTGCACTGCGCGAACGCTCGGCGGCTGGCCGAGGCGCTCGCGCAGCATCCGGCGGTGGAGCGGGTGAACTATCCCGGCCTGGCGGCGCACGCGGGACACGACGTCGCGGCACGGCAGATGCGCGATTTCGGCGGGATGCTCTCGCTCGAACTGCGCGGCGGACGCGAGGCGGCGCTGGCGGCCGCGGGCCGGCTGCGGCTGTTCACCAACGCGACCTCGCTGGGAGGCTGCGAATCGCTGGTCGAGCACCGGGCGTCTGTCGAAGGGGCGAACCCGGTATCCCCGCAGAACCTGCTGCGGATCTCGGTGGGGCTGGAGCACATCGACGACCTGCTCGCCGACTGGATGCAGGCGCTGGGCTGAGTCGGCGCCTTGGGGGACGGAAGCGAAGTCTTCCGCCGCTACCAGCTGCCGGTGTTGGGCATCGACGCCCACGGCTCCTGCGGCGGCAGCGGCGCGCCGGCCTGCAGCAGTTCGATCGACACGAGGTCCGGCGAGCGCACGAACGCCATGTGGCCGTCGCGCGGCGGCCGGTTGATGGTCACGCCCATCGCCTGCAGGTGCGCGCAGGTCGCATAGATGTCCTCGACGCGGAAGGCCAGGTGCCCGAAGTTGCGGGCACTGCCGTAGTCCTCGTCCGAACCCCAGTTGTACGTGAGCTCGATCTCCGCGTCCGGGCTGTCCGGCGCCGACAGGAACACCAGCGTGAACCGGCCCTGTTCGTTTTCCATGCGCCGCGCCTCGCGCAGGCCGAGGCCCTCGCAGTAGAAGCGCAGCGAGGCGTCGAGGTCGCGCACGCGGACCATGGTGTGCAGGTATTTCATGCGCGGCGGGCGTCAGTCGAGGAACAGGTCGGGCAGCGGGGACTGCGCAGGATCCACCGCGTAACGCGAAAAATCGGTGACGCCGGCGGCGCGCAGCACGTCCTCGTCGACCAGGAAGCGGCCGCTGCCCGCGCCGGCGGGCTGCACCAGCACCGCGTGCGCGGCGTCGGCGACGATGTCCGGCTTGCGGCAGCGTTCCAGCGGAATCCCCGGGATCATGTTGAGCGCGTCGGTGGCAATGATCGTGCGCGGCCACAGCGCGTCGATCGCGATGTTCTGGCCGGCGAACTCCGTGGCCAGGCCCAGGGTCACGAAGCTCATCCCCATCTTCGCCAGCGTGTAGCCGGTGTGCGGCCCCCACCACTTCGGATCGAGCGACGGCGGCGGGGCGAGGGTGAGGATGTGCGGGTTCGGCGCCTG
>DASRZN010000221.1:0-4815 GCA_035686325.1 Lysobacteraceae bacterium
AAGGCGTTGCGCAGTTCGGCCTCGAGCGCGGCGACGTCGACTTCGGGCGCGATCGGCTCCAGCGAATGGGCGACGTCCATGCCGATCGCATAACTCACCCGGTCGCGCTGGCTCGCCGGCGCGGTGGAGGGGGTGCCGGCCTGCGCGGCCTGCGCGGCAAAGGGGGCGAAGGCGGTGGCGCCGAGCAGGCTGGCGCACAACAGGGACGCGGCGAGGCCGCGCGGGAAGCACTTCATCGGGGATCCTCGGTCGCGCCGGAAGACCGGCGTTGGGCGCGCAGGGCGCGCGGGCCGGCCATTGTCGCGGTCGCTCCGTGGACGCGCAACGCCGTGCGACAGCGCGGGATCGCGCCCGGCTGGGCACCCGCCAGCCGGCAGGCGTGGGGGCCCGGTCGGCCCGGCCGGCCCTGTGCCATCAGTTGGGGGGGGGTCTCCCCTTGACCGGCTGTGTTTTGGTGTTATAGTTGCATACAACACCAGTCACCCCGAGCAGGACGTTCGCCATGAACCGCAAGCTCCTCCGCACGATGACGGCGCTCTCGGCCTCCGCCACCGTGTTCGCCGTGTTGCTGCTGGCCGGCAGGCCGGTCGCCATGCCGCTGCCGGGCGGCCTGTTGCCGGACGCCACGCTGTCGGGCGGCCCCGTCGCGGTCCTCCCGGCCGAGGCGGCGCTGCTGGACGACGCCGACCTCGCCCTTCCCGGCGACGACGCCGATGCCGGCACGGACACCGCCCCCGCCCCTTCCCGCCACCATGGCGCGCGCCGGACCCGCTCGGTGCTGGCCCTGCCCTACTTCTCCTTCGCGCAGGGCCTGCGCCGCAGCAGGAGCTGAACCATGACCTCGATCCAGTGGAGCGACGGCGCTCCGATCTACCGCCAGCTCAAGGAGCGCGTCATCGCGATGATGCTGGACGGCGTGCTGAAGCCGGGCGACGCCCTGCCCTCCGTGCGCCAGGTCGCCGCCGAATACCAGCTCAACCCCATCACCGTCTCGCGCGCCTACCAGGAACTGGCGGACGAGGCTCTTGTCGAGAAACGCCGAGGACTGGGCATGTACGTCACCGAAGAGGCTGCGAAGAAGCTGCTGGTCAACGAACGCGACCGCTTCCTGCGCGAGGAATGGCCGCTGGTGCTGGAACGCATCCTGCGGCTGGGCCTGTCCCCCGCGGAGCTGCTGGGCAGCCAGGCGGGTGCGCGATGAACGCGATGCAGAGGGAGGAGGCCGTGACCCGCACCGCGCCGGTGGTCGCCGCCCGCGGCCTGCGCAAGACCTACAAGAACAAGGTGGCGCTGGACGGCACCGCGTTCGAGATCCCGTCCGGCCGCATCGTCGGCCTGATCGGCCCGAACGGCGCCGGCAAGACCACCGCGCTGAAGGCGATGCTCGGCCTGATCCCGTTCGACGGCGAGCTCAAGGTGCTCGGCCGCGACCCGCGCACCGAGCGCGACGAACTCATGGAGGACGTCTGCTTCATCGCCGACGTCGCCGTGCTGCCGCGCTGGATGCGGGTGCGCGAGGCGATCGAGTTCGTCGCCGGCGTGCACCCGCGCTTCGACCGCGCCCGCTGCGAGCGCTTCCTCGCCAACACCGGGCTCAAGCCGCAGATGCGCGTGCGCGAGTTGTCCAAGGGCATGATCGTGCAGCTGCACCTGGCCCTGGTGATGGCGATCGACGCCAAGCTTCTGGTGCTCGACGAGCCGACCCTGGGCCTGGACATCCTCTACCGCAAGCAGTTCTACCAGCGCCTGCTGGAGGACTACTTCGACGAGGACAAGACCATCCTGATCACCACCCACCAGGTCGAGGAAGTCGAGCACATCCTCACCGACGTGCTGTTCATCCGCGACGGCCGGATGGTGCTCGACGCCGCGATGGACGCGCTGGGCGAACGCTATGTCGAGGTGCTGGTCAACGCCGACCGCCTCGACGCCGCCCGCGCGCTCAAGCCGGTGGACGAGCGCGGCCTGCCGTTCGGCAAGACCGTGATGCTGTTCGACGGCGTGCCGCAGGCGCAGCTGGCCGCCTTCGGCGAGACCCGCACGCCGGGCCTGGCCGACCTGTTCGTCGCCGTCATGAAGGGGACCTACGCATGAATGCCGTTGCCGAAACCCGCGCCCACCCGGCGCACCCGACGCACAAGTTCCGCCTGCTGCTCAGGCGCGAGTTCTGGGAACACAAGGGCGGCTTCCTGTGGGCGCCGCTGGTCGCCGGCGGCATCTTCCTGCTGCTGTCGCTGATGGGCATGGGCGTGGGCGAGATGGCCGCGCGCCGCGCCGTCGGCGAAGGCAAGCTGGTGCTGGACAACGGCGCGGGTGTCGAGATCAACGGGCTCGACTTCGCGGCCTTGGCCCGGCACCTCGACGCCAAGGACATCCACCAGCTCGGCGGCGCGCTCGACATCAGCCTGCTGATGGCGGCGAGCTGGCCCTTCATCGTGCTGGCCTTCGTGGTGTTCTTCTACTGCCTGGGCGCGCTGTACGACGAGCGCCGCGACCGCAGCGTGCTGTTCTGGAAGTCGCTGCCGCTGTCGGACGCGCAGACCGTCTGGTCGAAGGTCGCGAGCGCGACCCTGATGGCGCCCGTGATCGCGGTCGGCGCGGCGCTGGTGACCGGACTCGGCTTCCTGCTGCTGCTCAGCCTGTTCGTGTTGTTCCACGGCGGCAACCCGGTGCAGCTGCTGTGGGGCCCGGCCAGCCCGTTCGCCCTCGCCGGCCGCCTGCTCGCGACCATCCCGGTATACGCGCTGTGGGCGCTGCCGACGGTCGGCTGGCTGCTGCTGTGCTCGGCCTGGGCGCGCAGCAAGCCGTTCCTGTGGGCGGTGATGATCCCGGTCTTCGCCGGCATCTTCGTCAGCTGGTTCGACCTCATGCAGCTGTTCGACCTCGGCTCGGCCTGGTTCTGGAAGAACATCGTCGCCCGCGCCCTGCTCAGCATCGCCCCGGGCAGCTGGGCTTCGGTGATGGACCTGCGCCACTTCGACGACAACGACCCCGGCAGCGCGCTGCGCCTGCTCGACCTCGGCCAGACCTGGTCCGTGCTCGCCACCCCGCAGCTGTGGATCGGCGCGATCGCCGGCGTGGTGATGATCCTCGCCGCCATCCGCCTGCGCAGGTGGCGGGACGAGGGGTGAGCGGCCGCGCTAGCCGATGCCCTATCGGCATCGGCTGGATCGCCTGATGCCCGGCCACGGATGGCCGGGCCGGACGATCCGACGCGAAGAAGCGGCGCCATGGACGGCAACGACCAGCCTCAAGAAGCGAAATGCATCGAACGCTGCATAGGGAAGCCCCGATGACCATACTCCGCACCCCGCTGTTCCTCGGCCTCGCGCTCGCCCTGGCCCTGCCGCTGCTCGGCGCCTGCCACCGCGACGCGCCCCCTGCCGGCCATCCGGCCGCGGATGCGCAAGGCGCGCCGCAGACCGCCCTCGGCAAGTCCGTCGACGCCGCCCTGCGCAAGGCGCGCGCGGAACTGGAGACCAGCGACCTCGACATCAGCAACGGTCCGGACATCCAGATCGGCACCGGCAAGAGCAGCGTCCGCATCAGGCACCGCGACGACAGCTTGCCCAAGGCGGTGATCACGCCGGGCGGCGAATTCCTGGTCGACGGCCGCAAGGTCGCCACCACGCCCGAGCAGCGCGGGCTGCTGCTCGCCTATCGCAAGCAGGTGATCGGCATCGCCGAGGCCGGCATGACGCTCGGCGTGCAGGGCGCGGATCTCGCCGGCAAGGCGTTGGGCGAGGCGTTCACCGGCCTGCTGCACGGCGACACCGACAGCCTCGACAAGCGCATGGAGGCCGAGGGCAAGCGCCTGGAGGCCGAGGCCCGCAAGCTGTGCGTGCAACTGCCGCCGATGCTGGAGACCCAGCAGCGGCTCGCCGCGTCGCTGCCGGAATTCGCGCCCTACGCGCGACTGACTCGCGAAGACATCGACGACTGCATGAAGGACGATCACGTCGCCACCGACGAGGATCGCGCGCGCATCCGCGACAACATCCGCGAAGGCATCCGCGAAGGCGTGCGGGCAGCCGTCCGCCGTGACTCCGGCGACGCCGACGCGACCGACGCCGCGCGCGAGGCCGACGCGGCCACGCGCGAGTGAACGGTCCGGCGGCGGCGTGACGCCGCCTGCCGGCGCCGAGCCGCTCGCCGCCGGCGCGGCCAAGGCCTGCCGGCCGTCCGCCTTCCGCTCAGCGCGCCGCGGAAATCCCGCCGCGGGTGAGCGCCGCCGGATCGAGCAGCCGGCGCAACCGGCGTTCCGGCAATCCGCTCATTTCCATCGCGACGTCGAGGATCGGCCGCCCCTCGGCATATGCCCGCTTGGCGATCGCCGCCGCCTTCTCGTAGCCGATCACCGGGTTGAGCGCGGTGACCAGGATCGGATTGCGGTCCAGCGCCGCGGCGACGTGATCCCCGCGCACCTGCAGGCCGGCGATCGCCTTGTCGGCGAGCAGGCGCATCGCGTTCGCCAGCAGGTGGACCGACTCCAGCAGGTCGGTCGCGATCAGCGGCAGCATCACGTTGAGCTGGAAGTTGCCGCTCTGGCCGGCCACGGTCACCGCGACGTGGTGGCCCATCACCTGCGCGCAGACCATGCAGGTGGCCTCGGCGATCACCGGGTTGACCTTGCCCGGCATGATCGAGGAGCCCGGCTGCAGCGCCGGCAGTTCGACCTCGCCCAGTCCCGCCAGCGGTCCGGAATTCATCCAGCGCAGGTCGTTGGCGATCTTCATCAGCGCCACCGCGAGCGCGTTGAGCTGGCCCGACAGCTCGACCGCGTCGTCCTGCGCGGCCAGCCCCTCGAACTTGTCG